>CAZFWN010000346.1:0-4429 GCA_964522745.1 uncultured Ktedonobacterales bacterium
TTTCCTTGCGATTATAAGCGAGGGCCGCGCTCACCGCAAGAGGAAACAAAAGAACCTCCCAGGGCTGCCCTGAGAGGAAACGGCATGGAGATAAAACAAAAAGGCCGTGTTCACCTTCCGGCAGAGGCACGAGCCATATGCCCGCTGCGCCGCAGCAGCAGCATCTGCCCAAAGAAGGTGCGCGGGGCGACTGGCTTGACCAGATAATCATCGGCCCCCGCTCGAAAGGCCAGCAGTTTATCCCTCAGCGAAGCCCGATAGGTCACACAGGCAATCAGCATGCGCCTCAGCGTTGGGTCCGCTTGCAGGAACTCAATCAGCGCTAGCCCATCGCCATCTGGCTGATTGAGTTCCAGGATCAGCAGGCTGGGCTGCTCACGCACGATCACCTGATAGGTTTCCCGCAGGCTGCTCGTGACGATACAGCGAAAGCCCTCTCGCAGCAGGCTGCTCAAGTGACGCTGATAAAGCGGATCGGGATCAGCCACAACGAGTGTTGGGAGCGCGCTTCTGAACATAGTGTTCTTCTTTCTGACGGCGCCTCCGTCATGCGTCTGAAACGAGCAGAGAGAAAATCATTGGCTATATTCCAGCACATTTGGGGCCAAATCTCGCGGCCAGACGCGCCAAACTGCTGACAAGCAGAGAGGGGGTGCAGAGGACAAATCAGGGCTGCTAGCCTGGTGGCGCCTGCCCGGCGGCGCCTCTGTCTGAATTCAGGGTCTCGCCCTCGCACTCAGGCGTGCCTTCCGCCCGATCTCTCAGAGGGAGGGTAAACCAGAAGGTGGCGCCCCGGCCGGGGATGCTCTCCACGCCAACCTGCCCGTGATGGCGCTCGATGATGGTCTTGCTGATATGCAGCCCCAGGCCCAAGCCGATGCCAGAGCCGCTCTGCACCTCGATGCCTGCCACCCGATGGAAGCGCTCCCAGATGTTTGCCTGTTCTTCAGGAGGAATGCCTGGTCCCTGGTCGCGCACCCACACCCGCGCCTGCTCGCCCTCCCCCTGCACACCCACCCGTACCGGAGCCGCTTCGTCAGAGTATTTGAGGGCATTGGTCAGGTAGTTGGTCACCACCTGCCCGATGCGCTCGGCATCGGCATAGACGAGCAGCGTCCCGGCGGACGGGCGACACAGCAGGATGCTCCGCTCAGGGGCCGCCTGACGCTGCTCCTCGACAGCCAGTTCGACAATGGCCGCCAGGTCCGCCGGCTTGAACTTGAACTCCAACCGCCCGCTCTGGATGCGCGAAATGTCCACCAGATCGTTCACTAGCCGGTTGAGCCGGCCTAGCTGCTGAATAGTCATCTCCAGCGCGCCCTGCGACGTCACAAATGCGCTATCGCGCTCCTTTTCAACAACTGTCTGGGTACTCGCCTGGCGCTGTAGGCGCCGCTGGATCATCTGCAAGCCTAACAGAATCGAACTCAGCGGCGTCTTGAGTTCATGGCTGGCAATGCCCAGGAACGCCTCCATCTGCCGGTTGGCCTCGCGCACGCCCTGCTCACGGGCCTGGGCGGCCAGTTCGTTCGCCCGCGCCGCCTGACGCTCGCGCCGCAGCTGCGCATTTTCCAGCAGGGTGACGCCCTGGCGGGCGAACACCAGCAGCAGCAGCCCGAAGATCACCAGGCTGGGCGCCAGCGGGGACATCGGCAGCACTGGCTCGATGATCGCTCGGAAGCCAATCACCACACTTGCCAGCAAGGCGGCGGCAAACGGCGATAGAAAGCGGGCAGCTTCTTTGAAGTCCTGGCGTCGCACCGGCGGGTGTTCCCGCTCTTGGGTGCGCGTCTCAAGAGCATGGGCTGCCCGGCGCTCGGTGAGACGCAGTTCTACCAGCGCGGCCAGCGGCACCAGCAGATAGAAGGACATCCAGAACAAATCAGAAGGATGGCCGGTCCCGTAGAAGTGCGCAGGATACAAGATGATGTAGGCCGCCCCGGAATCAGCAATCACCAGGCAGACAACAGCCACGATCAGCAGCAATAGAACCGCGCGGGCAAGGTGGCACTGACGATAGATCAGCCCCACCGTCAGACCAAACAGCAGGCAGAGATCCGCCAGCGGATAGGCCAGATTCACGATCTTGCCAGACAGTAATTCTCCGCTTTGCAGATAAATCGGGGCGAGAATGAAATACCAGGAGAGCGCGCTGGCAGCCCCCATCAACAGCAGGCAATCCAGAATGACGCGCACGCGTGCACCCCAAGGCGGCACCCCTGGTAACAGGATAAGCGCCAGGAAAAAGAATGGGTATTGCAGAATAAAGAAAATATCCGGGTACGTGGGGAACGGCACGTGATTGGGGTAGACAAAACGATTATCGATGGTCCAGTAGTTCCGCGCAATGGTATAGGAGACGAAGGCAGCGCTCAACATCCACCAGGAACGTATCTCCGGGCTGCGCAGGTGGGTTAGTCGCCAGCTAACCAAGACCACGACCAGCAGTTCCGGCCAGGACAGCACTGCGCGCAGCCAGTCGGTCACTGCGCCCAACCACGCGGGCTGCACGATGGTCACCACCAGTTGATAGAAAATCACCACCCCGGCAATCAGGAAGGCGAGCAGCAGCACGGGATCGCGCCAGAGGTGCTGAACCACGCCCGGAGACGGGCGGCGTGGAATCGCGCTGGCAGCTGAGCCACCAGGCGAGAGATGAGATTGCGCCACGTCCTTACCAAGCCCTTCTAGCGGGCAGACAACGCCTCTGGCGGCAGCTTCCTTGGGCATTCACTGAGCGGAACAACAACCTCAGCCGCTTTCCGCCAAGCGCGCCCCCTCCTTCGGTCTCCCATTTGGCCTGCACAATCCAGGCCGACGCGCTCTTTAAGGCAGCATGCGCTTCTAGCGCCGGCTTCCAGCCGACGAACGAAACACACCAACAAGATGCCAGCGCTCCCGACATGGAAACGCTCCATGTCTCATCTGAGTATGACAGAGGCCGTATGGGGTACACAGGCTCGTCTCAAAACCAGCTATCACAATAAGCAACAAAAAAACCTCTCAGGAATGGTTCTGAGAGGGATCGGGAAATGGGCAGGTGGGACAGGAATCGAACCTGCAACCTGCGGTTTTGGAGACCGCTGCTCTGCCTAATTGAGCTACCCACCTAAATGTATGCCGCCTTGACTCATAACTCCCTGGTCCAGTGAATGAGCATGTACCTAAGGTTCTGTTAGGATTCTATCATATTGATGCAATACATGCAAGCTGGATAGCCGCCACATCCACCACTATTTAAGCTGCGTTGCACGGTGTACCCCCTTCATGGTGGTTCCCACTGTCAATTCTGCCAATCGTGTCTCCCGCTCTTTCCTGCTGACACCCTGGGAGAGAGAAAAAGAACATGGGCAAAGACCAGTCGCCAACGCTTGTATGCCAGGCAGAACGCGACCCATCTGGTCTGGCTGACCACTCGCAGACACATATACCAGATGGAGCGGGGAGAGAGGGAGTTCCCTGGCAGTGGGGCCGACGCTCCATCCGCCGCCGTCTCCTCCTTGACCCATCCCTGCTCTTGAAAGAAGCATTCAGCGACTCCGCCAGGCTCGAAAAAGTAGGCCACCTGAATCAAGATGGTATATGCCCGTTCCACCTCTTGGTCGCTCAGTTGCAGCGAGCAGCGGCGAACATGGGTCTCTTCCAGAGCATCACGCAGACAGTCCCCGGTCTGATTGAAGGTCAGCCACCAAGCGGGTCCGCTCCAGGGAGCTTCGGTTTCATAGTATTGATAGATGAATTCCTGAGCGTGTTGCACCAGGCTCCGAACCTGCTCCTCACATGACTGATCAGCCAGCAGGAGCGACCTGCTTCCAGCCTCTACTGCCGTGTTCATAGATTTCTTCTTTCTTGGGTGGACTTCCAAGAAAAAGATACCGCAGCGGCAATCAGCGCGACGTAAAGAGGCAGGGAAAAGGTATCAGGAATATATAAAGATTTGGTTAAGGGAGTGCAACCAGTAACTCAGCAGAAAGAGCAACCCGCTCACACCAATGGTGTGAGCGGGTTATACCAGGGAGCCGGCGAAGGGATTTGAACCCTTGGCCTGCGGTTTACGAAACCGCTGCTCTACCGCTGAGCTACGCCGGCAAGATACACTGGGATCATCAGGTGGCCCCTCTATGATAGCGCAAAGCCAGGTCCGTTGTCAAGGATGGTGACATGCTCCCCAGGCGTAAACGCCGGGGCTTCTCAGTTCATCACGTGGGCTACTGCCCGCGCTCCCTGACGGGCCTGCCCGGCCCAGAAAATATCTCTCGCTGAATTATGGTCCCGGTCAGCGACGTAGCCACAGGCCGGGCAGATATGGGTCCGCATGGAGAGGCTTTTGGGCACTCGTTCCCCGCAGATGGTGCCATCTGGCAAAATGTTGCTACAGTCCTGACTCGTGTAGGCGGCGGGTACGGCTTCGGCTCTCTTGCCAGCGTAT
>CAZFWN010000347.1:0-4424 GCA_964522745.1 uncultured Ktedonobacterales bacterium
GAGCAGGGAAGCCGGCGGTACAGATGGAGGGCACTATGGCTGATCCGAAAGCGTATGCTGGCTACGTGGATGTGACGTATCTGGAACTGGCGGCGGAACATGCCCGGCAGGATAAGCAGTTGAGCTACGCGGCGATGCGCGTGCAGCCGGGGTTTCGCGTGCTGGATGTGGGCTGCGGGCCGGCGTCGGATACGATTGCGCTGGCCGGGTTGGTGGGCGAGCGCGGCGAGGTTGTTGGCGTTGATTACGATGAGGAGATGGTGGCCGAGGCCAAGCGCCGCGCCGCCGCTGCTGGTTTGGCGAGCCAGGTACAGCATCTTCAGGCCGACGCTGCCACGCTGCCTTTTATGGCTGATCGCTTTGACGCCGCGCGCAGCGAGCGGCTTTTTCAACACCTGGCCGATCCAGCCGGGGCGTTGGGCGAGATGGTGCGCGTGACGCGGCCAGGTGGCTGGATCGTGGTGCTGGAGACCGATTACGCGACCATCTCCATAGACAGCGACGAGATTGAGCTAGAGCGCCGGATCGCCCGCGCCACCGCCGATTGGGTGCGCAGCGGTTATGCCGCCCGGCGGCTGCTGAGGCTGTTCCAGCAGCGTGGGCTGCTGGATGTTTCCGTTGAGGTGCGGCCCCAATATTTCACCAGCTATCCGCTGGTGCGCTTGGGCTGGCTGGAGAAAGTTGAGCCGTTTGCGCTGGCAAAGGGGCGCCTGACGGAAGAGGAACTGGAGCGCTGGCATCGCAGTCTAGAAGAGATCGAGCAGCAAGGCGCCTTCTTCGCCACGCTGAATCATAATCTGCTCGCTGGCCGCAAGCCGTGAGCGGCTGGCCCTGATGTTGCAACGGCTCCCCACGTTTTGCGGCGGGCGGAAGAAGTGTGTGCCGCCCGCGATCAACGCCTCAGCCTCGTGGGCTGAGGCAAGCCACCGGAAGGAGCAGGAAGATGGCAAGCTATGTTATCCTGGCGAACTGGACCGACCAGGGACTCAAGAATGTCAAAGATACTATTCAACGCGAACAACAATTCCGTGCTAACTGTGAGCAGCATGGCGTCAAGGTACTCAGCTTCTATTGGACACAGGGACGTTACGACAATGTGTCGGTGATTGACGCCCCTGATGAGCAGGCAGTGATGGCGAGCATCCTTGGCTCATGTCAGATGGGCAACATCCGCAGCGAGACTCTGCGCGCCTTCAATGAGTCAGAAATGGGCGCGATTCTTCAGAAGCTCTAGCGACGAGACAAGATAGCGTACAGAAATACGGGAGGGGAGCCGCTCGGCTCCCCTCCCGTTATGCTGCGTATTCCATTACCTTCATTTAGCGCGCCCGTCGGGGGCAGGCAACGCCCTGAGTGGGGTGATTGCAGGCACCTGGGTGCTTGATGTGGGTCGGAAGGAGCAAGAGATGTCAGGATTTATTGATAGCCTGGGGAACCAGGCGGTTGCAGCGTTTATCGAGCGGCTGATCCCGCAGGGGCAGGCGTTTGGAGGCACCAGCGGCAAGTTGGCGCTGGCCGGAGCCGGCAACGCCGGGGTGGCGCTGTGGAATCCGGCGACGAGCAAGAGTATGGTCTTGCTCTACGGGGTGCAGTTGATGGCGGACAGCGCCGTCGCCTTTGGGGCCATCGCCTCTATCACGGCGAATCCTGGCTGGACGGGCGTGCCGATCCTGAACAAGCATCGCACCAGCGCGATTACGCCCGGCGCGGCTCTGCAAGCCACCAGCAATGCCGGCCCGGCGCCGGCTGCCGCGACGATCACCGATACGTTCTCGCTGGCGGCGAGCGCGCTGCTGCAATGGACGCCAGAGATCGCCGAGGCGCTGCTGCCACCGGGCACAGGCATCCTGATCTGGCTGCCGCTGGCCGGCGCGGGCAATGTGGCCGTCAATCTGGATTGGGTGGAATGGTGATGACCTATTCTCGCGCAAGGGTGGCGACCCAGCAGAGCAGGGTGGCGGCCCAGAGTGCGATGCTTAGCCCGATGGCCCAGCCGACGGCATCCAGGGCACAGGGTTGGAGGTTTGGGCAGGCGACCATCTCAGGGTCGGGTGCGGCAATCAGCCAGACGGCCAGGGGCGTCAGCAGGCGCAGCAGGCCAAGCGCGCCGGCCAGCCGCGCGTGAAAGCGCGCGCGCCGGCTCAGCGCCTTGGCGCGCAGCAGCGCCAGCCAGGGCAGCAGATTGAGCAGCCCTGGCGTCAGGATGACCGGCCAGGTCGGGTCGTGCAGATAGTTCCCGTTGGCCGGGTCGATATGCAACGCTGGCGGCCCGGTCTGCAAGAGCAGCGCCAGCCCCAGGGTCAGGGGCACGGTCAGCAGCGGCAGCAGCAGCAGATAGCCATAGAGGCGCGATGGGGCGCGCTCCAGCCAGCGAACAACGGCAAGCATCGATGTTCTTTCAACCTAGCCCTGGGCGGCGGCGCGCAGTTGTGCCAGATGGCCCGGCAAGGAATCGAGCGGGGCTACAATACACTCGCGTAGGGTCATTGGCCCGACTTCTTCATGCTTGCCCAGGCGGTTCAGCGCGGCGTCGGGAAGCTGCTCTACGACTTTGGCAAAGTGATTGCACGCCTGGGTCAGTTCATCGAGCATGCCCTCAAGAGCGCGCTGCTGGTAGCGATGCTCGCGCACATAAGCATCTTGATCGTAGCTGCGCAGCAGGGGATAGTCCTCGCTGGCGATGCGCTCGACGCGCCCGGTCCAGGCGCCCATTTTGTCGATGATATGGCCCAGCACTTCGATGGCCGACCATTCGCCCTCCGCCGGGCAGTGGCGCAGGGCGCGATCATCGAGCGAGATGACGGCGGCGCGAAACTCAGCCGGAGCGGCGCGGAGCCGCCCGGCCAATGTTTGCTGTTCGGTTGGCATAGCTCATCCTCTCAAAAACGGGTGTGTGTTGCTGGCTCTAGTATAGCATAGCTGACGCCGCCCGCTATAAGGGGAATTGCACTCGCCTTGCTCACTGCTCAGGGTTTGGGGAAGCAGAGCGTCCACCCGCCGGAAAGCGTGAGGCATGGCTGATCCTTGAAGCTAAAGACAAGCACTGATGGCCCGCTGCTGGCTGCTGCCAGCGTGTTTCGCCCGATGGGTGTCTGGGCCTGCTTCCCGCATTGGGGGAAGGCGACGAGATACGTGCCTGGATATTTGTTGGGCGCGTGACCGACCTGGGCTTTCTCGCTTTTATAGCAGTTGTAGTTGTGATCATTGGTATCGAGCGTATAGGTGACGCTCGGAAGGTTGAAGGCTGTAAAGCCCGCGCCCGACGCGCTATCCTGCTTTATCACCGACAATTTGATTTGTTGCGAGGACTGATCGGCAGGCAGCGCCAGCGCGGCACTGGATGAACCGACTGGAGAAGCCCCCAGCGCAAGGATGTTCACCGTGATATTCAGGGTATAGTTATAGTTCGTCGTGCAATTGGTTGTGCATGGAGGCGGACCACCAAAATCACACGCGCCGAGGAGAAGTATCGTGACCAGGATGCCGCCCAGGAATGCCAGCCGCTTCATGAGTTTCCTCCTTAGAGGAGATGACAAAGCCACACATCTCATCTTGTCGGTTGAGGATTGCCGAGTTTCTCTTGAGAAGTTCTCTTCCAACAATCGAATACAAGTATATCATAAAGGCAAGAGGTAGTCAAGATAAAGATAGAAGAGGTGGAGTCGGAAGAGGCAAGAATGGAGAAGAAGAGGATGATTACACTATTGGAGCATGGGCTGGACGCGCTGGGCTGGGTGAATGTGGTCACCGCGCTGCTGGTGGGCCTGGCGGGCTGGGCAGCCTGGAGAAAGACGGTTGCCAGCACCTCGCAGGAAATCTACCAGCGCGTGGCCCAGGCGTATAAGGCTGAGGTGGAGGCGCTGCAAGAGCGCATGCGCCTGCTGGAGCAGGAGAACCAGCGCTTGCAGCGGCTGGTGGAGACGATCAAGCGCTCGCTGGCGCGGCGTGGTCTGCGCGTGACCGATGAGGGCCACGTTGAGCGGCAGGGCGAGAAGCACGCGGGAGGCAGCCATGCCGGCGGTGAACGTTGATTGCGAGGTCATTCTGGATGGCAGCGGCTATCTGGTCAAGCCGGGCAGCTATCTGCTGGAGCGCCCGCGTGTGCGCCGGGCGACGGTGCGCGCCGATGGCAACGAGAGCTATGTGGACCTGGGGCCGGGCAAGCGCGTCTGGCGCTTCACGGTGCTGGCGCGCAACGATCTGACCAAATATGATGGGACGCCCACCGGGCTGAGCGGCCAGCAGTACCGCGATGCCCTCTGGGCGTCGTATGCCAAAGTCGCCAGCGCGCTCAGCTTCACCGATCCGCAGGGTGTGAGCGTGCAGGTGCGCTTTGACGACCTGATCGAGCATGTTGCCGACCTGCGCAGCCAGCAGGCCGGCGTCAGTTATGAGCTTGATGTGGCGCTGGTGGAAGCCTGAGG
>CAZFWN010000348.1:0-4403 GCA_964522745.1 uncultured Ktedonobacterales bacterium
TGCTGTAACAGCAGAAAGAGTAGTTCCAGCATGCCGGTATAGGCGCCGCCAGAGACAACTGCGCTCAGGATGCCGATCACGGGATAAGTGGTGGAGAGGGGCTTAACCGGCATGAGCGCGTTGGGCGCGTGATATTCGTAGAGAATGAGCGCGATGATCGCCAGAATGCCTAGCGCGCCAGGAACCAGCACAAGCGGCGACAGATAGGAGTGGGAGCCAAGTTCGCCAACGCCGTAGAAGGTCAGCACCGAGCCGACCAGGGCCAGCGCGATGCCAATGGCATCAAAGGGCAGGCCGGGGTTGAGGCCGCCCTTCGGCCCCAGCACGAGCAGCGCGAGGATCAGCGCGAGGAGGCCCAGCGCGGCCATTGCTCCAAAGAACTCGCGCCAGCCGCCGGTCTGAGCGACGAAGCCGCCCAGCAGCGGCCCGGCAGCGGCCCCGCCAAAGAGGCCGATCCCAATAATGGCGACGGTGGAATTGATGCGCCTGATGGGATAATTGGTAATCAGCGGTGGCAGCGCCGCGATCAGCAGCATGCCTGTCGCCATGCCTTGCACGGTGTGCCCAAAGATTACGCCCCAGAAGGATGGCGTCAGTGCGACGACGAGCGAGCCAATGATAAAAGCGCTTTCGTAGATCACAATCAGGGTGCGCTGGGGGAAGCGTTGAGCAAAGTCGGCAGCCAGCACGGCGCCGAAGGCCCAGCCGGCATTGCTGAAGGTGGAGGCCAGAGCGATCAGATTGACGTTCGCGCTGAGTTCGGCGGCGATTGGCTTCTGGAGCAGCCCCAGGGCGGTACTCAGAAAGAGGTCCGGGCAGAGCGCCAGGAGGACAAACACGACGGTCAGCCAATAGTTGCCTTGCAGCGGTGGCTGCTTCTGCTGGGATGTCTCTGATGTCATGCGATCTTTCTTTCCAATGTACAAGAGCGGATGTCTCTGGAGCAGTTGGCTGATACTGGGGAGATACTGGCAGAGGTTATGCCATACCTGCTGACGTAAAAGGGCCTATCCCCGCTCAAACCCTTGACAATCGCGCGTTAGCAATGGTATACTCACGAGTGTTAGCAGTCCACATACGAGAGTGCTAACACTCCTGCTGTGTGGGCGCAAGCACTCTGGCATGGAGAGTGCCAGGCATGCTCTCGTGGTAAGGTAGACGGCGCAGATGGGTAAGCAACTCACTCCACGTAAAGAAGCGATCCTCCGCTCCCTCGTGGAAGAATATATCCGCTCGGCGACGCCCGTTGCCTCTGAAACACTCAGGAGCAAATATCTGTTGCCCTGGGGCGCGGCAACGGTGCGCAACGAGATGGCGAGTCTGGAAGAGGAGGGTCTGCTTTTTCAGCCACATACGTCGGCGGGGCGCATCCCCACTGATCTGGGCTATCGCTATTTCGTCGAGCATTTGATGCTGGAATCGGCCCTTTCGCTGGATGAGCAGCGGCAGATTCGCCATCAGTTCTATCAGGTGCAGAATCAGCTTGACGAGTGGGTCCGCCTGACCGCCTCGGTCCTCTCGCGTGCCCTGCAAAGCGCGGCGGTGATCACACCACCACGCGCGGCAGAGGGGCGCCTGAAGCATTTTGAGGTACTCGCGCTGCAAGAGATGGTGGCCTTCCTGGTCGTTGTCTTGCAGGATGGCACAGTCAAGCAGGAGCGCCTCTTTCTTGATGCGCCAGCCACACAGGATGAACTCAGCGCGCTCTCGCAGCATCTCAACCGGCTCTTTGTCGATCTGACAGGGCCAGAGTTGGAGCGACGGGCCGAGGATATGGTTCCTGGTACGAATGAGCAGATGCTGGTTCGCGCCATTGCGCGCCTGCTTGCTCAACATGGGGTTGCTTCTGCCGAAACCTTCTATCACGATGGCATCTTGCAAATGCTCAATCAGCCCGAATTCACCACCCTGGGCGCAGAGCATGAACGCAACCAGCGCATCCGCAAAGTCGTAGAAGTGTTAGAGCAGAATCGATTGCTCCCGGCGCTGGCTGCGCAGGTGCCTGCCGGTGGGGTGCAGGTGATTATCGGTGGCGAGAGCGAATTTGAGGATATGAAGGATGTGAGCCTGGTCGTCGCTCGCTATGGACGCGAGGGCCAGATCAGCGGGGTGCTAGGGGTGGTTGGCCCGACACGAATGCAGTATAGCCGGGCAATTGCAGTAGTTCGCTATATGACGGAAGTATTGAATGATCTCCTGGCGGAGTTATAGCCAATGATGCTAGACGAACAACAGGCTGAAGAGAACCCTGAAGCAGCGGCGCCTGACGCGGGTGCAGAAACAACCCAATCCGCCGAAGCAGCCATCCAGGAGCAGCCGACGACAGAGGCGAAACAGGAGCCTGCTCCTGATCTGGCTGCCGAACTGGCCCGCGAGCGCGAAAAAGCTACCGAGTATATGCAGCGCTGGCATCGCGCCCAGGCCGATCTGTCAAACTACAAGCGGCGTGCCGAGCAAGAGCGCGAGCAGGCGCAGAAATATGGGCCGGTTCCGCTCTACCTGGAACTGCTCAAAATGCTTGATAACTTCCAGCGCGCGTTTGAGACCCTGCCGATGGAACTGCGCGAATTTTCCTGGGTACAAGGCGTGGGGCTAAGTTATATGCAGTTGGATGGTCTGCTGCGCCTGTATGGCGTTGCGCCTTTCGAGACAAAGCCAGGCCAGCCCTTTGATCCGGCGGTTCATGAGGCGGTGACCCATGAAGAGACCGATGCCTACCCCGATGGGGCGGTGGTCTCCGAGTATCAACGCGGCTACACACTCCATGAGCGCGTGCTGCGCCCGGCGCTGGTGCGCGTCGCAAAAGCAAAGACAATAGCTGAAAACAGCTAGTTATTGTATAACAGAGAGTCTGCCTGAGGGTCTCTCCTGGCGCGCAAATGAAGAGCCGCCGGCCCTCACCAGAGGAGGAAAAACGTGGCAAAAGTGATTGGCATTGACCTTGGGACGACGAACTCGTGCGTGGCCGTGATGGAAGGCGGCGAGCCGGTGGTCATCCCCAACGCTGAAGGCGCGCGCACGACGCCCTCGGTGGTTGCGTTTACCAAGAGCGGCGAGCGCCTGGTCGGTGAGGTGGCAAAGCGCCAGGCGATTACCAACTCGGAAAACACGATCTTTTCGATCAAGCGCTTCATGGGCCGCAAGTATCGTGACCCGGAGGTAGACCGCGACAAGCGGCTGGTGCCGTTTAAGGTTGTGGAGGCCGAGAATGGCGATGCCTGGGTGGAAGTGATGGGCAAGCGCTATAGCCCGCCGGAGATTTCGGCGATGATCCTGCAAAAGCTCAAGACCGATGCCGAGGCGTATCTGGGCGAGCGCATCACGCAGGCAGTCATCACCGTGCCGGCCTATTTTAACGATGCCCAGCGCCAGGCGACGAAAGACGCGGGCAAGATCGCTGGCCTGGAAGTGCTGCGCATTGTCAACGAGCCAACCGCCGCCAGCCTGGCCTATGGCCTGGATAAGAAGAAGGAAGAGCGCATCGCCGTCTATGACCTGGGCGGTGGCACGTTTGATATTTCGGTGCTGGAACTGGGCGACAGCGTCTTTGAAGTCAAGTCCACCAATGGCGATACGCACCTGGGCGGCGATGACTTCGACCAGCGCATCATCAACTGGCTGGCCGATGAGTTCCGCAAGGAGCAGGGCATCGATCTGCGCCAGGATCGCATGGCCTTGCAGCGCCTGAAGGAAGCGGCAGAGAAGGCCAAGAAAGAGCTGTCTAGCTCGATGCAGACGGAGATCAACCTGCCCTTCATCACGGCGGACCAGAGCGGCCCCAAGCATCTGACCGTCTCGCTGAGCCGCTCCAAGCTGGAGCAGTTGGTCGAGGATATGGTCGAGAAGAGCCGCCAGCCGGTGATGCAGGCGCTGAGCGACGCGCAGGTGCGCCCCAGCGAGATCGATGAGGTCGTGCTAGTCGGCGGCCAGACGCGCATGCCGATGGTACAGAATCTGGTGCGCCGCGTCTTTGATAAAGACCCCAACAAGGGCGTGAATCCGGATGAGGTCGTGGCGGTGGGCGCGGCCATCCAGGCGGGCGTGCTGACTGGCGATGTGCGCGATGTGCTGCTGCTCGATGTCACGCCGCTCTCGCTGGGCATTGAGACGCTCGGTGGCGTCTTCACCCGACTGATCGAGCGCAACACCACGATTCCAACGCAGAAGAGCCAGGTCTTCTCCACTGCCAGCGATAATCAGAACAGCGTGGAGATCAATGTGTTGCAGGGTGAGCGCGAACTGGCGAAGGATAACCGCTCGCTGGGCCGCTTTATCCTGGATGGCATTCCGCCCGCTCCGCGTGGCATCCCGCAGATCGAAGTGGCCTTCGACATCGACGCCAACGGCATTGTGAGCGTGCATGCCAAGGACAAGGGCACGGGCCGCGAGCAGCGCATCACCAT
>CAZFWN010000349.1:0-1651 GCA_964522745.1 uncultured Ktedonobacterales bacterium
GCGTCGGCAATCTCGCTGAGCGTCATGAAGATTGCACTCTGCTCCTTCATGTAGGCGATCAGCCGATCAAGCATCATGATCATATGCGCCCGGCCACTCGTTTGCGGATGGATGGTCAGCGTGTAGCAGCAGCCTTGCTCCTCAGTTGCCGCGTAATCAAAGATGGCCCGCCAGCGCTCTTCCAGCGCGCTGATTGCCGTCAGCCCACCGGGCCGCCCGGAGACAAACTCCATCGCAGGGAAATCATCCAGATACCAGGAGACAGGAATCTCCAATATCTTGCTCGGTTGACCGAAAACGCTCGCCTTGTCTGCTACCTCATGTTTGCCATAGTGTACCGTCGAGGGCCGGGTCACGCGGCGTGGGTAATAGGGATGCAGGTCATTCGCCATCAGGCTGCTATCCCAGGAGAAGCCCAGTTCCTCCAGCAAGTCCAGCGTGTGGTCGCTCACATCCCAGCCAGGTGAGCGATAGCCGCGCGGCTTCACGCCCAGGCGAGCCAGAGCGTCCAGCCCGCGCAAGAGCACCTGCCGCTCGGTTCCTTTATCGGTCTCCGTTGGGTTCTCGTGCGAGTATCCATGATGGGCAACCTCATGCCCGGCGGCAATAACCTCCTTGCAGGGATCGGGGAACGTATCCGCCGTGTGCCCTGGAATACACCACGTCGTCTTGATCTGGTGCTTGTCAAACAACCGGAGCAGCCGCTGGGCAGCAACCTCGGCCCCAAACTCGCCCCGCGACAGATATTCTGGCGAGAGCATATGAAAGGTGCCATCCCAGAGGGAAAGCGCGTCGAAATCGACGCCCAGCCCAACGGCTACCTTCTTGCCGGCGGGAGCCTTGACCTGTCCTGCTATCTGCTGATAGGTCATAACTGCGCTACCTTTCGCGCCTTGATACGCTGCACTTAGCGTCCGCCCATCGTCAGCGCCATGATCGCATTCTGCACGTGCATCCGGTTCTCGGCCTGATCGTAGACCACCGATTGCGGGCCGTCAATAACGGCGTCCGTCACCTCGACGCCTCGGTCTGCCGGCAGGCAGTGCATATAGATCGCGTCTGCTTTTGCCAGGCGCATGCGCCGCTCGTCGCAGATCCAACTGCTGTAGCGTTTAATTGCCTCAGCCGATTCTTGCGGGTCAGGAATCGCATAGAGCGGCCCCCAACTCTTGGGATAGACGACATCGGCGCCCACGAAAGCCTCATCCATGTCGTTGACCATCCTGAAGCTGCCTCCTGTCTGGCGCGCATTTTCTTCGGCATCTCTGATAACTTCTGGCATCAGTTCAAAGCCGGGAGGATGGGCCAGCGTGACCTCGGCTCCAAATTGGGTGAAAAGTTGGACAACCGACACCGGCAGCGACAGCGGTTTCGTATAGCTCTTGGCGTAGGCCCAGGACATGACGACTTTTTTCCCTCGCAGATCGGCACCCTTTTTCTCTCGAACGGTCATCAGATCGGCCATTGCCTGACAGGGATGAAACCAGTCGCATTGCATGTTAATCACCGGGATGCGCGCGTGTTCGGCCACTGCCCGTAGATATTGGTTGCCTTCGCCCCAATCGCAGTGGCGGATGGCGATGCCATGCCCATAGGAGCCGAGAATCCTGCCAATCTCTTTTGGCGTATCGCCGTGCGAGATTTGCATCTT
>CAZFWN010000349.1:1751-4399 GCA_964522745.1 uncultured Ktedonobacterales bacterium
AGCGCGGCCAGCCCGCCGCGCTCCAGGTATTCTAGCGCCGCCTGGACCTTTGGCCCCATGCTCCCCTTGGCAAACTGCCCTTCAGCAAAGTAGCGCTTTGCTTCAGAAGCCGTCAGCACATCAAGGTCGCGCTGGTCTGGCTTGCGATAGTTGAGCGCGACTTTCTCAACCGCCGTTGAGATCAGCAGCAGATCGGCATGAATGCTGGAGGCCAGCAAGCTAGAGGCAAGGTCTTTGTCAATAACCGCCTCGATACCATGTAGATTGCCCTGCTCGTCGCGTGTGACCGGAATGCCACCGCCGCCAACGGCCACGACGATGAAGCCGGCATCGATCATGGCCTGGATCGAGGCTTTTTCGATGATCGCCTGTGGCCGGGGAGAGGCCACGACGCGCCGCCAGCCGCGCCCGGCATCCTCGACCATTGCCCATCCGTCTTTGGCCTGGAGTTCGCGCGCCTGCTCTTCAGAGTAAAATTGCCCAATCGGTTTGCTGGGCTTTTGAATAGCCGGGTCGCTGGCATCAACCAGCACTTGTGTGACCAGGGTAATCGCCTCGCGCTGGATGCCGCGCCGCAGGAACTCATTATGGAGCGCCTGCTGTATCATATAGCCTATAGCGCCCTGGGTATCTGCGCCGCACGAATCCAGCGGCACGGCATGCAGCTTGCCCCGCGATAGCTCGGAGCGAAGCAGGATAAAACCAACCTGCGGCCCATTGCCATGTGTGACTACGACGTTCCAGCCCTGCCCGATCATCGCGGCGATATGCGTTGCCGTCTCGCGCACTGCGTTCCATTGGTCGGGCACTGTTTGGTGCCCGCCGTCTTTAATCAGCGAGTTGCCGCCAATGGCAACCACTGCCAGATGTGGCATCGATGCCCCCTTATTCTTTACGGGCCGGCGCGGTGGCCGGCGCTGCAAGCGCCTCGTACTGATTTATCCGCTCACTCAGCCAGCGCGATGCACTCAATCTCTACACTGGCCCCACGCGGCAATCCCGCAACGGCGATGGTGCTGCGCGCCGGCGCGATGCCAGGGAAGTAGCGGGCATACACCTCGTTCATGGCGGCGAAGTCGCTCATGCTCGTCAGGAAGACCGTCGTTTTGACCACCGCTTCAAGCGAACTCCCCGCTGCTCTCAGCACAGCGCTCAGGTTTTCTAGCACTCGCTCGGTTTGTTCTGGTATCCCGCCGCTGACCAACTGCCCGCTGGCAGGATCGATGGGTGTTTGGCCGGCGCAGAAGATCAGGCTGTCTGTTTTGATGGCCGGGCTGTATGGACCGATGGGCGTTGGAGCGTGGTCGCTTATTACTGCTTCGCGTTTCATGTGTGGTATTCGCTTTCTCTTGTCTTATTGCCTGCTCATCTCGCTCAGCACGAGCGGCAGCGTGGCGTAGAAGTCGGCGCACTGGACGACTTCAGCCGCCGGCACCTGATCGAGTACTGTATGGGCGAAGGTCTCAATGCCGGGTCCAAAGCCAATGGAGGGGATGCCTGCCTTGCCCATCCAGTAGGTGGCGTTGGTCGAGAAGACCCATTTGCTGGTCGGCGCGACCTTGCCATAGGCGGCTTCTGTCGTTTGCTTTGACGCCTGCACCAGCGGATGTTCTTCAGGGAGCGCCCAGGCCGGGTAAATCTTGTCCACCTGAAAGGTAAAGCCGGTATAGCTCGGCGTGTCGTACATCGGCACTTCGATGATGGCCTCATCGCCTCCTGGCAGGGCGCGCAGTTCGGCCAGCACGCTCTCTTTGGTGTCGCCAACGGTTATGCGCCGGTCCAGATAGATGTTGCACTCATCGGGGACGGCGTTGAGCGAAGGTGTCTTGGTTGAGACATTGGTAACAGCAATAGAGCCAGGGCCAAGGAACGGATCGCCGCGAGATTTCAGTTCTTCGTGTAGCCGCTGTACCCCCTCGATAAAGGGCAGCGCCTTGTACATGGCGTTGATGCCGCGCTCCGGCGCGCTGGCATGGCAGGTGCGCCCCTTGAAGGTGACGCTGACCTCGATGCGCCCGCGATGCCCTCGATAGATTTCCATATTGGTTGATTCGCCGACTACCACGAACTCTGGCCGGATGCCCTCATGCTCTACCAGCGCGTTGGGCGCGATGCCATCGCACCACTCTTCCATGTTGCCAAAGTAGTAGAGCGACCAATCTTTTGCCAGCCCTAGCCGCTTCAGCACCGCCAGCGCGTAGACCATCGGCGGAGTGGAGCATTTTTCGTCGCCCGCGCCCAGGCCATAGATGATGCCATCCTTCACCGTACCCTCGAACGGATCCCACTGCCACTGGCTGCGGTCCGCGATGCCAACGGTATCAATGTGGCTGTCGTAGACCAGCACACGCGGCCCAGAGCCGACCCGGCCCAGGATATTGCCCATCGCGTCGCGCCGCACCTCATCAAAGCCCAGGTCGCGCATGCGGGCGCCGATAGCATCGCCCACTGGGCCAATCTGGCTATCGAAGCTGGGAATCTTGATGATCTCGCGCAAGAAAGCAATGATCTCGTCGTCATGCTTCGCCAGTTCGTGCTTAATCTTGTCAACGTCTGCGGCTAGAGACATAAAGAGTTCTCCTTTATTTATTTTTGATAATCGCCCAGGCGAGTTCCAAAGCGCAGCCCGATACCATCCGGCCCGGCAA
>CAZFWN010000350.1:0-4397 GCA_964522745.1 uncultured Ktedonobacterales bacterium
AGCAGCGCTTCCACCTGGCGCGGATCCCCGGCAAAGGAGCGCGCCACAAAGCCGCAATCTGCAACCACCGCTTCCAGGCAAACATCGATAGGCGGCAGTTCATTCAGTCCAGCATATTTCAGCTTCTGGCCCTCATCAGCAGTAGCAGAAAACTGCCCTTTCGTCAGACCATACACGCCGTTATTCTCGATGATATACACCAAGGGGACATTGCGTCGTACCATATGTTTGAACTGGCCAATACCAATACTGCCAGTATCACCATCACCGCTCACGCCAATCGCTGTGAGGGTGTGGTTGGCAAGCGTCGCGCCAGTTGCCAGCGAGGGCATACGACCATGCAGGCCGTTGATACCATGTGCCTGACTCAAAAAATATGCCGGCGTCTTGCTAGAACAGCCGATGCCGCTCAGCTTAATAACCTGCGTCGGTTTGAGTGAGAGATCGTAAGCTACCGAAATGATGCGGGCCGAGATAGAATCATGCCCGCAGCCCTTGCACAGCGTCGAGGGCTTACCTTTATAATCGGCGCGCTCCAGGCCGATGAGATTGACGTTCGGGCCAGAAGGGGGTACTTGCACTGCCATAGTGTTTAACGCTCCTGTTCGAGAATGGTCTGGGCGATCCAGCGACTGGTTAGCGGCAGCCCATCACAGTGAGAAATCGAGACCAACCGCGCGGCAACATCGGGCGCATCCGTCTGAAGAATCTTGTGCATCTGGCCGTCAAAATTATTCTCAACAACATAGATGCGCTGATACTGATGCACAAAGTCCTGGAAGGTCTGGTCCGTAGGCAAAGCGCGCAGTCGCAGGTAGCTGGTCTTGATACCGCGCTGCTCCAGGAAGGTGCGTGCCTCGACAATGCCAGGATCAGTCGAGCCAAACGCAATCAACCCGACCTCCGCGCCCGGCATTTCATCAACCACTGGCTTAGGGACCAGTGTGCGCGATGTCTCAAACTTCTTCGCCAATCGCTTCAAGTTCGCTTCCCACTCATCAGAGCGCTCGGTATAAGCAGCCTTCGCATTATGCCCGCTGCCACGCGTGAAATAGGCGGCCAGAGGATGATCGGTGCCAGGCAATGTGCGATAAGGGATACCATCGCCATCCACATCCTCATAGCGATTAAAGCCACCCAGCCGGGCCAGGTCTTCGGCGCTGAGAACCTTCCCGCGATCTATTGGCGTCTCCGGGTAATCAAAATGGTCGGTCATCCAGAGATTCATCCCCAGATCAAGATCGCTCAGCACAAAGATCAGTGTTTGCAGCCGCTCGGCCAGATCAAAGGCACGCCAGCCAAACTCAAAGCATTCCTTCATACTGCCGGGCAGTAGACACACATGACGAGTATCGCCGTGACCGAGATAATAACAGGAAAGAATATCGCCTTGAGAGACGCGCGTTGGCAGGCCAGTGCTTGGCCCCATACGCTGAATATCCCAGACCACCGCCGGAATTTCGGTAAAATACGCCAGCCCGGCGTACTCGCTCATCAGCGAGATACCAGGCCCAGAGGTAGAGGTCATCGCGCGCGCACCGGCCCAGCCCGCACCTACCACCATACCAAGCGCGGCAATCTCATCTTCTGCCTGCACAATGGCATAGGTGTGTTCGCCCGTCTCCGGATCCACGCGCAATTCTTTGGCATGCTCGGTGAGCGCATCGATCAGGCTGGTCGAGGGGGTAATCGGATACCAAGCCGCAACCGTAAATCCACCAAAGACCGCGCCCAGCGCGCTGGCGCTGTTGCCATCAATGATAATCTTGCCTTGATTGGCATTCATCCGCTCTACACGGTAGGGGTCGCGCTTGGTGATGTTGTCTCTGGTATAGGCAGCGGCAGCCTCAACAACGCCCATATTCAGCTTCACTGGGCCGGCTTTGCCGCTGAAATGGTAATTCAGGGCCGATTCAATTTCGGCCAGCTCGATGCCCAGCAGTTCGGCCAGCGCGCCCACATAGACCATGTTCGCCACATAGGGCCGGCGGTCTGCCGTCGCACCAGAATCTTTTGCCATCTGCTGCACCGGCAGCGTGTAATAGATGATGTCGTCCCGGTCTTCTTTCAGGCGCCAATCGGACGGCAAGATAGATACGCCGCCCGCCGGCAGGCTAGCAATATCCTCAGATGCCGTCGCCAGGTTCATGGCAACTAGTATCTCAGATTTTTCGCGCCGGGCGATATAGCTATCTTTGCTCAGCCGGATACTAAACCACGTCGGAAGTCCCTGGATATTGGAAGGGAAAAGATTTTTGCCGCTGACCGGAATGCCCATCTTGAAGAGGGCACGCAGTAGGGTCGTGTTGGCTGTTTGGCTGCCGGAGCCATTGACCGTTGCGGCCACAATGGAGAAGTTGTTGGTTCCGGCGGGCGTTTCAAGCGTGTCGGCGGCCAATGCACTTCTCTCAGGGTGAGAAATCACTGTCGTACTCCTTATCGTCTTCGATAGCGGACACAGCAACGGCTATCCTGGGCGCCTGTGCTGCCTTGCTGCTCTGCACCTCTTTGCAGCGCTCAACCGCCCGCCGAAGGTACTCAGGATAGACCTTGGCGTTGCTGGACCTTGCCCCACACCTCCACGTCGATCAGTGACGCGCGAACAGAGGGGCCATTTCTTCATCTCTCATTATACACCCATGTGGAGAGGACCGCCGTATCCGGCAGTGTGGGTTTTGTTCGCTCTGTTCATAGCGAGTTCTAGCCGGTGAGCGCATCGAGCGCACGCTGTACGCTCTCGTTGGCGCGCACTGGCACCTGCACATCCACTAGACGCCCCTGCTCATCAATGATAAACTGGCTGCGGGTGGCGTAGCCCACTTCTTCTTTCCAGACACCATAGGCCCGCGATACCGCGTGATCGGCATCCACCAGCAAGGTGAAGGGCAGGTTATACTTCGTCTTGAATGCCTGATGTGAGCCAGTGTCATCGGCGCTGACGCCCAGCACGACAGCGTGCTGCTCTTCGATCTGTGGCATGGCATCACGAAAGCTGCACGCCTGCGCGGTGCAGCCAGGCGTATCATCCTTGGGATAGAAATACAATACGACGCGCTGCCCATGAAAGCTGGAAAGCGCCACCGGCGCGCCCTGCTCATTGGGCAAAGAAAACTCAGGGGCCAGATCGCCTGGCTTGAGAGCTTGTTCAGCCATCATCTAACGTATACTCCTTCCTCAAAAGAGGTTGCTGCTTGTTGCTCTATGTAGTATTGTAGCAAAAGCATGACAGGCAGTGTCATGCAGATTCTCTCATCGCCACAAAGGAGGCGTGCATAATGATGAACCACACCATGACCTTTCCCATGGCGCTTTCAACGTCCTCTCACCTTTCCAATGAACTGAGGCA
Source organism: uncultured Ktedonobacterales bacterium (assembly GCA_964522745.1). GTDB lineage: Bacteria > Chloroflexota > Ktedonobacteria > Ktedonobacterales > DATBGS01 > DATBHW01. The sequence goes on from CAZFWN010000350.1 coordinate 3,347, forward strand.
GCATCCTCATCGTCAGCGAAGAAAGAAGAAACAGGAGCGATATTCGTGTCTAGCACATCCGATATTATCCAGGTCGTAGACCTCAGCAAAATCTATAAAGTGCCGGAGCGCGAGGCTGGCCTGCGCGCCTCGCTGCGCAGCCTAGTGCGCCGCACATGGCGCGAGGTGCGTGCCGTTGATAGCATTTCGTTCAACGTCGCGCCCGGTGAGGTCGTTGGCTTTCTGGGGCCAAACGGCGCAGGCAAAACCACCACGCTCAAGATGCTCTCTGGGCTGCTCTATCCCACTAGCGGCACGCCAACTGTGCTAGGGCACACGCCCTCGCGCCGCGAAAAAGACTTCCTGCGCCAGATCACCCTCATCATGGGCAACCGCAACCAATTGCAGTGGGATATTCCGGCGATGGATTCGTTTGAACTCAACCGGGCCATCTATCGCATCCCTGAAGCCGACTTCAAACAGACACGCGACGAGTTTATCGAACTGTTGGAGCTTGGTTCACTTGTCAACAAGCCGGTGCGCAATCTCTCACTGGGCGAGCGCATGAAGGTGGAGATTGCCGGTTCTCTGCTTCACCGGCCACAGGTACTCTTTCTGGATGAGCCAACCATCGGCCTGGATGTTACCATGCAGCGCCGCATCCGCAGCTTTATCGCCGCCTATAACCAGCGCTACGGAGCCACCGTCCTGCTGACCAGTCACTATATGGCCGATGTCGAGGCGCTCTGCCGCCGCGTGATCGTCATCCATCACGGCAAGCTGCTCTTCGATGGCAACCTTGCCAGCCTGGGCGACCAATTTGCCGCTTATAAGACCATCAACGTTACGCTAGAAGACCCGTCCGTTGATCTGGCAACCTATGGAACCGTCATCGAACACGAGGCCGATAAGGTGAAACTGCGCGTGCCCAAGGCCGAGGCGCCGCGCATCACCTCGCAGTTGCTCGGCGAGCATCCCATCACCGACCTGACCATCGAAGACCCGCCGATTGAGGAGGTGATCGAGCGCGTCTTCAGCCAGGAGCAGCCGGTATGAGAGACCTACTCGCTTT
>CAZFWN010000351.1:0-4389 GCA_964522745.1 uncultured Ktedonobacterales bacterium
GGCAGGATGCCGCCTGCCACGCGCTCAGAGATAAGGACATCCTGTTTGCCTGCTGCTGTTGCCATGAAAAGATTCTCCTGTACAAGACTCAGAACCAGATGTTCTATCAGTGTTCAGGTGTTCAGGGTTGAAGCGCCAGCAAAGGATAAGCAACGAGAGGTACTTCACGCTCTCATACAGAAAGGTGGCTCGCCTTTCTATATCAAGGAAGCAGAAGAAGCAGCAATCATCAATAGACGGTGATACCTTCCTTTCTTAAAGAAGGGGATGGTAGGTGTGTAAGGCTGGGTCTGGCGGAGCGATGTGCCAGCCAGAAACCTGATAGCATTATAGCTATCGCTCATGTCCTGTCAAGTCTTTTAAGAAAATGTAATAAGAGCGTATCGGCTGCCGTACAAAGGAAGATGAGACGTTTTGATATTTTGGTGTTTCCAATGCTTGACAAGCGCGGAAAGAACAGGGTACAATACAAGGGCTGCAACGACGTATCTGAGTTTCTACGAAATGGCGCATTCGTCTAGCGGCCTAGGACGCCGCCCTCTCAAGGCGGAGATCACGGGTTCGAATCCCGTATGCGCTACCACCTATCTATGTCACACCACGTCGGGCCAGGTACCACCTGGCCCGAACGCTTTTTGTTGCAAGCCCCTAATGGTGTTTGACGACAACCGCCGCAAAAATCGTTTGCAGCATAGTCCATTCGCAACTGGTAAGAGTGTGCTCCTGCTGGTTGAGTCTCGCCTGGAAAATTTCTTCATATGCGATGATGTGCCCTCGTCATAATTCCTCATCGGGGCGTCGTTTCGGGTTCTTCTCGCGCTCCTCTGCTTCATTCCGCACTTGCTTTTGAATCTCCTCTGCCAGCACTGCGGCTTCTGGACCCCTGTGCTGGCTACTTTCGCAATCTGCCCAGGAAATAGTGCTCTGCCCCCTCTTTCTCCATTTCTTCTCCTTGCAGAAAAGTCTGATAGAAGAGTAGAATCGGCAGGTGTCAGCCAGCTCTTGTGCCTTGACACCCCATCCCCCTTTATCAAGGAGCCGGTACATCTGTGTCAGGTCTGTTCAGCTCGCTCAAGCGTCCGTTTCAACGCTGCTTCGGTCGGTTCCTGCAACGCCTCGTCCACTGGACCAGGCCAACGAGTCGCTCAGTGCTGGGTGGAACACTCACCGATCTTGCCCGCACCAAATCTAAGCTCCTGGCCGAAAACGCCCTGCTGCGGCAGCACCTCATCATTCTCAGCCGGCAGGTCAAGCGACCCACCTGTACGAAGACGGATCGGATGCTTCTGGTGTTGCTCGCACGAACTGCCCGCAGTTGGAAACAGGCGCTCTTGATTGTTCAGCCTGACACCCTCCTCGGCTGGCATCGCCAAGCATTCCGCTGGTACTAGAAACAGCGATCCCCCCCGCGACCAGGAAACCCAAGATCGCTACGGAGACGGTGGCCTTGATCCAAGCCATGGCCCGGGACAATCGTTTATGGGGTGCCGAACGGATTCAGGGGGAACTGCTCAAACTGGGTATACGCGTCGCGAAGCGGACCATCCAAAAATACATGCGCCAGGGACGCGCCCGTCCATCCTCCCAGACGTGGTCGACCTTCCTGCACAACCATGCCGCAGAGGTCTGGGCCTGCGACTTCTTGCCGATCACCGATCTTTTGGTCCGTTCGCTGTTTGCGTTCTTCATCATTGAACTGAAAACGCGGAAAGTGATCCACGTTGGGGTGACTTGTCATCCTTCCGATGCGTGGGTCGCCCAGCAACTGCGAGAAGTCACGCCTTATGGGCAGGCGCCCAGGTTCCTGATCCGCGATAACGATAGCAAGTTCGGCCCGCTCTTTGCGCGGATGGCTCCAGGATAAAGATCCTCAAGACCCCCTCCCACGCTCCGCGCGCCAACGCCTGTTGTGAGCGCTTCTTGAGGAGCGTGCGCCGCGAGTGCCTCGATCATCTGATCATTCTTCATGAGCGGCAGCTTTCCCGAGTCCTCCAGGCCTATATTACCTACTTCAATCGAGCGCGACCACATCAAGGGCTCCAGCCGCACCTCCCTGATCCGCCTGCTACTCTCCCAGTTGATGCCAGGAATAGGCCGATCATGGCAGTGCCCATCTTGGGCGGGCTCCACCATGATTATCGCCGAGTCGCCTGAAGGACTTCCATGATTGGAGGCTACCATGAAAGCGCGTAAGGCGTCCTCCAGCTTGGAGGTACTGGGGAAATGATTGGGTGCAAGCAGTTTGCGTTGCAAAATACTCAGCCAGATCTCGACCTGATCGAGCCAGGAGGAATTGGGCGGCAGCCAGCACACCGCGAAGGTCACGGGCCAGTTCTCGGCTTGTGCGGTGGCAGTCAGCTAGGCTTGCAGGCGCTTGGAGGCGTGCGTTGAACCATTGTCCAAGATCAGCTTCACCGCCTGTACCTTTCGCTGGCGAGCCGCTGGCAGGAGACTCTCCCGCACGAAGGCTTGAAAGTCGACAAAGCGCTTGCGGGCGGCACAGCGCCCATAGACCAGTCCATCAGCCACACTCAAGCCCACAAACAACTGTACGGCTCCGTGGCGTGTGTAGCGCGGCGATTGGCGCAGGGGGTGCTGGCTCCGGCAGCCCTTGAGCCGCCCGCGCTTGAATGGAGGTTTTCTCATCGGCACACACGACCCAGCACCCACCTGTCAACAAGGCCCGCGCACCGGCATAGAGCTGGAGGACGGGACGTGCCCGTTCGAGAAAGCGTGCTGGGTCGTGAATATGCTGCCAGGGGTGGTAACGCCAGGGGCGCAGGCGCTCTGCCGCCAACCAGCGACTCACGGTGCTGGCGGCGATATGAGCCACCACATGCAGTTGCTGCAACCGCTGCGCGATTTCGGCGCTGCTCCAGCGCGCCAGCGGCACTCCCTGCGTTTGGGGCACGCTACAGGCGAGCGCGGTGGCCTGGGCGCGCACCTCCGGGGGAAAAACGGCGTGGCGCCCCAGGACGGGGTAAGTCGTCCAGGGAAGCCGTCTCGAGCCAGCGCCGCCGCCACTTCCGCACCGTGCGGTCGGCCACAGCAAGGGTGCGAGCAATCTGTTGATTGGTCCAGTCGGGATGTTCATGAGCCGCCAAGACAATCCGGCCCCGCAGGGCTTGCCCCAGCGGAGTGGTCCGGGCTTGGACCAGATGCCGCAAGGTCTCTGCTTGGGAAGCGGTTAAGGTGATGGGCGTCTGAGGCTTGGGTCCGCGCATGCGGGATACCTCCACAGTGGAGTATAGACCCAGCCGCTCATCTGGTCAAACTCGGAACACATTTACGCAAGGCTGTACTAAGACGGGCCGATCTGCTATCCTTTGGGACCACCAACCAGAGGAGGGAGCTATGAACCGGGAAGCGCGCCGATCGGCCAAAGCGCAGATGGTAGCTCAGATGCAAGTAGGACAGCCATGGCACGAAGCGGCCACAAGCGCGGGCGTCCAGACCAGCCGCGCATCTGCCTATCGCCTGCTGCGCCGAGTCCGCACCGAGGGACCATTGGCCCTCGACGATCAGCGGCATGGGCATCCCACGAAACTGCGCCAGCCGGTACGGGACTGGCTGGCCGCGTTCTGTCGCGCCGCACCAGCATCCACCGGACGCACCGTCCAGGTAGCTCTCTTCGAGCGGTTTGGCCTGGCGGTCAGTGTTAGTCAAATCAACCGTCTCCGCGCGACCCTGGGCGTCAGACGCCAGGTGTCGGGCGCGGGGGAAAATCAGCCGAACGGATCGCTCCCTGAGCCGACCTGGCAGGAGGGCGCCGGAAGTCTGCTCTTGCTCGCCGCCGCCCACGAGACCGGCGCCATCGCGGCCCTGGAGCAGGCGCTCCCGACTGGCGAACAGGCGGGTCGTCGGCTGGCGCGCACCACCCCGACGACCCGCCGCCAATCCCTCTTGACCCTGCTCTTCCTCGGCGTGGTGGGCTTGCGACGCACATGGGACTTGCGGGGCTACACCGGCGAGGCGTTGGCGCTCCTGACCGGACGGCGGCGGGCGTATGGCTACTTCCAGTGCGAACGCTTTCTGGCCCAGGTGGCGCGTGCTGGGGGCGACGAGATGCTGACCGATGCGCTGGCACAGTGGACCAGCACGCTTTGGCCGGTGCAGGCGAAGGCGCCAGGCCAGCCACCGCCCGCCTTCTACCTCGATGGACACAAGAAACCCGTCTACGCCGATCACCTGATCCCGCGCGGCCTGATCGGGCGCACGGGCAAGGTGCTGGGGTGCCGGGCGCTGCTGCTCCTGCATGACGCGGCAGGCCATCCCCTCTTCGCCACCACCCACCGCGGCGATTTGCATCTGACTAGAGGTGCGCCCGCCATCCTGGAACGCTACGAGCAGGCAATCGAGTCGAGCAGCCTCACGCGACTGATCATCGAC
>CAZFWN010000352.1:0-4367 GCA_964522745.1 uncultured Ktedonobacterales bacterium
TCTAGACCCACCGCCAGCAAAAAGTCACGAATACTGTTCTCCTGTGCAGGCCAGCGATGGGTGTAGACGCGGGCTAATTCGGCGGCATCCAGGTCGGGAGCGGTGGTGACAACGGGAATGAGCTTGGGCTCGGTCGGGTGGGCAGGGCTTGGGATGGCCACCCACCCCGGTTCCCACCAGTGGCCGCGTGCCCGATCCAGATCCGCATCCCACCGGGCGGGGCTGGCCTCCTCCTCTGGTGAGTAGGAGGTGGGTACGTGACGGCGGAGATCGCGAATGAGGGCCACAGCGAGCGGCAGGGTCTCCCCTGGATGGTCAGGCAGCGTCAGGGCGAAGCGGGCCGGAGCCACTTCGCGGGTCACGTTCCCTGCTCGATCTCGGCACAGCGGCACGAAGGGGCCCACGTCGCTGAAGGAGGCCAGTCCCTGATACTGCTCCGATTGGAGGAGAGTGACCACCGTGCGCCCCGCCTTGACCAGTGTGGAGAGGAATTCGGCGCCCATCCCCTCCCAGTCAATGCTCAGGCGGGGCACACCTGTCGCCTGGTCGTAGCGGTCCAGGAAGGCTGGGACGCCTTTGGTCAGGTGCAGATCGCCACGGTGCGTGGTGGCGAACAGCGGGTGCCCCTTGGCATCATGCAAGAGCAGCAGCGCCCGGCAGCCCAATACCTTGCCGGTGCGCCCCACCAGGCCGCGGGGGATCAGGTGATCGGTGTACACCGGTTTCTTGTGTCCATCGAGGTAGAAGGCGGGCGGTGGCTGACCTGGTTCCTGCGGTTGCTTCTGCCAGAGTTTGGCCGTCCAGGCAGCCAGCGCGTCGGTCAATGGCTCATCCCCACCAGCACGGGCCACCTGCGAGAGAAAGCGTTCAGTATGCCAATACCCGTAGGCCCGCTGACGCCGACTCAGCACGGCTAACCCTGCCCCAGTGTAGCTGCGCAGATCAGAGGTCCGCCGCACTCCAACGGCGTTCAGGAACAACAGCGTCAGCAGCAGACACTCGCGGCTCGCGCGGGTGCTGTGGGCCAAACGGGCAGGACAAGTAGCACTGGCAAGGGGCAACGCCGCCTCGAGCGTCTCAATCAGCCCTGTCTCGTTGGCAGCGGCTAAGAGGAGCAGGCTCCCCGCACCTTCCTGCCACGCAGGCTCAGGCGATGATGCCTCGGCTGGGACTGCTGCCTGCTTTTTCCCCCCGCCTTCGGCTGCTCATGTCGTGGGCCGCCCGGAAGCGATTGAGCTGACTAATGCTGACGAGCAGGCCAAAACGCTCGTGGAGCTCCGCTTGTACCACATGGCTGGCCGTATGGGGTGCGTTCTGACAGAAATCAAGTACCCATTGGCGCACCTCCCCTCGGAGCTTGATCGGATGCCCATGCCGCCCATCGAGCGATGCCGTCAGCGGATCCGTCTGGAGGCGCTGACGAAGCCGATAAATGGTGGTTGGATGGAGCGGGAGCGGGGACCGCTGGTGAGCCGCTTGCACTGAGCACCCTTCCTGGAGATCAGCCAGGATTTGGTGCTTGGCAGCGCGGCGCTGGGCAGGAGTCGTCACGGTTGGTGTCATTGCAAAGGCCCTTCTGGAGCACTGAGGGGGCGTCGGCCTGTCCAGAGTCTACCAGCGTTCTCTCTTGCTGTCTACATGCGCACAAGAGTAATGGCCCAGAACCCTGCTGGCAGTGACGGAGCAGCTTGAGTCCTGCCGCATTGGCGTCGGCAACTGGGGGGCCTTGGTGCGTGAGCAGCGCTTTCTCGCTGGAGAGGTGGAGCAGCAGGAGGCGCAGCTTACCCGCTATGAAAACTTTGTGGCGTTGATTGAACAGGGGGCGACGAAGGAGGAGTCCTGCACACAGCTCGTGGCAGTGCATCCCCAGGAAACCTCTGCTGAGGAAATCGTTGCAGAGGAACTACCTCCATCAGAGGCCACCGGAGTAGATCAGACAAGTGGGTCGTCTGCCGAACCACCTCCCAGGCTCGAGGGGCAACAGCTGCGACAGGCTCTCTTTACCACGCTGGCGCGGATGTTCACCACTGGCGACCCCAGGCATATCGACCTGGAACGCGGGAAGTTCAACCGGGCGATCAAGAACTTGGTCGCGTTGGACATCCAACCAGCGGATTTGCCGGTCCTACAAGCCACCTTTGAGAAGCTGTGGCCCAAGGCGACCTGTACAGCCTTGGGGCTGGCGAACAACCTCACGATCCTCTTGGGGAGGACCCAGCACCTGAACTAGCGAATAGTCACCGCGCAGTTGGAAGGGTTCATTGGTGTGGCGGCACGAGTTCTTATCTTCTGGAGGAAGCACGATGCACCCCAAAGAGGCAAGAGATATCAGTGTTCTTGAGAGGAAGGCTGGTCGGGCGCACGCTGGAGCATCAGGGGGAACTGTCCCACTGGATATTGCCAGTCTGCTTGATATTTTGGTACGTATTGAGGTCCGTCGCCAGATCAGGTTACGGGCGTTACGCGAAAAGGGGGATGGCTAATGCCTCGACAGAAACGGCATGCCAGTCGTATTTATCAGATGGTTGGGGAGCCTGGACCCGGAGCGTCGGGGGTCGGGTATGTGCGCTACAGCAGCGAGCTTCAGGACAAGGCCACAATTGTGACGCAGAAGCGCCGCATTGAGGAGTTCTTCGAGAAAAAGGGCTGGCGGCTGACGCGCTGGTTCGAAGAGCCAGAGCAGAGTGCCAAGTATGAGGAAATTGAAGATCGCCCCGTCTTTGCCCAGTTGCTCCATGATGCTGGCACCCAGTTTCAAGTGATTGTCTGTTATGCCAACAACCGCTGGTCGCGCAATGTGCCCGTCGCCTATACCTCGCTGACGCGCTTACGGCGACGTCGAGTGTGGTGGGCCACCTCCGATGGGTTATGGGATATTGATAAAGTGCAGCAGGACGGGTTTGATGTGGCCTTTGCGGTGGATACCCAGATGAATGCCAGTTATGTTCGGCAGCTGTCCAAACGGACGATTGATGGCAAAGAAGACCGAGCGCGCGATGGCTTTCACAATGGCTGGATGCCCTTTGGCTACCTGCCCCCACAGTACCCCAAACCCCCTGATGATGCCCCCTCCACGTGGCGCCCCCCACGTACCGCAGTGCGTCCCGATCCCGTGAACTTTCCGGCATTGGTGCGCCTTGGAGAACTGGCAGCGCAGGGTTGGTCTGATGCCGCGATTGCCGATGCACTCGAAGGATATATCTCGCGCACCGCTCGGTTTGGCGAGCGCAGGCTGACGAAAGATACCATCGCGGCTCTTCGCCGATCCTGGTTTCCGCGTGAGTTTGCCCCAGGGTGCGGGCGTGGCACGATCAATACCCCCTCAGGGGAGTTAATACAAGGCCAGCATCAAGCCGCCTGGCCCTATGAGTTGTGGCAGCGGATGGTGGAGGCCAAGGCGCAGCAATACCACCGTCCCCAGGTGGAATCCACCATCCGCTCGCACGAGTTTAGCCGGATTATTGTGTGCGCCGCCTGTCGGCATCCCTTAAACGTGACGGTGCCCCTGGGCAAAACCTACTACAATGATATGAGTGCCCAGCGCAAGCTCGATTGTGCAGCAGGGGGGTCGCTTTCGGTGACAGCGGCAACCGTGGTCTACCAGTTTGGCGCTCTGCTCGAAAGCGTGACCTTACCGGACACCTGGCGTGAGATCATTGCCGAGCGGTGTAATGCGGAGACGACCAACCAAGATCACACGCTTGAAGGCCTGTTACACCGGCGCAAGGAATTAGAAGCGGAACAAAAGCGCCTCGTTCTGGCCTTTACGAAAGGGTATCTTGCTGAGCCAGACCTGGATGCGCAGATGGGGCGGATTCGAGATGAGTTGCTGACCCTTCCTTTGCCGATCATCCGCAACGCCGATGAAACCACCCAGGCCGCGATCTCAGCAGGGGAGACGCTCAATGATATGGCCGAGTATTGGAGTGAGGCCACGCCGGAAGAGCGGCGCGATATTGTCTGGTCTCTCTTGCCGGCTGGCGGGCTGATCTATGACCTGGAGCGGCGGTGCATTGTGGGCGTATTGCCGCGCGAAAGTGTACTCCCAGTGCTTGCGCTGGGTCTTGAGGCAACCGGATGGTGGGAGCAGCGGGAGAATGGTCTGTGGCTGAAGAGCGACTCTCTGCCACCCAAACAAGACCGCACGAGCGCGCACCTGCCACCGCATCCCCCAAGCCTGACACCAGCACAGCAGCAGGAAGCACATGCCATGATTGAGCAAGGCCTGTCGCTGCGGTTTGTTGCCAAGCAGTTTGGCACGTCACGAGAGAGCATCAGGCGGGTGATGAAGCGGTTGGGGCAAAAGAAAAGCGAGATAGCGTCTTTGGGTGGCACGCTATCTCGTTCGGGTGGAACCGACGGGAGTC
>CAZFWN010000353.1:0-4294 GCA_964522745.1 uncultured Ktedonobacterales bacterium
ATCTCATCAACAAAGGTCGCGCCCAGCCGTTCGCGTGCGAACGGCTGCCAGACAGTGGCCCAGAAAATCAAGCACATGGGGAGCGAAAAAAGCATCGGGATGGGCATGGAACGCCTCCTGAGAACGATGGACAGCGCCATCAGATGGAGCGTTCTTCGGTCCAACAGAGACGAAACGGCCACCCCTGGCGCGGCAGGCAGTATTGACTGCGCCGCGTGGTGAGTGGCCGCATGCTCCGAGGGCGCGGGCACAACACCAGAAGTGCTGCACCCGCTCCGCCGGAGTGGCCGCCCATCCTGCCAGGAGTGGCCGGTTGCGTGATAGCTTCCGCTCTGGATGCTACAATGCCCCCAGCCCCCCTCCTGGTTCTCCCAGGTTTGGGGTTAATGGCCCGGTGGTGTTTATTTCGCCATCGGTCCATGCCATTGCCCGATTGTGGTCGTTCCGCTGCGCGACAGGGAACGCTTGTCATCTAGTATACTTAGAAAGGCTGGCATTGTCAAGGGGGAGCGGGGCGCGAAAACCAATGCGCGCCGGCAAGATGCCGGCGCTACAAGCAAAAGAGTAGGCAGCAGAAATGCCTCAATACGCGGCGGTGAAGCGCCGGCGGATGAACTGGGGCTTTTCGATCTCATCAACCAGGGCCACCGCGTAATCCTCATCAGCATTTTTGGCGTATCAAGAAGCTGGACCCCAGGGGCAACCTCCAGACTGCCGGCCCCGCTCCTGGCCGGAAAGTTGCAGCGTAGAAGAGGTGGGGAGGTCTCAGATGAAACCCAGCATTGATCAGACAACCTTTGGCTCGATCACCATTGAGGGCGTGCGGTTCGAGCATGATGTACTCATTCGGCTGAGCGGCCAGGTCGAGAAACGCAAGAAAAAACTGTCCAAAGAGGTCTTTGGCACATCGCACATCATGTCGCAGGCCGAGGCCGAGCATACCTATGAAAAAGGGGCGAAGCACCTTATTATTGGCACCGGCCAGTATGACAGCGTCACGCTTTCTGATGAGGCGGAGGACTATTTGCAGCGCAAACACTGCCAGGTCAAACTGCTGCCTACCCCCAAGGCGATCATGGCCTGGAACAAAGCGAGCGGCGCGGTGGTTGGCCTCTTTCACGTTACGTGTTGAGCCACTCGTATTCTCTTATTTTAGAGAGGGCTGTTCGATGAAGCGCAGCAGGCGGTAGCCACCCTCCTCGATGTCAACGGCCAGTTCCTCCAGGTCTTCGGCGCGGGTGGTTTCGCCCTCCACCCAGGTGCTGCGCTCGCTGTTATAGACCTCCACATGATAGACTTTGCCCCGTTCCAGCGCCCCGACCAGGCGCAGTGGCACCAGCATGGTCTGCGCGCTGGCCGAGCCAACACAGACCAGCACTTCGCCCTGTCGCTTGAAGGCCAGCGCGTGCGCCATCTCATGGAGCGCCAGCGCCTGAGCGGAGATGTCCTCCTCATAGAGATGCTTGTAATAGCAGTCATGGGCCTGAAAATCTGTCGTGCCCAGTACATGGAACAGATCGCCCTGGCGGGCAGCAAAGAAGGCCAGCTCTTCTCCGTGATAGATCAGCCGGCGGATGCCGACCCATTTCCAGGTGCTTGGCAGCAACGGATCCAGCCCAATCGTGCCAGGTGAAAGCATCACGCCGCAAACGCCCTCGACAGCGGCCCAGAGGAAGCGCGGCGGCTCCCAGGGCGAAAGACGCATGCCGCGATTGACCAGCGATTCGCCATCGACCCACTCGCTGAACTGCCCCGGCACGGTGTTATTCTTCTTGGGGTCGCGGGCGTAATGCTCGAAGCTGGAGCGCAGGGCGCGCACCATAAACTCCGGGTGATAGGCTTTGGCGGCAAAGGCGTACCACCACGTCACGCCGGGCCAGACGCCGCCCATCAAGCCCCATTGCCCGCAGGCGTCATAGTCGGGGCTGTCTCGGCTGACGGTGCGAATGCCGGCGGGCGTCCAGAAGTCGGGGCTGTTGAGCCGGGTGATAATGCGGTAGGAGACCTCCTCTGGGGCGACACGAAAGATCACCGGAAAGAGTTCATCCGAGGTCACATCGGTGCGCCGGTTGCCGTTGACATCAATCGTCAGATAGTAGAGGCCCGTTTCCGGGTTGAGCAGGTGGGCGTTGATGGCCCGCGTCAGATCATCAGCCGCCTGGTGGAAATACTCGGCATCCGCCCGGCCCTCCAGCGTGTTGAGTTCCTCGGCCAGATGCGCCATCGCCCGCAGCGCTGCCGCGCATTCGGCATTCATCTCGGTGACCGCGCCATTGAGGGTATAATTAGGAATGATATTGCGCCAGCTACAAATCCCTTCTACCCCGGTGCCGCGTGCCGTGCAGATCACCAGCCCCCGCTTCTGCTCCTCTGGGATGCTCACCAATTCGGTGTCGCGCTGACTCAGAATATAGGTGGCGGCCTTGCGGGCCACTGGATAGAGCCGGCGCAGGTAGTCGTCATCTTTCGTCGCCCGATAGTGATGGTTCAGCGCTAGCAGAAACAGCGGCGTGTCGTCGTTGATGTTCAGCCCATCATCAAAGTGCTCATCGGTGACGGCATGATAGTATTCAAGTATCAGTCCCCTCTCTTGCTGGCGCATGGCAAAGGCATCCAGCAGATGGCGCGAAAACTCCGGCAGCAGGTGATCGCAGCCATAGACAAACCAGGCCGCGTCTCGACAGACCACCGCCGAGGAGCGGCTGGGGTCGTTGGTGAAGGCCGGCCCGGTGAGGTATTCTGACATCACGCGCACCATATTGATCTTGGCCCAGGTCACTCCCTGGTTGATTATTGGGTCAGGCGTAATCACCTCGGTCACGCCCACTGCATCCTTATAATAGCCGATTGTCTCGCGCATCGCCCGCTCGTAGTCCCAGGCGTGATCAAACACCTGGCGCGCCCGCGCCTCCCCCTCATGCGTGAAGACGGTGACAAAGGCAAAGGACGCGCGCTGGCCTGGCTTGAGTTCGACATCTACTTGCAGGGCGCCAAAGGCATCGCCAGTGGCGCTGGTGTCGTTTTCCAGTGGAAAGACATGCGTGGTCTCGTAAATCTGGCTGGCGTCAAAGGTCGTCTCCCAGGCGGAGACATGCTCCTGCTTGCCGGCCAGCCCAAAGATACGCACCCACTCCGGCTTGCTCTCGTTCCTTGCCACCAGCGCACCCTGGCAGAGATTGGGGTCATAGGTAGCTGTAATATCGGCGGGCGTCGCGCCATGCAGGCGCACATAGCCATAGACGCGCAGCTGCCGGGTCAGATGCCCCTCATTGTGCAGGCTGACGATCTGGTAGACAATCGGCGCCTCCAGATCGGCTCGCTTGCCGTTAAGAGCGGGCGGGGCCACATGCGGCACAAAGACTGTTTCCTGCACCTCAAGCTGCCCGGCCACGTGATAGCGGTGGCGTTGATAGGCCGGATGAATTTCAAACGTGCCGGTGCTTTCCTGGCGCAGACGCATATAGGATTCCTGCGCCTGCTCATGCACCCGATACTGCTGGGCTTCGGGTGGAACGCCCGGCAGTGGCGTCTCCTCGGCCTGCGTCGAGGCGCTGCGCGCGGCGGCCTTCGCGCCATCCACAGCATCCTGTGGAGAGGAGTCTGGATGCAGCAGTTCGCCCACATGCTCACCGGGGCGAATGACACGATGGCCCAGGCCGCTGTAACGCAGGCAGATCGCCCCGACGACATTTTCGCCCAGATCGGTACTAAACATGCCCTCAACATCGCCAGTGCCTTTGGTTGTCACCCAGCAATGGGTATTGCCCAGGCTCGCGCCAAACTCCAGATCGGTATCAGGCACAGTATAGGCTGGCAAATCTTGCAGATAGTGTGGCCTCGCCATAACATGGTGGCGCGCCGGGCCGGCATCATGCACCTGCGTGGGAACAGCGCTGGTCCCTTCCATTACAAAGCCCTCCTCAGCAAAAAAACCTTCTTCTCTCAGCCCTCTCAGCAAATCACATGCCTATCGCTGGCTGGCGGTTCATGGCGGTTGCTCTATGAAGCCATTCGCCGATTAAAATCGGCGCTAAGTGGCCCTCGGCCAGGAAGTCCCTGCGGGACTGGCCGGCGCCCCTCCAGCAGCACTTGACTTTCCAGTCTGGCGCTGGTATACTTGCTTGCATACAAAGACAGCGATAGCCGTCACTGCAATACACAGCGACGGCCATCATGACCCAGGCGCCGGACATACCGGGCACGAGGGCTATCCTGCATTCTATGCCCCCGCTCTTCCCACAGTCCAGCGCCTCCAACAGAAAGGAGGTGAGACCATCAAAAGTTTGATGGTGAC
>CAZFWN010000354.1:0-4284 GCA_964522745.1 uncultured Ktedonobacterales bacterium
ATGTGGGTCTATCGGTTGGGGCTGGAGCGCGCCAAGCGCCTGCTGCTGACCGGCGATGCGTTGAATGGGCACAAGGCAGCGGAGTGGGGGCTGGCCTCCGAAGCCGTACCCGCTGGGGAACTCGATACCGCCGCCTTTGCCCTGGCAAAGCGCGTGGCGCAATTGCCGGCCAATCAACTGCATATGATGAAGCTGCTCATCAACCAGGCATATGAGCAGATGGGCTTGCAGGTGACGCAATTGATTGGCACGCTGCTGGATGGCATTGCGCGCCACACGCCGGAGGGCACAGCCTTCACCCGCCACGCGCTTCAGGACGTGCGGGGCGCCGTTGCAGATCGTGATCGTCCGTTTGGCGACTACGGCCAGGCACCGCGCCCGCCAAAGACATCCGCCGAGTAAAACCGACACTGCGAACAGTGGGCCGGTCTCTCCACGTCTCCACATTCCGCATCGGACTGCCGTTCAGGCGGCCCGGCTCACGCTGGTGGGGCAGGCGTTGTCACCTGAGGAGTTGAGGAAAGACTGATTTGCTGACCTCAATGGCTAAGAGGGCAATATCTATCATGCGGTTTGTGCGCGTCTCACGCCGCATATTTTGAATCCGAAAGGCTCGCCAGGCTCCCAGCAGCGGCTCGCCGGTGGGCGCGTCATAGCAATCATAGCGTTCGAGGGTAATGTGGGGGTAGGTCGTTGAAAAGGTGCGCGCTTGCAGCACCACCAAATCAACCGTCTGCTGGGTGATGACGCTTCCATGCAATGGCCCAAAAAAGGCCAGCGCATCAGTGGCAATGCGCGCCGCCATCTCTTGGCGTACCGCTCTGGGGTCTAGCCCTGGACATCTCGTGCTGATCGCTGGCCCGGCTTCATGCTGCGGATAAAACTTGAGCAGCACCAACTGATCTGTCCCGCCCAGAATCAAGTCATCAATTTCTTGTTGGACAAATAAGCTCAGCCGCTGCTCATCCGGCGTATACGGCAGATATGGCTGGCTGCCCAGCATATCTGCTGTCTGCTCAGCGTTCTGCACCAGTAACAGCATGCTTTCATTTGGCATCTCTGGTCTCCTCGTCTTCTTATCAAGCCTTTGGGCCTACGGGCCATAGGAACCCTCAGCCAGGTCCAACCTGCAACAAGTTGACCAGCGACGCTGGCGCCTACGCGACGAACGAGAGCCGGTGTGGCGGCAAAGAACTTGCAGCGCTCTGTTGCGTGCAGAACGGATAGCTCGTCCGCTTGAGGCAGCTTGAAGAAAGAGGGTGGTCTATGGAATTTCCTGACCTGGAAGACTATGCGCAACCAGAGATTGGCCTGGCGGCAGCGGCGGTGGTAGTCCTGCTCTCCCCCAGAGTGCGACGGGGTCTGCGCTGGGGACTGGTTCAAGGTCTGTCGGGCCTGCTGGCGGCAAGCGACGGCATCGTGGCGCTGGCCCACCGGCTTACCCCAATGCCCCAACAGACCTCCGATACCACATTCCGCCAGCAGCTTATGGAAGAAGCGCGCATCGAGCAGGCAAAATTGTTCCGCGCCCATACAGCAACAGGGCAGCAGAGCGAATCTTTGCCGCCTGTATAATATCTGGTGTCTTGCTATTCAGCGTCCGCAAGCCAACTGACGCGATCTTCGGTCGTCGGTTTCACCGCCCTCAGCCAAGGTGCCGGGCCAGGAAGCGAACGATAGCGGGATAGGTGATTAGCTGGTTGGCGCGTTTGGTGAACTGATGCCCCTCATCGTCAAAGCGCAGATACTCTACTGGAATGCCACGTTCGCGCAGGGCCGCCACCATCTGCTCGGCCTCGCCCACTGGCACACGCGGATCGTTCGCCCCGTGCGCCACAAAGAGCGGCGCCACGATGCGATCTACCTTGTGGATGGGCGAAATCTGCTCCAGAAAGTCGCGGTCCTGCTCCAGGCTGCCATACTCCGTCTCGCGCAGCTTGCGCCGCCAGGGGCCGGTGTTTTCCAGGAAGGTCACAAAATTGGCGATGCCGACAATGTCCACACCGGCTGCCCAGACCTCAGGATAGGTCGTCAGCGCGGCCAGCACCATAAAGCCGCCGTAGCTGCGGCCCATCACCGCAATACGCTTCGGGTCGGCAATGCCTTGCTCTTGCAGCCAGAGCGCCGCGTATTTCAGATCCGTCACCGAGTCCATGCGCAGGCGCACATCATCCCGGCTTTGATACTCGTAGCCATAGCCGGTGCTGCCGCGCACATTGGGCGCCAGCACGGCATAGCCGCAACTCACCAGATATTGCGTCACGTTAATATAGTTGCTGGCATTAGGGCGATACTGGCTCTCCGGCCCGCCATGCACATAGACCACTACCGGCAGCCCGCGCGGCTCCTTGCCCTGCGGCAAAAAGAGAAAGGATGGGATTTCCCGGCCATCAAACGTCGGGTAATGCACCAGCGAGGGCAACACAAAGCGCATCCTCGGCAACCCGCCGCGAGCGCTGCGTGTCGCGCGCCAGAGGGCCTGCTGCTGCACATCCCACACCTTCACATCTGGCGCATCGTTGGGCACATCATGGGTGAAGGCCAGGCGAGCGCCATCGCGTGACCAGACAAGGTCACGCAGCGTGCCAGGTTGCAGCGCGGGCGTCGGTAGCGCCTTTCGGTTCTCCCAACCGGCAGAGACATCAAACAATTCCAGCTTAGAATAGCCATCGTCATTGATAACCAGCGCCAGCCGGGAGCCATCGCCGGTCACAGCCAGCGCCTCCACGTCCCAGGAGATGTCCAGCAAGAAGGCCAGTTCGGCGGTGTCCAGGTCCAGGCGGGCCAGCGAAAGATACTGGCGCCCACGATCACCGAGCAGATACAGACTGCGCCGGTCTGCCGACCAGAAGGGGCTGCTGTGTTCCGCGTGCCCCTCTTCAGGCAGCGGCGCCAAAAGCCGCGCCTCACCGCTGGCAATATCCAGCAGCCACAACTGGTTGCGCGTGTTGGACTCAACGCGGCTGATAAGCAGGGAGCGCCCATCCGGCGAATAGCGCACAGAGTAATTGGTGCCATCCTGTTGGAGCAGCAGCCTCGGCTCGCCCCCATCTACCGAGCGCTCATAGATGTCGAAGAAGCGCGGATCGCGGCGGTTGCAGGCATAGGCAATGCGCTTGCCATCGGGCGACCAGCCGCCAAAGTCATGGATCACCTCTGGCTCCGTCGTCAGGGGCGTGAAGCTTGAGCCATCGTCGCTCAGCAGGAACAATTGGTGGCGCTCGTTGCTGCCAACATCGCCGCTCACCAGCAAGCGCTCATCAACCGGCGAATAGCTGGCGACGGAGACACGCTCCCCGCGAAAGGTCAATTGTGCCGGCCAGGATGGCGTTGGGGCATCAAGATCAACCGGGACGCTCCAGACTTCAGGCACGCCGGTAATATCGGTCAGAAAGCTCAATCGCTGCCCATCGGGCGAAAAGCTTGCCTGAGAAGCCGAGCGCACATTGAGATAGCGCGCAAAATCAGTTACAGCCATTGGACATATTCTCCACTTGTTTGCTGATTACTCCGCCGAGACACCGCATCCCCTGCTATAATAGGAGAACTGATGCCGTTGAGGCAAGAGCGCCCTGGAAGCTCTCATATTGCTTCATAGAGAGGAATCGCCGATGAAAGCTGTGCTGTGCAAAGCCTATGGTCCGCCCGAAAGCCTGGTACTTGAAGAGGTGGAATCGCCCCAGCCTGGCAGGGGCCAGGTGGTCGTGAGCGTGAAAGCCTGCGGGGTCAATTTCCCCGACACCTTGATCATCCAGGGGCAGTATCAGTTTAAGCCCCCGCTGCCTTTCTCGCCGGGCGGCGAAGTGGCCGGCCTGGTGAAAGCCATCGGCGCTGGGGTCGAGGGAGTCACTGTCGGGGATCGGGTGATCGCCTTTACCGGCTGGGGCGGCTTTGCCGAAGAGACACTGGTTGACGCCGAGCGATTGATTCCCATGCCTGCCAGCATCGACTTTCCAACCGCTTCGGCTTTTGTGATGACCTATGGCACCTCGCATCACGCCCTGAAAGACCGGGCGCACCTCAAGACCGGCGAGAATCTGCTGGTGCTGGGGGCAGCCGGCGGCGTAGGGCTGGCGGCTATCGAGATCGGCAAAGTGCTGGGCGCGCATGTCATCGCCGCCGCCTCCACCAATGAGAAGCTAGAGGTTTGCCGGCAGCATGGCGCCGATGAACTGATCAACTATCGCACAAGCGACCTGAAGCAGCAGGTGAAAACACTCACCGGCGGTAATGGCGTCGATGTGGTCTATGACCCGGTGGGCGGCGACTTCTCCGAGGCGGCGC
>CAZFWN010000355.1:0-4261 GCA_964522745.1 uncultured Ktedonobacterales bacterium
CCGTCTCCAGACCGGCACATCCGCCGGAGAAGAGTAAGCGAAGCCTGGCGATTAAAATCGCGGCTAAGGGCGCTGCGGCGCCACGAAGCCTGCCTTCGCAGGTTGAGACGAGCGCTCGCCTCAACCTGCGAAGGAGGGTTTTGTGGCTGGCGCTCCCATCCTCTTTACAGCGCACATCCCAACCTTCTATAATTGAAACTGATCAGTCCAGGGGTGGCGAAGAGGATGAGGAGCGTGCCCAGCCCAGAAAGGATGTTCTCGTGATAGATGCTCTTGTCGCTGCCGTTGCGGCACTGCTTGGCTTTATTTTCCGCGATGTCTATACCAGGCATCGCAGTGAGAAAGAGGCTTCACGGCAGAATGCCCTCACGTTTGGCGCGCCGATTGCCATCGGCGTCTCTGCCGGCAGCTATGTGACCAGCGAAGATGACGACAACCACACGCTGATCGCCAGGGAGAAACGCATCGAGGCGGGGGCGACGTTTGAACTGGTTCACCCCGAAGACGCCTTCGCGGCGCATCTGAATCGGCCCGCGCGCTATGGAGATAAAGTCGCCTTGCGTGTGCTGGCGCATCATCAGTTTGTGCGCGCCGCGCTCGATAGCCAGGGGGAGCTTGTTGCCGATGCCGCTGATATAGGGGACTGGGAGACGTTTCGGCTGCTCCCCGCGAGGGGGCATCTCTGGCCCTGGTCTGATAAAAGCCTCTACTATGGAAGTGCATTTGCCTTACAAGCGCGCAATCGCAAATATGTGACCTACGACGCTGCCGGAGGGCAGCGCTTATTGGCCTCTTCCCCGCAGATCAAACGCTGGGAAACTTTTGTGTTTATCAAGCCAGACACCCCAAAATGATCCGTTGAGGAGCATCTTACCCGTAGCGCCGGCGTCCCGCCGGCAGGGGCAGTCCGCAGGTCCAGCAATCGCCAGGCTCTCCACCGACGTGCTACAATGAAGGGGGGAAGATGAGGCAGCCCCAGGAGAAGAAAGCGAGCGAAGAGCAATGGCAACCGCAGTCCGCCTCCAGACCGTCGTATTGCCTGGGGGAAAAATCGAAGTCAGCGCGCCCGAACTGGTCCCAGGCCAGCGCGCCACCGTTTTTGTTGTGCTTGAGGAAGAGCCTGCTAAGAAGCGGCCAGCGCTTGATATTATCGCTGGGTTCAAAGGACATGGCGTATTCAAGACAGCGGAAGAGGTAGACGCTTATATTCGGGAGGAGCGTGACTCATGGGACAGCTAGCCTTGCCGGCATCTGGCAAGGTCTATCTGGACGCAAACTGCATTATTTACACGGTTGAAGTCGTTGAGCCATACAAAACTGTCCTTCAAGCCGTCTGGGAGGCAGCACGTTTAGGAACACTGACCATCGTTACCAGTGAGTTGACGCTCCTGGAAGTTCTGGTTAAACCGCTAAAAATAGCAGATAAGAGCATGGAAGACGATTTCCGCGCGCTCTTGCTAGGCGCTTCTGATGTCACAATGATTGCCGTCACCCAGGCTATCTTGGAGCGTGCAGCCCTGTTGAGAGCCACAGTGGGTTTAAAGACGCCTGATGCCATCCACGCGGCAACCGCGCTGCTAAGCGAGTGCGCGCTCTTTGTGACCAACGATCCGCCGTTTCGCCGGGTGAGTGGCTTGCCAGTATGCCTGCTCGGTGAAGCCCTCCTCTGATCTGCTGGCGAGTCTCTCCCGCTTGCCTTCCCCGCGACGCGCCCAGTGTCCCGGCGACCACCCGAACGCCAGAGCGATCCTTGCCCACCTCTCTCACCTGTAGCGCTGGCGGGACGCCGGCCCGTATCAGTTAATGACCAGTCTATCTTTCTACCCTGGCAATCACCTCTTGCACCAGGCTCGCGTAGGCTTTTGCCCCGGTACTCGCGGGGGCATAGTCAAAGAGGCACGTGGTCTGATGATGCGCCTCTTCTACCCGGATATTGCGCGGGATAATGGAATCAAAGACCAGCCCACCAAAGTTTTTGCGAATGGAGTCCAAGATCTCGGCGCTCTGGCGAGTATGATCATCCAGGTTTGCCACCATCCCCAGCACTGGTAAGGCAATGTCCAGGTTATCGCGCAGTTCTTGCATGGTGTTTTCCAGAATGGCGATCCCAATGAGGGTATAGGTCGTCAGCGCCAGGGGAATAATCACATCCGTACAGGCAACAAAGGCATTGAGGGTCAGAACACCCAGATGCGGGGGAGTATCAATCAGGACATAGTCGTAGCCCTCAAGCCCACGCATCGCCCGCTTGAGCTTCTGCTCTCTGCCTGGGATGGCAGCCATCCGCACATCGGCTGCCGAGAGGTCAATGGAACTGGGAGCCAGATGCAAGCGAGGCTCCCTGGTGGGCTGAATGGCATCGGCCAGCTTTGCCCCGTTCAGGAGGACATCGAACAGGGAGGGTTGGTGTTCGATATGGCTGGATAAGGTGTAGGTGGCATTGCATTGCGCATCCGTATCGATGACCAGCACGCGCCGGCCAGCGCGCGCCAGGCCATAGGCAAGGTTGACGGTGGTGGTCGTTTTTGTGACCCCGCCTTTATTGTTGCAGAATGCAATGACCCTCATGCTTATCCCCCTTCATATGTTCTTTTTCTTACTGCTCGCCAGGCAGAGAATCTGCATCCACCTGTCCTCCAAGAAGAGATGGGTTTATTCTAGCGCAGCCGGGCTGAGTGGTCAAGCCGGGTTGGCAGGAGGTGGGCACATCTGTTAGAATAGCGCCAGCGATGAACGACAGCAGAAACAGCTAGAATGGGGGATAGCTCAATGGCGAGCAAAGCCGTTTCTTTGCGCTACAGCACGGCGCAGATGGATGACGCGCTGGCGGCCTTCCGGCGGGCGTATCCAGACTTTGACAGCACCAGCCGGCTGGATGACCTGCGAGCGACGGAATACAAACGTCTGGACGAGCAGGGGCATATCTATCTGGATTACACCGGCGGCGGGTTGTATGCCGAGAGCCAACTGCGCGCCCATTTGGACCTGCTCAGCCGCAATGTCTTTGGCAATCCGCATTCGGATAACCCCACCTCGCGGGCGATGACCGATCTGGCCGAGCAGGCGCGGGCGTTTGTGCTGGAGTATTTCCACGCCTCGCCTGAGGAGTATGTTGCCATCTTTACCTCCAACGCCAGCGGCGCGCTCAAGCTGGTGGGCGAGTCCTATCCGTTCGCGCCTGGCGCGCAATACCTGCTGACCTACGATAACCATAATTCGGTCAACGGCATGCGCGAGTTTGCCCGCGCCAGGGGCGCGGACGTGACCTATGTGCCGGTCATGCCGCCCGATCTGCGTGTCAGCCAGGCCGATCTGTTTGCAGCGCTCGATCAGCCCGCCGGCAGCGGGCCGCGCCTGTTCTCCTATCCGGCGCAGTCGAATTTTTCCGGCGTGCAGCATCCGCTGGAATGGATCGAGGCGGCGAAAGAGCGCGGCTGGGATGTGCTGGTGGACTGCGCGGCCTTTGTGCCGACGAACCGGCTGGACCTGGGCCAGTGGCGCCCCGATTTTATCCCGCTCTCGTTCTATAAAATCTTCGGCTATCCTACCGGCGTGGGCTGCCTGCTGGCGCGGCGCGAGGCGCTGAAGAAGCTCCAGCGCCCCTGGTTTGCCGGCGGTAGCATCTGGGCCGTCTCGGTTGAGAGCGAGCGGCTGTTTATGGCCGACGATGAGGCGGCCTTTGAGGATGGTACGATCAACTATCTGACCCTGCCGGCGATTGAGATCGGTCTGAAGCATATCCAATCTATCGGCGTTGAGATGATTCATACCCGCGTGCTGTGCCTGACGGGCTGGCTGATCGACCAGTTGCTTACTTTGAAACATCGCAATGGCGCGCCGCTGGTGCAGGTCTATGGCCCGCATGATTGCCAGGCGCGCGGCGGAACCATCGCGCTGAACTTCTTTACCCCCGGCGGCAAGGTCGTCGATGAGCGGCTGGTAGACCGCCGGGCCAGCGAGGCGCGCATCTCGCTGCGCACCGGCTGCTTCTGCAATCCTGGCGCGGGCGAGGTGGCGCTGAGCATCTCGAAAGAAACGATTGTGCAAAACTTCCAGCGCGAGGAGCGCCCGCCTTTCGATGATTTTCTGCACGCGATGGGCTTGCAGACCGGCGGCGCGGTGCGTGTCTCGCTTGGCCTGGCGACGACCTTCGCCGATGTCTACCGCTTCCTGCAATTTGCCGAAACCTTTCTGGACGACGAGCCGGATGAGCGCGATCTGCCCTCCCGGCGGCACTGCTAGCCTTACGCGATGGGCGCCT
>CAZFWN010000356.1:0-4179 GCA_964522745.1 uncultured Ktedonobacterales bacterium
CGGTCCTTTCGTCGCCAGCGCTAAGCTGCCAAGTGGA
Source organism: uncultured Ktedonobacterales bacterium (assembly GCA_964522745.1). Lineage (GTDB taxonomy): Bacteria > Chloroflexota > Ktedonobacteria > Ktedonobacterales > DATBGS01 > DATBHW01. The sequence continues at coordinate 38 of CAZFWN010000356.1, forward strand.
ACAAACGCTAAGCTGCCAAAGCGTATAGCAGGATCGCTCTCAGGAGACCCCAGCGCTCAGCTGCCAAATGGAGCAGATGCCGCTGTGGCCATCGAGCAGGACTCTAAGCTGCCAAAACCGCACTTCAGCGCAGCGGAACGATTGCGGCGGCTGGAGGAAGCCAAAGCCTTTCTGCGCCAGCAGCTCGCCACAGGCCCGCAACCCGCACGGACGCTCCTTCAAAGGGTCAATGCTGTGGGGATTGCCGAGCGCACGCTGCACCGGGCGAAAGATCTGCTGGTCGTGAGGACCGAACGGGCAGGCGGCTATGCGGCGCGCGGCCAGTGGGTCTGGTATCCAGTTGCTGCACCGAGCGCATCCGCAGGGCCTGCTGTTCCTGAAGCACCAGCTCTAGCGTCTCGACGGCACTAAGTTGCCACCTGGAACATCTGCTCAGCTGCCATCTCTGGTGGATGGCAGCTGAGCGTTTTCGCACGATTCCACCATGAGCGTCGGAGTTGCTGGTCATCCCTTCAACACTCGCTGCCACGTTGAGCAGCACCTTCGCTCCCCTCCCTCATCATCTCCATGCCGGTCGAGGCGTCTGCGGCGCTCTGGCATCGTTCACCTGCTTTCGCCCTGAGAACAGCCTGTTCCATGCTCAGACACGTCCGTTGTGTTCCCTTGAACGCTGCGGTACAGTATCTGCACTGCCTGTTGTGTGACCATACGTGACGCGATCAACTCCCGCTTTGCCAGTGAGGCGAGAGCCATGGCGCTCACTTTGGAGGATGTATGAGTACTGATTCCCATCCAGCGCTGCCGCGCTTTGATGAGCTCCCCGTAACTCCAGGAGCGCCGCCGCGTTCAGCCTGGGGTCTGTGGGGCCACGATGATGAACTGGGCACCCTGAACCTGCTGACCCCAGAGCGTGTGGCCGCAGCCGCACGACTGGTGCGGACGGGGAAGCGGTTTGCGCTGAACTGGCAACTGGACCTGCCCTCCCCGCCGCTCTTCAGGCGAGAGGCCTTGCAGCATGCTATCAAGCACCGACGACCCTTTGTGAATGATGATGTCTATCTTCGCTATAATCCCCAATCCTCCAGCCAATGGGATGGGTTCACCCATTATGGGAATGCGACGTATCAAGGCTTCTACAATGGGGTGACCGAAGCCCAGGTCACCGGTGGGCCGGACACGCGCAATGGGATCCACGTCTGGGCGCGCCGGGGCATCGCCGGACGAGCGGTACTGCTCGATTATCAGCGCTGGGCCTCCTCGCAAGGGATTGCCTACTCGCCCGGCGAGCGCCACGAGATTACGGCAGATGCGCTGCGGGCGACAGCCAAAGCCCAGGGAGTCCAGTTTCAGCCTGGGGACATGCTCCTGGTGCGCTCAGGATGGATAGCCTGGTACATGAGTCTGGAGCAGCAGGAGCGGATCGCCCTCGCGACTGCTCCCCATCGGGCCGTGGGTCTGGCGCAAGGCGAGGACACGCTCCGCTGGTTGTGGGATGAGCATTTCGCGGCGGTGGCTGGCGATACGATTGCGTTTGAAGCCTATCCAGCGCATCCAGAGCATGGCTTCCTGCACGAAACCCTGCTGGCGCTGTGGGGGATGCCCATCGGCGAACTGTTTGATCTGGAAGCGCTGGCAGAAGACTGTGCGGCGGATGGACGTTATGACGGCTTCTTCACCTCTGCGCCGCTGAATACGCTGGGTGGCGTGGCTTCTCCGCCCAATGCCTTGCTGATCAAATAGGGCTTATTTCTGAGCGGTTGCCTTGTCCAGTGCGAGGGGAAGGAACTTGGAAGCTCCTGGAACGAAGCCATTCAGTGGAGCGCGGCTCTGGTGGTTGTACGAGACGGTGCTGTTGGTCTCTGCCGCTCTGTCACGAAGCTCCATCACTTTAGATGTTGCGCACTCCGTGGGACCTGTGCTGGGGATGGTGGCGAACCTTGATGATCATACCCTCCTGAGCGCCAAGGTCCTGGCCTCCATTCGGAACCAGTGTGGCGGACTCGTTTTTGACTCCATTCTTCCACCCACCATCCGGGGAGAAGAGGCGCATCATCAGACCGTGTGCCGCTTTGACCATGCACCTGCGAGTATCGGTACAAAAGCCTGTACTCGCCTGATGCAAGCGGTGATCGCCGAAAAGAGCGCGAGTCCGTTTATGTTCGTTTCCTCGTGTCATTCCTCGCTCCTCTTTCCAAGGGGCCTCCATTCCAGGCTTTCCTCCTTTGCCTGGGGGAGCCGCGCTCAGCGCCACGGGGCGTGGAGGGCTGATCCAGAGCGAGGGACTGGTAGGCTGAGCGGAGACTGGCGAGCGCTTCTCGATCCTGATAGGGGTGGTCTCCGGTTGCGACCTGGGCCGCATAACGAAGCAAGATGGCCTCGGCTGCCTCCAGGCCAACTCCCGCCTCTCGCAAGCGGCAGGCGAGCCAATAGCCAGTCCTGTTGCGCGTCCCAGGACGGGCGCGCTCCAGAGCCAGCTGCAACCAGAACGTTTCAGCAGCCTCACCTTGGGGTGGCCGGCGAGGGATCGGGGGAACGCTGCGCTCTGGTCGCCCTGGGAGTGTGAGCACCTCGCAGAACCATCGTGGGAGGACTGCTGGCGGGCGCGAGGCATCCTCCCAGACATAGCGCTGCCCGCTCTGATGGAGCGAGGGCGGGGCGACGATATAGCCACCATCCCCGCGCACATCGAGGCCGGCGTACCCACCCAGCTGCACGCTATTGGGGATGTGCTGCCCTGGATGCTGGAAGTAGAGATGTCGCCCCCCGCCACCTGAGTGGGCTGTCAGCGTCGACGGGAGCCGATCAAAGGTCGCCTCCAGGGTCTCCAGCGATACCTCGCCTCCGTGCCGCACATCCACATCCAGCACCACCAGTCCACTTTCCCGGCCAGTCCGGATGCCCACATTGGCGTCAGGCCAGCGCTGCCACCACTGCCAAAGCTGATCAGGGTTGCGGCTGGCCTCTTTCAGTCCATGCAGGGTCCTGGGATGTTTCCCAGCACTGGCTCCACAGTCTGCTCCACACGAGCACCCTTCGGGAAGCGGCGTATGCACTGGCAAGACCAGCCACCCATGCGCGGCGTACCCGAGCGCGGCAATTGCTGGAGCACGATTCATGGGGGTGTCTCCTTTCCTTCAAGGAAACAAACGGACGAAAGCGAGGAAGCGATCTCGTCACAAACGAGCGAAGTGAGACGGGTGGCTGAGGAAGCGTGCAGCAGGTCTCTCCGCTCGTTTTCATGGAGGAGGTTTTCCAGTCTGCGGAAGCCACGGTGGGCAGAAAGCACTCTCCGCTGAAGATGACGACCACTGACGTGAAGGGTGATGGACGACGGGTGCGGGTCTGAGCCGTTCTTACGTGTAGCTAAGTTTCACAATGGCATAGGAACAAATTTTCTATCTCTAGCATACCTCAACGTCAGCCAGGGGTCAAGGGGGTCTTTGCCATGCAGCGGGGCAGCACTGACAACCCCTGGACCATCCTCGGCTCCCTTGACAGGGGACAGTTTACCTGGTATACCAGCGAAGTAGAACAAATGTTCAAGCAACTCTGTCTTGCTTGCTGCTGAAAGGAGATTTCAGCAGCAGGAGTGGGAAGTTGTCAGGGACAGGCAGCTACGAGCAAGCGCGATACGCACGACTTCTTGCCTCGCCCGCCTGTCTGGGAGGTATGACGCATGTCCTGTTGTCCCCACTGTTTTGACCCTCGCCATCATGCCCTGCTTCGCTTCCTGCAAGCCCATGGTACGCCAGGGGGCGTGTGCGCCTACTGTGGAGCGCGGGGGGTCCCTGTCCTTCCGCCCGCTGCCCTCTGGCCGCTCTTTGCGCCGCTGGTGTCGCTCTATGTGCCGGTCCCGCCAGCGGCTGGCTCTGACCCGGCGCAGCCACCGCAGGAGGGTGCCCCACTGGCGACTCTCCTGCAGCAGCGCTTCAGCGTCTTCTCGGCAGCCGTCTGGCCCCAGGCAGATCGCCTCCTCGCCGCCATCTGTGCCGGCCAGGCATCGGAGACCGGGCCAGCATCTGCTCGCTCCACTGTGACCTTTCCTTTGGCAGCTCGCTGGCGGGAGCAGGAAGCCCTCACCTGGGTGGAGCGCTGGGAGCGCTTTGCCTACGCCCTGCAACACCAGCGCCGCTTTCTGCTGG
>CAZFWN010000357.1:0-4089 GCA_964522745.1 uncultured Ktedonobacterales bacterium
CGCTCTCGAGACACCTCCTCTCTCTATTCTATCCTCTCTTAACGAACAGAGCACTTAAAGCAGTCCCGCCAAGCCCTGGGCGAGGCCAAACAGCCACTGTTTGTCGTGCTGCGCAAGGGCTGCACCTGCGGCGCGAGCCGGATGGGCAGGCGTGCGGCTGGATGGCAAGGGGATCGAGCGCATCGTGGCCGCCCGGAGTCGCCGGGCACGGCTGAGGCTTGCACGACGGCTGACCCCGCACAATCTGCGGCGAAGTGCCTCACGCTGGCCCTGGAAGGCACAGCGCCCCCACATCTGGTGCAGGATGCCGCCGGGCATAAAACCCCGCGCACCACCGCGCATGAGCAGCGCTGCAAGGAACAGCTTGACGACAACGCCGTCGATTCTATGCACTTTTAGCAGTGCGGCGTACCTCTTGACATGAATATTGGCTGTATGCTATGCTGGCAAGCAGTCACTATTGAGCGGGAGCTGATGCCAGAGGTCGAGGCAGCAGAGCCAGCAGTGGAAGCGATTCCGTTCTGAAAGGGGGCGTGACATGCGGCTGCGCGAGCGCTACGACACCTTGTATGCCGTGCGCGACCTGGTCCAGCAGGGGAACTGGATAACCTTCGATTGTGAAACCTGTTCGCTTGAGGGAGAAATCGTAAGCTGGGCGGTAGCCGCCCCGGATGGCACGATCTTGGGACAGGGCTTCATCCGCCCGACGGGAGCCATCACCGAAGGCTCCCGGGCGGTGCATGGTATTCAGGACGAGCAGGTGGCTGCTGCCCCGACGTTTGCCGAGGTGTGGCCAATGATCTGGAAGCTGCTTATGGGCAAGAATGTCGTCGCGTACAACGCGAGCTTCGATGAGGCGCGCCTCTTCACCTCGGCCTGGCCGCATTTCTGCTTCCTCCGGGGCGAGCCGAAGCTGAGGTGGTTCTGTGCGATGGAGGCGTTTGCCGCTGTGTATGGAGCCTGGCACGACTATTTTCACTCCTACACCTGGCAAACGTTAGAGACTGCCTGCCACTTCTTTCGCATCTCTCACGACCAGGCGCATTCGGCGGCGGGCGATGCCAGCGCGACGGCACTGGTGATGCAGGCGCTCGCCGCGATGGCTGAGGAGGAACTGCCGGAGGGCTATCATCTCCCCATCGACGTCCCATGCAGCGGTGGGCGCGGGCAGACGGAAACGCATCGCTCTGGCGATGCGGGCGCTGGCAGGTGGTATTGTGGGCCGTGCGGCGTGCAGGCCGGGGTGTTTCACCGCTGTCCATGCTGCCAGCAGAAATGGGCGATTGTCTACACGGCCAACGCGGAGGAGCTGTGCGAGACCTGCTACGAAGCACGCGCATTGGAGCGGGGGGAGTATCATCACTGCCCTGGGTGTGGAGGCATCGTCAAGGCCCCCGAACGGCAGCAGAAATATCACAGCCAGCGCTGCCAGCGCCGGGCCGCCCGGCAGAGACGTGAGCAGCGCGAGGCGGCGTTGCCTGACGGGGCCACGCCGGTACAGGAAGGACGGCACCAGCTTGAGGCGATCCGCGAGGGCAACGCGCGATGGCGGTACACCGTTTGCCGGCAGACCTGGACGAACGGAGGAGTCCGCAGCGTCTGCCCAGGCGTACCGACTTATGCTTCGTGGGCCTCGGTGCCAGCCAATTTCGTCACCTGGACGGAACTGCGCCAGCGGCACCACACGACCAGCCGGACGGTGCCGCATGGAGCCGTCCGAGTGCTGCATGCGCCCTACTATCGCTACCTCTACGATCTTCAGCGCTCGACGCCCGTTCCGATCTCTCCGGAGCGCCAGGCTGCCATTGAAAAGGCCAAAGCCACCACCCAGGCGCGATTTACCTGCCGGCTCTGCCAGACCTATTCCCCCTCGCCTGCGGAGCGCAAAGCGTTCCGAGATCAGGTGTGCGAGTGCTGACAGCGGGAGATCGGCTATTGGAATCAGCGGGTTGCGTGGGCGCACGAGATGATCCAGCACGAGGCGGTACTGCTGGAGGTGCAGACCCAAAAGGCTGATCCGTCCCAGCCAGCGCATCTTATCGGCTGCACGGTCCTTGACCTGGCGAGCGGGACGACCATCCGATCAGGAGCGATAGGACCAGGCGATGCGCCTGGTCTCTCGAAGCTGCTCGATCAGCACCCCACCCAGTGCTTACCTGGGACGGGGAGGGCCTCTGGCCGCTGCGGGACTGGGCGGAAGCCATGACCCACCAGTGGTTGGGGTTTGGGCGGATGGAGCGGCTGGCTGCGCAACTCACCCACCGCCGCCAGGGCGAGCGGGTTATCGCCTGGTGAGCACGTCCCTATCAGAACGATCAGCAGTCCCTTGATATAGGCTGGTGCTGTACAGCCTACGAAGTAGAGGAGGCTTCGACGCGCCTGGAGACGAAGCGCCGGCTGGTGCTGCACCTGACAGCCTCGGAGCCGCTGGTGCTGGAGGAGCCTGGGAAGGAGCAGACACCTCATGCGCGAACCGCCTGACCAGCTCACAGCGCATGTCTGGCAGATGCTCGCCGCCGCCCGGACTAGCCCCCTAACCCACGCAGAGGTGATTGAAGAGTTGACGCTCTCGCTTCGCTGGGATGTGGCGTATCTGGCTCGCCGTGCCAACAAAGGAAGGCAGACGGCGTATGATGAAGTGTTGGGGCGTTCGCTGGCGGCGCGGGCGCGAGCGGTTGTACTGCTGGAGCAATTAGCAGTGATGACATCGGGGCCAATCCAGCACACTGTTTTCGCGTGTGGCTGCCGGCGACAGGCGCACCAGGGCTATCCTGGTGCGCCTGTCGCCGGTGATTCGGCACAGGAAGGTCGGCTAGACGGAGAAGTCGGCGGAGGCGCGGGCATAGGCATTACTGCCGTTATACTCCGTGTCTTCGATGTGATAGGAGGTGAGGTTTTGGCTGACCCCAAACCAGGGACCACGCCAGACAAAGTGATACTGGTAGGTTCCTGAGCCGCTGACCTTCCCAAAGGAAGCGCCATTGTAGCTCCCGTTCACCAGGGCGTAGACAGCCGCCGTGCCACTCCAGGTGCCGTTTGGCCCAGGGTTGAAGATACGCACGGCAACGCGCATCTGGCAGGGTTTATTACTGGTTGCGTCGCGCTTAATATCGTAGTAGACGTGCCACGTATTGCCGCGATTATCGGTGTAGGGGCCGCCAGGCTCGATGTTGTCTGTCTCATTGGTCACGCTACAGGTCGTGACCGGGGTATGGGTGGGCGTCGGCGTCGGCGGGGGTTGAACCGGATAGACACAATCGTGCGAGGCATTGTTATACTCCCCCTGCACGCCGTTATAGGTATGCCCGTTGAGGTAAATTCCTGGGTGGGCGTCCTGGCACTTATCCCCTATCTCGCAGGCACTCCCAATGCCTGAGTTGTTACAGTCATTATTGTACCAGCCTGCCCCCGACGGTTGCGAAAACGTCCAGATAGGGTTGGTGATTGCCTCAAACTGCTCATGGGAGGTCACATTGATAGCGGCATCGAGGTTGTTGCCATCAGTGTTACATGATGACAGACCAAAAGAAACCACTGCATAAATCCAGAGACTATTATTATGATACCCACATCGCTGTGTTGTACAATCCCCCAGATAGGCGGTGTAGCCTGGAGGAGTAAACACATAATAGATCGTGGAGCCATCCGCCGTACCATTCGTCTCAGCCTCTAGTTCGCTATAAATGTCGTTGGGCAGGGTAGGGGATATGGGAACCACGCCGCTGTCAAAGATCGTGTTCGGCCCGCAAATACCCGAATCAAAGTAACCTGAAGTCTGCTGTACGGACCCTGACACCGAGATGGTGTTTGAAACCCCATCGTATTGCGATAATATCCCTGCAAGGGCCGAGCCGCTGACATCGTTGAAATATTGTTTCACCGTCTGTATGTCACTTGCTTGCCAGGAGCCTTCAAAGATGAGAAACGCCTTTGGGTTTTTAATGACCGTTCCGCCATGATCGGTTACATTGTTCGATCCCACAGCACCATAATGGTCTAACACTTCCCCTACGGCGGGAAGCGCCGGATGGGCAGCTTTGAGCGCCGAGGCAAAGCCCCCTGACGTCAGGAAAACCGCGCCAACCAGAC
>CAZFWN010000358.1:0-2793 GCA_964522745.1 uncultured Ktedonobacterales bacterium
GTGAGCGAAACGTTCACCCAGGTGCCGTTGTGATAGTGCAAGAGAAAGGGGTCTCCCTGACCTCCCTGACCAATGGCCCAGGCATCATCGGCTGAGAGCGTAAAGACCTGAAAGGTTGACGCGCCAGTCGGGGGAGCAACGTTCGTCCAGGTGCCGCCGGTCAGGTGAAGGAAAAAGGCCCCAGTGCCGAGTGAAGCTCCGACCAGCCAACCATCGCCGGATGGCGCCAGCGAAAGGCTAATGACCGTCCCCTGTCGGATCGAATCAAGCGCTGTGCTTGCTTTGTTCCATTGCTTTCCATCATAGTGAAACAGGACCGACCTTGAGGGAGCGCCCGCGTAGAGGGCATCTTTGGCAGTCGTAGCGCCTTGATACACTGTGCCAGCCAGCCAACCGTCAGTAGCCGAGCGCATGGCAATATCGGCAAATTGAACAAGGCCCACTTGAGCCAGGCCAGGGATATTCACCTCCGCCCACGTCTTCCCATCATAGTGCAGCAGTTGGCCTGGGGTGGTTCCGCTTCCACTGCCCTGCTTTAGCCCAATTGCCCAGCCGTCGCTGGCCGAGGTCATCACCAGCCGGTTTATCTGAAGCGTGTTGGCGGGCACTGGCGCCTTGGTCCAGGTGGTTCCGTTATAATGGTACAGCACACCTGTGACTGTGTCTGATGGACTGCATATCGGCTGCGTGCCAGCAGCCCAGCCATCAGTGGGGGAAGTCATCGAGAGTGTAAGGACAGCGCTGGCGAGTGTGGTCTCCTGCTTCCAGTGTCCCCCGGCATAGTGCAGGATGGCCGCGCTGTCACAAGATGCGCCATTTATGGCCGCAGTTGCCCAGCCTTCGCTGGCTGAAAGCATGACCACCTGCCCCAAAGCATTGGGAGTCGTCGTTAAGCCTTGTACTACGGCAGAGGGAACCTTGAAGAAGCGCCCGTTGCTATAATGTACGAGCAGCATCTCAAAGTTGCCCTGAGAGAGGGCGTTTTCTCCAGCCAGCCATCCCTCGTTGGGAGAAACCATAGCGATGCTGTTGAAGAGATCGCCATTGGCCGGCACATAAGCTGGAAGCGTTGCGGTGGGGGCGAGCGTTGGTGTTGGCTTCTTTGGGGTTCCGCTGAACAGATGACTACGACTGGCAAGCAGCGCCGCGCTGATGAGCGTAATCACCAGCACAGCGGCAATGGCACTGATCGCTGGAACCAGACGGCGCGAACGCGGCGAGCGGGCATCCCTGGGCGAGTGGTCTCTGCCTATAGCCACCGAGGGGTGTCGGCGTTGGGGTGGCTCGCGCAGTGCCGTTGAAGCCGGGTGGGCTGGAGGTCTGCTGGCTGGAGTATCATCCCTCTCGTTCATCATCTGGGCAATATCGCGGCGCGAGAGCGGCCCTCGCTCCAGTGGGCCGAAATGGTGGCGCAGCGCGTCATCCAGGTGGTGGTAGGCGTTCAATTCGTTCTGGCAATAGCTGCACGTCGCCAGATGCCGGCGCAGGTCGCTGGCATCTTGAGGGTCCAGGCGCTCCTGGCCGGCCAGCGCGAGCAAGTCGGCGAAGGATGCGCAGTCTGGTCCAGGGCGCGGCGAGCGGGTGCGGTGATTCATATTCATTGGCGCAACCCCTTCCGAGGTTGGACTTGCTGTGGTTGCTCTTCTTGGGCAAGATAGGCGGCGCGCAGCCGCTGTTTGGCGCGTGAGAGGCGCTTGTTGATAATGTCCGGCGGCGCGCCGATGATTTCACCGGCCTCCGCCGCGCTGAAGCCCTGTACCACGCGCAGCAACAGGCAGGCGACATCTGGTGGTGTCAGATTTGCCAGCGCGCCATGCAGCGCCTCGCGCTCCGCTATGTCATTTTCAAACGACGGGCTATCGCTGAAGCCCTCCGGTTCCCGCTCGTTGCTCGCCTCCAGCGACTCAAAGCGGATCAGCCGGCTGCGGCGCAGCAGCGAGATGGCCCGATGATAGGCCGCCTGGAAGAGCCAGCGCTGGATCACCTGCTGCGGGCTGCCCAGCACAAAGGGTGGCTCGTTATGCCGCGCTACCCGCCAGGCATCATGAAACGTATCCTGGGTCAGATCGCGGGCCTGCTCGCTGTTGCCCACCAGGCCATAGAGAAAGCCATAGATGGCTCCCTGATAGCGGGTCACCAGCGCGGTGAAATCTGCTGGAGCAGGTGGCGGCGCGGGTGCTGAGAGATCAGACATACACTACAGATTCCTCATACATACAGGGTGGCGGCGTCGCCTATAGAAGCTTCTATCCTCTAAGGCGCACGAGCGAGCAAAACCGGACAGGCTGAACAGGCACTTTCTAGTTTCTGTTTTTTCGCGTGGAATAGCAGCCAATAGAGAAGCTAGCGCTACCAGTAAAACGTTCCAGATGAGCGGATTGGAGAAAAGCACGAGGGAAACACAATGGCGCGGCGCAATGTTGCTCGCCACGAAGGGAGCATCGTTGCGCCATTGTAAGAAGTTTAGCGAAGAACGCGGCTGAAGCCCCGTCCCAAGAGGCGCTGGGGATGAAAGCCGCACACCGTCAGGCGTTTTGTCATTTGTCATAGCACTATGAATATGGTAATATAGTGTCATGAAGACATCAGAACAGGACATCAGAATCACGGTGCGTTTTCCGGCAGAGGTGGCAGCAGCCTTGCGTGCCAGCGCGCGAGAACACCAGCGCTCTCTCAATGGCGAGATTGTGTGGGCAGCGAAAGAGTATCTCGCCCGCCAGCCCAAACCTCGCAAGCAGGAGTCTCGATAGTGGAAGTAACGGCAGCACGCAAAACCTTCAAATATAAGTTGCA
>CAZFWN010000358.1:2893-4079 GCA_964522745.1 uncultured Ktedonobacterales bacterium
CTTCAAATATAAGTTGCAACCTACGCCAGCCCAAGTGCTGGTGTTGAGACACACGGTGCGCGTCTGCCGAGAACTCTATAACGCCGCCCTCCAAGAAAGGCGGGATGCCTATCGCATGCGCGGCGTCTCGGTGAACCACTACCAGCAGAAGGCCCAACTGCCAGCGATTCGCCAGATACGCGAGGATTGCGCAGGCATCCATTCCCAAGTCCTGCAAGACGTGGTACTGCGGCTGGATCGGGCATTCAAGGCGTTCTTCCGCCGGCTGCTGAATGGAGAGAAGCCGGGCTATCCCCGCTTCAAAGGGCGGAACCGCTATCGCAGCTTCACCTATCCGCAGTGGGGCAATGGCGCCAGTCTGGTCGGCAACACCCTCTGCTCTCTAAAATCGGGCGTATTGCCGTGTGGTGGTCTCGTCCCCTGGAAGGCACGCCCAAAACGGTCACGATCAGTGAAGAAGCGGATGGGTGGTACGCCTGTATCGCCTGTGAGGGCGTGCCCGTGCAACCACTGCCTCTGACGAGGGAAGAGACCGGCATCGATTTGGGGCTAGAATCCTTCTTGACGCTTGCCAATGGCGAGCAGATTGCCAACCCGCGCCACGAGCGCAAAGCAGAACTGCGGTTGCAGAAAGCCCATCGGCGCGTCAGCAGACGCAAAAAGGGCAGCAAACGCCGCAAGAAAGCCGTTCGGCTCTTGAAGCGGGCCTATCAGAAGGTCGCTCGTCAACGTCGGGACTTTCACCATAAAACCGCCCTTGCGCTCTTGAAGCAGTACGATACCGTCTATTTTGAGTCCTTGCAGGTTGCCAACATGGCGCAGAACCCCCACCTTGCCAAGAGCATCTATGATGCAGGCTGGTCGCAGTTCTGTACCATCCTTGTTTTCAAAGCTGGAAACGCTGGGAAACAAGCCGTCGCCGTGCCGCCTGCCTATACCAGTCAGGTCTGTTCTGGCTGCGGTGCCTTGGTCCTCAAGGGCTTATCCATCCGCTGGCATGAATGCCCAGACTGTGGGGCGAGGCTCCACCGCGACCACAACGGGGCCAAGAATGTCCTCTGGGTCGGGCAGACCCATCGGGGAGTGACTACACGGAGGCGTCACGTTGAACCGAGAATCCCCGGCCTGAAGGCCTGTCTTTTACCCACATTTTACAAACGGAGCTGAGTAGCAAAGTGAACGCCCT
>CAZFWN010000359.1:0-4063 GCA_964522745.1 uncultured Ktedonobacterales bacterium
ATCTGTTCGCGCCGGTGGCGGCGCACCTGTCGGCAGGCGCTGCGCCAGAGCAGTTGGGTACGCCAGTGCCGCTCGATAGCCTGGTGCTGCTCGCCGGGCTGACGCCCACACTCCACTACGGCGCGTTGCAGGGGCAGGTGATCGCCGTTGATCGCTTTGGCAACCTTATTACCAACCTATCCGCTGGACTGCTCAGGCCGCTGGGACCGCCGGAGTCCTTGCAGGTGACGTTGGGCGCGCACCGCCTGGCCGGTGTCCATCCCACCTATGGCGCGGTGGCCCCTGGCGCGCCGCTGGCGCTGATCAACAGCGCGGGTCTGCTGGAGATCTCCGTGCGCGATGGCAGCGCCGCCCAGCATTTCCAGGCCGGCGTGGGCGCGACGGTGCTGTGCCGGCGCCCCGCGTGAGGGACGCTAGCGAATAAATTCGCGCCTAAGGGCCTGCGGGCCGCAAAGCCCGCCTTCGCGGGCTGAGTCCAGGCGAGCATTCGTTCTAACCCGCGTAGGCGGGTTTTGTGGCGGCACGCCAAGAAGGCGCGGCTTTCAACCGCCAGCCTCCCTGCCGGCGCCTCAGCCGGTCTGGGCGAGATGGCCCAGGAAGCAGCGCAGTTCTTCTTGCATGACGAGCCGCGCCTGCCGCCAGCCCCAGCGCCGGCACGCCTCCCGATAGAGCAAGGCCAGCCGCCACGAGCAGCCCGCGATGCCGCGCAGCCGGCACGCCTCATTCACCGAGCAGGTCGCCTCCAGCAGCCGCTGCATACAGACCAGTTCTAAGCCGACGAACCAGCGCAGGTCTTCTTCGTCCATATCCAGGCGCGTTTCGACATCGATGCCATCTTTGACCAACTCGACCCACGAGATCTCAAAGGCAATCGGGTACTGGGTGGGCACCCGCCAGCCCGTTTGCTGCTGCCAGGCCAGCCGTCTGGCGAGCGCCTGGGCGACCTGACGCTGGAGCCAGCGCGGCCCCAGGACGCGCAGCACCGGCCAGCGTGGCTCGGAGAACCGAGAGGTATCGAGCGGCGCGTCGTGCCCGGCGGCGGCAAAGGCTGGCGCCCAGACGGTGCGCCAGAGCGCGAGGCAGACGGGCAGAGAGAAAGGGAACGGTTGGGGTTTCGCGGGACGAGCCATGAGGCACCTCCAGCAATATGCTACCTGCTGGCGGCGAGTCACCCCTGCTCGCGCCGGACGATAAGAGCGGCCACCCTGGTCCACCGCCTGCGTTGTCGCATTGCCGTCAGGCTGGTGGCGCGAGTGGCCGCCGGAGGTCTTGCCCAGGTGAATGGTACAATACCCTCCAGCCCCACTCCTGGTCTTGCCAGGGCTGGGGTGATGGCATGTCCGGTGGTGTTTACGCCGGCATGCTGCCATTGATTCAGTTGAGCGCACGCGCACACAACGTGCTTGCCAACAAGTGTACACGATCATATGGCCGGTTGTCAAGAGGAAAGCGGGCGAGTTTTCAGGGACAGGTAAAAACTCTTGCCAACCGTTCGCCGATTTCAATCGGCGCTAGGGGCCTTCGGCCAGGATGTCCCTGCGGGACAGACGTGCTAGCCAGTCCCGCAGGGACTTCTTGGCGCCACAGGCGCCCCTAGCGCCGAATTTATTCGGCGAATGGTCGGTCTATTCTTGATTTTGTGTATCTACTGACTGTACTATCTTCTGCGAAGAGTATTGTGCTGTTCGCGGGTTTTTCTGTACGGAAAGGGCGATACACGATGAGTGATCTTCTGAATGAACTGTTACAGGCCAATCAGCGCGCTGCCGAGGGCTTTACGCAGGGCAGCCTTGCCATGCCGCCGGCGCGCAAGCTGGCAATCGTGACCTGCATGGATGCGCGCATTGAGCCGCTCTCTGCTTTGGGCCTGCGCCTGGGCGATGTGCATGTCATTCGCAACGCCGGCGGACGGACCGCTGAGGCGGTGCGCTCGCTGGTGATTTCGCAGCAGCTTTTAGGCACCGAGGCGGTGCTGGTCATCCATCACACCGACTGCGGTATGCTGACCTTTAGCAATGAGCAACTGCGCGAGCGTGTCCAGCAGACGCTGGGGACAGACGCGCACGCGGCAGCGCAGCCGGTGGATTTCCTGCCGTTTGGCGATCTGGCCCAGAGCGTGCGCGATGATGTGGCGCTGCTCAAGGCTTCGCCGCTGATTCCCGCCGATCTGCCCATCTATGGATTGATCTATGATGTCCATACAGGGCGGCTAGAGCCGGTGGCATAACGCGCCATTGCTGGCCCTTGGTTTGCTAAAAGAGCGCTCTGAAGGCGATGGACCGGACCCTCTTTGAACACGCTGTGCTTGTGAGTGGGCCGGCCAGCGCTTTCTGGTGGTCCAGAACGTGCAGATGCTTGTCTGCCATGAAATATCTTTGCCCGCTCGTATGTCAAAGGGACACTGTTCTTAGAAAAGAGGCTCTATCATGTCTGAGGCACACGCGCACTATGAGGATCATTCCTGCTGTGGACCAGGCTATGCCTCGCCAGAAGAGGCCATGCAGGCAGAGCGCGAAAAGACTTTGTATACCATTGCCCTCTATACCGGAACCGACGTGCAGGCGCCAGATTATCTGGCGACGGTGGATGTCGATCCCGCTTCCCCAACCTATTCGCAGGTGATTCACCGCGCGCCCATGCCGACTGCCGGCGATGAACTGCATCACTTTGGCTGGAATGCTTGCAGTTCTTGTCACGGTGATGAGAGCAAGGCGCGCCGCTTCCTGGTCGTGCCGGGCTTTCGCTCCAGCCGCATTCACATCCTCGACACGGAGGATGAGCGCGCCCCCAAGCTCCATAAGGTCATTGAGGCTGAGGAGATCAAGGCCAAAACCAACCTCAGCACGCCGCATACGGTGCATTGCCTGGCCGATGGCAATGTGATGATCTCGATGCTGGGCGATGGCGAGGGCAATGGCCCTGGCGGCTTCCTGCTGCTCAACGAGGACTTTGAGATCGCTGGCCGCTGGGAGCATCAGGCCGCCGGCATGCAGTTCAACTACGATTTCTGGTATCAGCCGCGCCATAATGTGATGATGAGCAGCGAGTGGGCCGCGCCGAACACCTTTAGCAAGGGCTTTGATCTGCAAGACGTGGTGGCCGGCAAGTACGGCCATCAATTGCACTTCTGGGATTGGCAGAAGCACGACCTTATCCAGACGGTGGACCTGGGCGAGACCGGGCTGGTGCCGCTGGAGATTCGCTTCCATCATAACCCTGACAGCCCGCACGCCTTTGTGGGCGCGGCGCTGAGCAGTACGATGTGGCACTGCCACAAGCCGAATGGGCACTGGCAGGCGGACAAGATCATCGAGGAGCAGGCGGTAGAACTGGCGGGCTGGCCGATTCCAGTGCCGGGGCTGATTACCGATCTGGTGCTGTCGATGGATGATCGCTACCTCTACTTCTCCAACTGGCTGCACGGCGACATCCGCCAGTACGATGTGAGCGATCCGGCGCATCCCCGGCTGGCCGGGCAAGTCTGGACTGGTGGGTTGTTGGGTAAGGGGCAGCCGGTGCAGGGGCACGCGCCGCAGGGCGGCCCGCAAATGCTGCAACTGAGCCTGGATGGCAAGCGGCTGTATGTGACCAATTCGCTCTACAGCGTGTGGGATAACCAGTTCTACCCCGATCTGGGCAAGGCTGGCTCCTATGTGTTGCAGGTGGACTGCGATACCGAGCTGGGCGGCCTGAAGGTCAACGAGAACTTCTACGTGGATTTCTCTAAAGAGCCAAACGGCCCGTCTCGCGCCCACGAGATGCGCTATCCCGGCGGCGATTGCACCTCGGACATCTGGGTGTAACCATCCGCCGATTCAAATCGGCGCTACGCGGCCCAGGGCCAGGATGTCCCTCTGGGACACGAAGCCTCCTTCGCAGGCGAAGACGAACGCCGGCAGGGATGCCGGCGCTACAGGCGGGGGCATCCCTGCCGGCGCTATAAGCAAGTGCTGCTCACGCGCTCGGTGGGGAGGGTACGCCCATTGGCGCCAGGGCTGGCTGCTCTGACGGGCCGGCAATGGCGTAGATCAGGGCGCCCAGCGCGTGGAACAGCAGCACCACC
>CAZFWN010000360.1:0-4052 GCA_964522745.1 uncultured Ktedonobacterales bacterium
CGTCCTGCTATATCCCGGCGACCCTCAGCGCTTTGCCGCCGCGCTCGCGCCCATACTGGATAAAGGCCAGCGTCTCTCTCATGCGGCGCAGGCGATGTGGGTACAGCGCTGGCTGGGCCAGATGATGACGGATGCGCCAGGCGTCATCGATGAGCGGCTGCCAGCGTTCGGGCAGGCGGTCTCGCCAGCGGGTGAGCGACGCCGATTTGGAGATAATCTCGCCCTCTTCTATCGTGGTGAGAATGCGGCACATATTGGTGACGGCAAATTCCACTCCCGCGTCGAACCAATAGACGTAGGGGCGTTTGACTTTGCGCGCAAAGTAGCCATCCAGATTGAAGCGCATGGTAGACAGCACATCCTGCCAGGCGATATCCAGGGGCAGCGCGGAACAATCCGGCCCCAGCAGGCGTATCCCGTGATGTTGGATGGTCCACCATGTCACGGCGTTCAGTCCTTCATAGGTGGTGGGCGAAAACCTGCCATCGTGCGCGGCAGGGTAGGGAGTCAGCCCACCCTGCTGCTGGTCAGGGTGCAGCACGCCAAGATAGCGGGCGGGAATATAGTAGACCTCCAGCCGCTTGCCGAATGGAGAGGCGCTGCTCAGGTGTTTATGAAGCGTGGCGAGGTGCTTGAGTTCGAGCGGCGCCCACTCGCCCTCGGTCAAGGCGACAACATCGATGTCGCTTGCCGGTTCCTCAAAGGCGCCCAGGGCGAGAGAGCCGTAGAGATAGATGCCAGAGATGTGCGGGCTGAATGGTTCCAGCCTGTGTAGATACGCATCAAGGAGGGGGTGAAGCAGGGCAGGAATGCGTGTATCCATCGAAGCATCCCTTCTGTTGAGTAGCGAGTATCGTTGCTCGCATTGTTGCTAACGAGCATCCGACCCTGCTGTAACTCGCCAGGAGTATCCTCACTCTACTCTGGCTCTGGCGAAGAGCCAGCCGAAGGCCAGGCCAGCCAGCGCGCTGGGCAGGCTGAGCAAGGCGCCGGCGCCCAGCGACCACGAGAGCGCTCGCCGGCTGACAAGATGCCCGTAAAAGAGACGGTAGAAGGCGTAGAGCAGGTAGGGGAGGGTGATGCCGCTGCCGGTCAGGACGCCGGGCGTGTAGCGGCGCAGCGCCAGCGTGAGGAGGATCTGGTTGAGTGCCTGGCAGGCGTCGAAGGAGCCAAGGAGGGTAAAGAGCCTGGCCGGCGTGCCTGGGCGCGGCGCTTGTGTTACCCAGGCGGTGAGCGCGCTGTTGAAGGCGAAGCCAGAGAGCGCCAGGGCGATGGCCTTGGGCGTGGTCATCTTGAAGAGCCTCGCTCTGGCTGTGATAATCTGGGGCTGGTTGGCCTGCTCCGCATCGATGCGGGCCAGCACTTCTGCGGGCAGCTTTTGCCGGGCAATGGTCTGCACCGCTTCTAGATCGGTTTGCATCGAGCGGGCAAAGCGCTCTCGCGTCAGCACGCCCTCGATGCTGTTGAGCAGGCTCACGAGTGGAAAGGCCCAGAGGAGGGTCTTGATGCTGATGGCGCGGTCAAGGGTTTTCAACATGGCATCGCTCTCTTTCATTGGGATGATTGCTCGCGCTATGCTCTTACTGCCAGAAGCGTTCCGCACTTTTGTGTGTATCAATGGTCTCTCTGCAAGCATACCGCGCTTGCATGATCTAAGGAGTGAGGTAGCATGAAGCCTGCCACCTGGAAAGAAATGGAAATCACGACCAATGGAATTCGCTTGCATATAGTCACACAGGGCGAGCGTGGCCCGCTGGTGATTCTGCTGCATGGCTTCCCGGAGTGCTGGTATTCCTGGCGTCAGTATTTGCCGGCGCTGGCGCAGGCCGGCTTTCGCGCCGTCGCGCCGGATATGCGCGGCTATAACCTGAGCGAGAAGCCAAAGGGCGCGCGCAGCTATGATCTGCCGGCGCTGACGGCGGATGTCATGGGGCTGATTCGGGCGTTTGGCGAAGAGCGGGCGATCATTGTTGGGCACGATTGGGGCGCCGCTGTTGCCTGGCGCTTTGCGATGGATTATCCGCAAGCGGTGGAGAAGCTGGTGATCTGCAATGTGCCGCACCCGGCGCGCTTTGCCGAGGGGCTGCGCTCGCCGCGCCAACTGCGCAAAAGCTGGTATATTTTCTTCTTCCAGCTTCCCTGGCTGCCAGAGCGCGTGCTGGGGCGCGATCCCCTGCGCACCATCACCCGCGCCATGCGCGGCAGCGCCGTGCGTCAGGAAGCCTTTAGCGATGACGATCTGCGCGTCTATGCCGAGGCGCTGGGCCAGCCAGGCGCGCTGACCGCCGGCATCAACTACTATCGCGCCGCCGTGCGCTGGGGCCGCAAGCTGCCCAATAGGCCAATCAGCGCGCCCACGCTGATCCTCTGGGGCGAGGAGGATCGCTTTCTCGGTAAAGAACTGGTAGCAGGAACCGAGCGCTTCGTGCCAGACCTGCGCGTCCACTTCATTCCCCACTGCGGCCATTGGGTGCAGCAGGAGGCGCGAGAAGAAGTGACCTCTGCGCTGCTGGAATTTCTCCTCAGGCGATAATGGAAACCATCTCTAGCACTTTGCTTGCAAGCAGCTCGTCGCCTTCCTGCTGGATGCGTGCTAGCGCTGCCTCTGTACTTATTCCCCTGGTAAATAGTCGCCAGGCTGTTTCCTCATCTATCGTCACCCTGGCGGCGGGCGTTTCGGAGTGAGTGGTTGTCAGCATCCAGAGCTGATTTGTTCGTACTGCTGACCAATTCCCGCCTGCTGGGCCGGTAATCACCAACTGAACGGCAGTTCCCTCTGGCGCGCTGATCGCTTGCAAAGCTCGAGGCAGGGCATAGATGAAGGCCGTCAGGACGGGCGCCAGCCAGCGCGGCTCTTTTAGCCCTGGCTGCCCGACTGCATCGCGGATATGCTGCTGATGCAGCCAGCGCTCGGTGTACTCACGGGCGGTATCAAGCCAGACTGGGGCAGGATCAGGACCGGCCCACTGAACTGGAACGCCCAGCGCTGACTGATCGAGTTGGGCAAAAAGCTGAGCGATGCCCTCACCTGTCAGCTGTAAAAATTCACAGAGCAGGCGCGGGCTGATACGCCGAGTGGTCTCGACCCAGAGCGCATTGCGTTGGTTAATGAATGCTACCAGGGTATCCCAATCTGATAAATTCAGGTGCGGCGGGCGCGGTTCCCGGTAGCCATCGCGTCTGGCTGAGAGAATGCCAATATCACCGCCAAGGAGATGCAGCGCTACATCGTGTACAGACCAATCAGCACAAACAGTCGGACTGGCCCACTGCTCATCAGAAAGCGTGCGAAGCAGTGCTAAGAGCGCGGCACGCTCTTGAGGAAACAACTCGGCGACGTTGATGGGAGGCAATGCCTGCATACATAGACCCCTACGCAGTCAACTTTTCTCAAGAGAATACAAAAACTCTAGCCTGTAAAAACTCTGAATATCCTGAGCAAGAAACCTCGGAATCCTTCCACTTCATCCAGAGAACCTGAGCGTCTTTCTCTTGCCGGAGGCACCTGTCGTTCTGTTAGTTCTGTTGTTGGGTTTCCTGGTTGCATCTCTTCACGAGCCTCGCGCAAGGCAGCCTCAAGGATTGCTAGGCGTTCGGTAGCTGGGAGCTTGCTTAGTTCTTCCAAAATCTCTGTTGGGGTCATATGCCCTCCTGATCGGCTTGAGAATACACCTGAAAATCCTCACTGTCGAGCGCCGTAAAGATAGTCAATTCATCGTCTGCTATATAGTCAGGCAGGAGTGCTTCAGCCGCCAGGGCCATCTGTCGCTTTCTCTCGGCCTTACTCAGTGGTTGATCTGCTTGCCCCATTTCTTCACGGGTCAGCCGCAGAGCGGCCTCAAGAATTGCCAGTCGCTCAGCCGGCAGTAGCTTTTTGAGTGCTTCGAGCAGTTCTGCTGCTTCCATAAAGCCTCCTGTGCTATGAACTTGCAGCGCTGGCTTCGGTGTTGGCCCAACAGGACGGGCCGCCAGAGAGGGCGGCGCTACAAGCGGTTCCTACCATCCCCGCAGGGCGGCGCGGCGGCCAGCGTCGCGCCACTTGCTCTGCTCGC
>CAZFWN010000361.1:0-4014 GCA_964522745.1 uncultured Ktedonobacterales bacterium
AGCTGGCTCAGGCGCGCGGGGTCGGCGACCACGTTGATCTCGGCGATCTTGCCGCCCGTCAGCGTGAGTTCGAGGACGAGCATCAGCCGTCCACGCGGGGCCACAACGACGCCTACCGAGCCATTGACGAGCGCCGGCTGGGTCTCCTGAGCGCGTCCCGCGAACAGCCTGGCGACGGCTGGCGCCCCACGCACCTCCCTGGACACGCCCGTCGGCACGGCAGCAAGGTCTTGGCGGAAGACGACGTCCGGGTCAAGCGCCGCGAGCAGCGCCTCGAAGTCACCGGAGCGCGAGGCAGCGAGGAAGGCATCAACCACCGCTCGCTGGCGAGTGAGATCGGCGTCCTTGCCCCTCGCCGCTCCCCGCACCCGCCGGCGGGCGCGGCTCGCAAGCTGCCTGGTCGTCGTCGGGGAGCGCCCCACGACGCTGGCAATCTCGTCAAAGGGCACGTCAAAGAGGTCGTGCAGCACGAACGCGAGCCGCTCGGCGGGCGTCAAGGTGTCGAGGACGACCAGCAGCGCCAGACCCACCGAGTCGGCCAGCAGCGCCTCGTACTCCGGGTCGATCCCACCCTCTCGGCTCAGGATCGGCTCGGACACCGCTGCTTCCAGGGACTCCTCGCGCCGCGACTTGCGCGAGCGCAGCATATCCAGGCACACCCGCGCCACCACCGTCGTTAGCCAGCCGCCCAGGTTCTTGACGCCGCTCGTGTCGGAGCGGCTAAGATGAAGCCAGGACTCCTGTACAGCGTCGTCCGCCTCTGAGAGCGAGCCAAGCATCCGGTAGGCCACCGCTTGCAGATGGGTCCGGTTGGCCTCGAATTGCTCCGCCAGCCAGTCACGTTCGTTCATGATCATTTCCCTCAATGTGTCTATTTTTTTGGTCACATTCTTTCGTCGCGTTCCGTCAGTGTAGTGACGAGGGAAACCCACTCGATGTGACCACATCCCAAGTCTGTAAAAACAGTTGAAGACCCGTAAAGGAGCATAGTCATGCACGCACGAATGAGCAACCCGGCAACGATCTTTCCTGACGCCATGCACGCTATCCAAGGGCTGCTCAAGGCCACGAGACAGGGCGGCGTGTCCCAGGCAACGCTTGAGCTTGTCCACCTGCGCGCGAGCCAGATCAATGGATGCAGCTTCTGCGTTGACTCAGGCGCTCGCAGCGCCAGGAAGGCCGGCGAAACAGACGAGCGCCTCTTCGCGGTGGCCGCCTGGCGGGAAGCGCCCTACTTCACCGACGCCGAACGGGCCGCCCTCGCGCTCACCGAGGCGGCCACTCGCCTGGCTGATCGGGCGGACCCAGTCCCCGACGAGATCTGGGAGGAGGCCACCCGACACTACGACGAGCAGGGACTCGCGGCCCTGCTGCTCATGATCGCCACGACCAACCTCTTCAACCGCCTCAACGCCCCCACCAGGCAGGTGGCAGGCGCGGGCTGGTGAACGGCACGCATGTCTTCGTAGTTTCGCATAAAAGAGCCTCGCATGAACAGAGATTTCTAGAAATCACAGGGGGGAAGGTCATGCCAGAAAGTGACTATGTGCTTTACCCAATTGGCTCTCTTCGCTCGCCGCTCAAACAGCTTGGAGAAGCTCCCAGGCAAGGCCGCGAAGGCGCGCCCGACGCCTGGCTTGAAGTAGATGCGCCGGTTGCAGAGGGGCTTGAAGGCATTGCGGTGGGCGATGAAATCTTCGTGATTACCTGGTTGCACAGAGCTACGCGCGACATTTTGAAAGTGCATCCGCGTGGGGACGAGACCATGCCTCTGGCCGGAGTCTTTGCCACACGGTCCCCTGATCGCCCAAATCCACTTGGCCTCCATCGGGTAACGGTTCTGGAAATCGCCGGCAAGAGCGTAAAAGTGGGACCAATAGAAGCGATTGATGGAACGCCAGTCGTTGACATCAAGCCCATACTTTCCCACTCAGCAGACGGGGCATAAGACAGCCTCGCCTGTGCATTTCAGCGCCTTCAACGATGAGGGGACAGGTATCTCGGCCAGAGGAGCGTGTTGCTGCCCAGGCTTGCAAGCCTGAGCAGCAACACGCTTGCTTACTTCGTAGCGGCGAACGTCACCGGCTCGATGGGGCGCAGGCCCGCCTCGATCTCCTGGCGGCGCGGCTCCAGGAAGGGCGGCAGCGCCAGCCGCTCGCCCAGATGCTCCGGGTCTTCGTCGGCAGCAAAGCCTGGGCCATCGGTGGCAATCTCAAACAGCACGCCCCCCGGCTCGCGGAAGTAGATCGAATAGAAGTAGAAGCGGTTGATGATCGGCGTCACCTGCCGCCCAGACCCGACCAGCCGCGCCTGCCACTGCGCGTGTTCCGCCTCGTCTGGCGTGCGGAAGGCCACGTGATGCACGCCTCCAATCGCCGGATGCCCATAGGGCGCCTCCGGCCAGACCTCGATATGCACCTCAGCCCCAGGCCCGCCGGGGCCAACCTCAAAGATCGTCACAGGCCGCTGCTGCGCGGACTGATACGACCCCGCCTGCCGGAAGCCCAGCGTCTCCGTCAGAAACCGCGCGCTCGGCTCCAACCGCCTGAGCGTCAGCCGCACCGCGTAGAGGCCACGAATCGCCATCTCGGCAGGAATCGGACTCTGCTTCCAGGGCTGGCCGGCCAGCCGCCCTCCATCGTCTATCAGTTCCAGCCGCTGCCCCTCAGGATCGCGGAAGGCCAGCACCGCCCGACCCTCCTCGCCGCGCAGTTGCACCCCATCATGCTCGATACCCAGACGCGCGAAGCGCTGCGCCCACCAGTCCAGCGCCTCGCGCCCCTGCACGCCAAAGGCAATCGCCGAGATGGTGCCGGCGCCCGGATGGTTCGCCCCCGCTGTCGGCCAGTCAAAAAAGGTCAGGTCCGTACCCGGATGCCCGGCCTCATCCGCGTAGAACAGATGATAGGCCGAAACATCGTCCTGGTTGACGCTCTTCTTTACCAGCCGCAGGCCAAGCACCTGCGTATAAAAAGCAACATTCTGCGACGCATTTCCGGTAATGGCCGTAATATGATGGATGCCACCAAGCTGCATCATCGCGCTCCTTTTTTACATGAACCAAAGCAAATTCAGGTTTAGCCCTAAACCGTTATCAGCCAACAGACCTGCACTTGCTTTTCGTTATCCTCCACAATAGTTTAGCACTAAACTATGCCACTGTCAAGAAGTAGTCTGACCTGACTATCTCTCCCGCGCAGCCCGTGCCTCTTTTTGCCTCGCTGGAAAGAATACTTCTCAAGGGGTTGCATTGTTTCCCTCGCTAGGATACCCTCTGCTCAGGCTTTAACCCGGCATTTGATCGCTCGCTTACAACGCATCCGAAGGAGAACCCATCCCAATGAGTCAGCTTGCAGCAAATCCCACGCCTTTTCAGCCCGCCTGGTGGTCCTTTGACCTGGGCAAGTATCGCCCCTGCGACGGCACCTACTGCTTCTACGAGTATGACAGTATCCCGCCCATCGCCGAAGCGCAATTCACGGGCACGCTCGACTGGCTCGAACCGCCAGAGCAGGCCAGCCTGATGCCCATGTCAGAAGACCCGCGCGCGCCCGGCGAAGCGCAGCAGTTCACACCCCAGTTGGAAAAGATCGCCGCCCAGGCCGAGCAGCTTGGCCTCACTCTGCCGCCGGGGTTTCTCCAGTTCATGGCCTCGCCAGCACTGCAAGACCGTATCGACTCTTGCACCGCCTGCTATTTCTCCTTAGGAAAGGAGATCATCACCTGCCCAGGCAGCGAGAACGGCTACCTGCTGCGCTTCCTGAACGACCAGCAAGACTGCTTGCTCTGGTATCTCTACCTCACGCCCAAAGGCGAACACTGCGTTGTTGTTTCAGCCTACTTGCTTGATGACCCGGAAGATGAGGAAGACTCCGGCCCCCTCAGCGAAAACGCGGTGAACAATATCCTGCGTTACACGCAGGTGTGCGCGCCGTCTTTTGAAAGCTTTCTCTACCGCTTCTGGCTGGAAAACACCCTCTGGTTCAATCTCAATGAAGCGGAGGCGCCCCTGAC
>CAZFWN010000362.1:0-4013 GCA_964522745.1 uncultured Ktedonobacterales bacterium
CCTCGTGTTCGCAAAGCTGCGCGCCCTCGGCCAGAAAATCTGGCGCCAGCACCAGCGCGATGTCATCGACCAGCGGCGATTGCTCGAAGACGCTGACGCTGTGCGCCAGCAGCAGTTTGCTGCCAAGCACCGTCCAGGCTTTGTTGATGCCCTGCATGCGCTGGCTGCTGCCGGCGGCCACGATGACGGCGGCGACCCGTCCGCGCTCAGTACCCATCCCCTGCTGCTTCCTCTCCGATTAGCGTTTGGTGGCGCCAGCCTTGGGATGAGCGAAGATCATGCGCCCGGCAACGGTTTGCAGCACGCGGGTGACGGTGACCTCGACGGTGCTGTTCATATGCTGGCGGCCACCCTCGACGACGATCATGGTGCCATCGTCGAGATAGCCGACGCCCTGGCCGAGTTCTTTGCCATCCTGAATGATCTTGACCTGCATCTCTTCACCGGGCAACAGGACGGGCTTGACGGCGTTTGCCAGTTCGTTGATGTTGAGAACCTTGACGCCTTGCAGTTCGGCCACGCGGTTGAGGTTGAAGTCATTGGTAATGATGGGGCAGTGCAGGTTGCGCGCCATCTTGACCAGCTTGGCATCGACTTCAGAGACGCCATCTATATCGGCGTCGGTGATCTCAACGGGGATGTTGGTTTCTTTTTGCAGCCGGTTGAGGATGTCCAGACCGCGCCGGCCTCGATTGCGGCGCAGACTGTCGGCGGAATCGGCGATATGTTGTAGCTCTTCCAAAACAAAGCGTGGAACCAGTAATGTGCCGTTGACAAAGCCAGTCTGGCTGATGTCAGCGATGCGGCCATCGATGATGGCGCTGGTATCCAGCAGAATCTTATCGGAGACCTTGCCGTTCTTTTTGGCTTTGTTGGTGGAGAAGATCAGGTTGCGGCTGTCGCGGCTGGTGTCGCGGCCCTCGCCGTCTTCCTGATCGCGGCTCTCTCGGTCACGAGCCTCTCGGTCACGCTCTTCGCGCTCGGCGGCACGGCGTTGGCGCAGCGTCAAGATGCCACCAAAAAGGTGCGCCAGGTCTTGTTTGCGCAAAACGGAGATAGCCACGCCGAGATAGCCAAAGAGCAGCACTCCGACAAATGGCAGCACCTTGCCCAGATTCCACACGGTCAGTTGTGAGAGCGGGAAGGTGAGTAGCGCCGCAATAATCAGGCCGATAATCAGGCCGATGGTGGCGGCAACGATGTCCCCTGCCGAGGCGCGACGAATAACATTACGCACCCAGCGGTAGGGGTGAATGGTCACATAAGGAGTAATGATCAGAGCGATCAGGCCACAGCCAAGAGCGACACCGATGACGATAGGCCAGCCCCAGTGCTTCTGCTGCTCTTGATCCAGAGTGACGCCAAAGGCCACACCGATGGCAACGATTGCCCCGACGATGCGGGAGATGAGTGCTGCTGACATAGCTTGCAACCTCCGAGAGCTGCTGCATCCCCAACACGCCAGATGAAGATAAGAGGGCGGTTCCTTCCTGTGTTCCGCCCCACCACATCATCACTCGTGCTGCGAGAAAGCCGATGACATCCATGCCGAGCCTTCTACTGGCCCGGTTATTTGGTTGAGATGCCACATGCTGTACGACGGATTCAGAGGGGGCAAGCAATAAACAATGGATGATTGCAATCAACGTCATCGGCCAATTCATCCTCCGGCGGTGATGCGTTGTCGGGCGCCTACTCCCCCCTGAGAAAAACAAGTTCATTACGCGCCAATAACCAGATTTCCAGCCACACCCTAGCGAGCGGACACTGCTCTGTCAGGGTGTGCGCTTGCTACAAACGATTCTCCTACCATCTTACCATACAATGACTACTCTTTTGACTGCTGATCTCCCTGCTATATAAGCATGCCGGCTATTCCAGAGCAGCATCCAGAGCTTGAGCCAGTGTTGAAACACGCACAAGTTCGTTGCCACCTCTATCAAGAGGCGTGCCAGACTTTGGCACAATACATTTGCGAAAGCCCAATTTCTCAGCTTCTCGCACACGCAACTCGACCCGGCTCACCGAACGGACCTCGCCGGACAGGCCAACCTCGCCGATCAGCGCGACATCTGGAGGGATTTGCCGCTCCTTGAAGCTGGAGGCAATAGCTGCTGCGACGCCCAGGTCTATCCCTGGCTCATCGAGCGTGAAGCCCCCAACAACATTGACATAGACATCATGATTATATAATAAGAGTCCCACCCGCTTGGTAAGGACGGCCAGCAGCATCATCAGTCGGTTGTGATCGACGCCGGTGGTCGTGAAGCGTGGCGTGCCAAAGGGGGCGGACGAGACCAGCGCCTGCACCTCAACGAGCAACGGGCGGGTGCCCTCCATGCTGACCACGACGGAGGCTCCACTGGCGCGGGGTCCGCGCTCGCTGAGGAAGATGGCCGAGGGGTTAGGAATCTCGACCATGCCCTCGCCTTGCATTTCAAAGACCCCTATCTCGTGCGTGGCGCCAAAGCGATTTTTCGCGCCGCGCAGCAGGCGGTAGGTGTGGAAGCGCTCGCCTTCCAGATAGAGTACGGCGTCTACAATATGCTCAAGCGCTCGCGGGCCGGCGACAGAGCCTTCTTTGGTGACATGCCCGATAATGAAAATCGGGACATGCAAGTTTTTAGCGAGGCGGTGCAGCCGGTTGGCGCCATCGCGGACCTGGCTGATGCTGCCAGGTACAGAGGTCAAGAGTTCAGACGCGATGGTCTGGATTGAATCGACGATCACCAGCGCCGGTTTGAGGCTGGTAATGGTCTCGACGATGGTATCCAGATCACTTTCCGGGTAGAGATAGAGCTGATCGCTGCCGATGCCCAGGCGCTCGGCGCGCATCTTGACCTGCTCGGCTGATTCTTCAGCGGTGATATAGAGGACAACACCGTCACCGGCAGCGATATTGCCGGCGGCCTGCAACAGCAGGGTCGATTTGCCGATGCCCGGCTCACCGCCCACCAGAATGACTGAGCCGGCAACCACGCCGCCGCCCAGCACGCGATCCATCTCACCAATGCCGGTGGAGAGGCGCGTGTGCGCGATAGCCTGGACGGCTGAAAGCGGCATAGGCTGGGTAAAGCGTCCTGCTCCGCCGCCTGCCGGACGGGCGCTGGCGGCGCTCTTCGTTGGCGTGGCGTGTTCTACGACTTCGACAAAGCTATTCCAGGCGCTGCAATCTGGGCAACGGCCCAGATATTTGGCGCTTTCGTAGCTGCATTGCTGGCAGACATATTTGGTATAGGTTTTCGGCATGGCCTTGCTACAGCGGGCAGAGAATGAGCCTGACCCCGACTCGCCAGAGGCGCAGGCGCCCTGTCTCTCGTCGCTGAGAGGCTCTACGCGAGACAGAGACGCATGCGCGCCGGAGACGAACCAGTTCAGGCTCTAGACAGTTATAGGCTTTCGCTTGACGCTTCGCCCGCCGAAAGCGCAGCTTCTGGCGGAGGAGGCGGCAACTCCAACTGGCGGCGTGGTTCAAGCACCAGCGCGCCATCAACAACGATTGCTTCGACGACATCGCCAGGCTTGAACTTGCCCTGGAGCAGTCCCTCTGCGAGCGGATCTTCCACCATGTTTTGGATGGTCCGGCGCAGCGGACGGGCGCCAAAGGCTGGGTCAAAGCCCTTCGACACCAGGAAGTCCTTCGTGGTGTCAGAGACGATCAATTCGACCTGCTGCTCGGTGAGCTGAGCGCGCACGCGGGCCAGCATCAGATCGACGATCTGGCGCACTTCCTCTTGCTTGAGGGAGTGGAAGACGATGATGGCGTCGATACGGTTGATGAATTCGGGCTTGAAGGTGTTCTTCAACTCCCCCAGCACCTTATCCTTCATCCGCTCGTACTCTTGCTGAACGGCCTTGTCTTTGTCCTTGCCCTGGGTGAAGCCAATGGCCGCCTGCCTGTTCATCTCGCTGGCGCCGACGTTGGAGGTCATAATCACGATGGTGTTGCGGAAGTCCACCGTGCGGCCCTTGGCGTCGGTCAGTTTGCCATCCTCCAGAATCTGGAGCAGCAT
>CAZFWN010000363.1:0-4010 GCA_964522745.1 uncultured Ktedonobacterales bacterium
CTGTAATTTGGGGCCAGCGCAGACCGCGCGGCATCTGCGCCAGGCTGTTTCAGCCCACGAACTCTCCTACACCAACCGACGCCATGTCACCGCAACGCTGATTGATCGCGCGATCACTGATGTCAACAATGTCTATGCCCGCTGTGCCCTGCCGCGTTTCTGGGGGACCGGGCAACACGCCGCTGCCGATGGCACCAAATTGGAGCTGGCCCGCGAGAACCTGATTGCGGAACCGCACTTCCGCTATAGCGGGTGGGGGGGCATCCGCTACGCCCATATCGCCGACACCTACATTGCGCTCTTTACCCACTTTCTCACCTGTGGCACGTGGGAAGGACTGTATATCATCGATGGCCTGATGCGGAACCAATCGGCAATTCAGCCCAAGATGCTCCACGCCGATATTATATGGAATCAAAATGTCAAGAGTATCAGCCACCTTCTTTGCTCATCAAGCCTGCTTTTGCAGGACAGGAAGCAGTTTCCCAACCGCTTGCTGTGACGAGCACCCCTTGAATCGGTACCGCTCATTAGGCACTGGTGGGGGCGGCATGTCTCGGTACTTCTGAATCAATCGCTCAAGCATGGCTTGATCCCCTTCGGCTGCTGCGCGCTCTTCCTCTGACAGGTCTGGCACTTCCTGCAACAGATGCAGGATACCCTCACGCGCACGAATCAGTTGTGTCAGTTCCATGCCCATATGCATCGGACACTTGATACAGGCCATCCGGTGGGGGCAAGCCGCCCACGAGGGATTGCCACACAAGGTTCCATCCCCCAGGTCGTAAAAGATGGCTGGTTCGCCCTGAACTGCCGCGGTGGGATCGATGATGACCTTGACCAGGCGGGAGTTCTTGTTGGCGCGTGCGACGGCCCGCGCTAATTTCGTCGGGCTGACTTTGAGATAGGAGCGCGTTGACCGAAAATCCGCATGGCCCAAGAACTCTTGCACTTCGGCGCCAGATAAGCCTTCAGGGCAGTTGTAATACATCGTCGCAATCGTTGCTCGTGCCCGGTGGCTGGTGATGGCCCCACGCGCGTCTGCTGGGGGAACCCCGGCTTTGCGACACAAGTAGGGAAGCAGAAAGTCATTCAGATACTTTGGGCCAATGCGCCGACCGCGATAGGCAAAGAGGAAATCGACCAGTTCGTTCGTTTTCTGGGCCAGTTGCTTGGGTTGAGGAGGACGCAGGGCTTGCCACTCTTCAATGCACCGCCCGACCAGGGCGTAGACGGGTTTCCAGAACGAGGTCCACGTTTTGTTCACGGGCACCTGTAAGAAACAGGTGGCCTCCGCTGGAGGCGCTTCTCCGCCCACTGGCTGCATCTCCTCATCCCAGTGCCAGCGAATGCACCCCACGCGCAAGCGCCGAATTTCATCCGAGCGCAGGGCCGAAAAACACCAGGTCACGGCGACGGCCCGGACCAAGGCCAGGGGATAGCGCAGGCCGTCTCCTGACGCATGAGGCAAATCGGCTTGGGTTAACTCGATGGCCGCGTGCAAGAGTTTCCACCACCAAGCATCATCAATGACCCGCGGATCAGGCCCAATCAGTCGGCGGAGGGAAGTGGGTGTTTGGAACAGACGGAGCGGATTGAAATGGCGAGGTAACCGGCGTGGAGGGGCCACGCCCACTTGATGAGGGACTTCCTGTAAGTCGAGGAAAAAGCGGCGCAAGACAAAGAGGATATGATCTTGAGAGCGGGGGCTGAGGGCCTTGCCCCAGCCGACGACCTGCTCAGGCGATTTCTTTCCAACAAAGTCCCCGACCTTCATCGCAGCCAGGGCCGTCACAAACTCCAAGGCCAGGTGATCATCCCACTCTTCGGGACTGGTGATGTGGGGATGGGTGGCTCGGAGCCAGACCCCGACCTTCCCCAAATAATGCAGACAGGTCTCTTTGGTGCGATCGGTCAAAGGAGAACGGTGGCACCAGGCCAGACACCACTCTGCCCATTCTGGTGCCAGGTCGAGCGCCCTGATCCGCTCAGCCCAGGAGACCCGTGCCCGACGCCAGGAGAGCGCTCGTGGCAAGAGCCTCAGTTCCGTCATGGCTTGAGAGACTAAGACGACCCCTTCAGCCACCGCTGCAGGCTCGGCTCGTGCTTGTTCCCGTTCCAACAGATCCAGGGTCAGGTCTTCCACCGCCGGACTGCGATTGAGCAAAAAGAGCCGGGCTAGGGTCTGACGCAAGCATGCGACCACATGGGCGCGGCTATAGCCATGCGCCTCTAAGATGGGCGCCAAGCGTTGGATGGCTGCTTCCAGACAGTGGGAACCAAAGACATTCGCTGCGGCACGAGCCAGGACCAGGTCTGAGACAGACTCGTGGAGGAAGCCGTCAAAACCAACCAACCAATAGGCGACCACGAGCACCTGCTGCCGGGCTTTCGGTCCCATGGTTCCGTGGCGCTGGCAGAAGGCTTCCCGGGTCTGGCCAATCGTTTCCCACCAGTCGTCGGGCGACCAGGCCCAGTAGGAAGTCTGACGGCGGTGCATCTCGTTCAAGAGCACGCGCACCGCGTAGTAGTGTTCAGCACCAGGGATGCCAGCAAAGTCCAGGGCCGCCCGCAGCGGCCCCAGGAGGCGTTCAAAGCCCAAGGGGTGGGTTCGGGCAGAATACAAGCCGGCGTGTGCGACGGCGTAATCGATCACCTCGCGCTCCTCGACGGTCAATGTGCTGCTGCGATCAAACCCGGCTGTGGAGAGGACCAGTTTAGACATCTGTTTGCCTGACTTTCTGAACTTTGCGGGTGAGCGTTGCCACAATCTGCTGAGTGGCCTGCTTGACCCGCTCGCCTAATTCCGTTCCACTCAAATGGAGGTAGAGGCGAGTACTCTCGATACTGCGATGCCCCGCCAGGAGCGCAATCTCGTACAGTTCCAGCTTGCAGCGCGCGTAATCGGTCAGGCGCAGATGCCGAAACGTGTGGGTCGTGAAACGGGGGAGCTGCGCCTTCGTTGCCAGGCGTTGGACGATCTTATGCCACATCTCCACTGAGAGCCCGCACCCAGGATTGCGATGGGATTCCGAGAGAAACAGAAAAGGGCGATGAGCGGCGCCTACTCTGCTGCAGCACCTGTTGGCGCACCCGCATATAGGCACTGAGCAGCTCGCGCGTCGGCTCACTGTAAAAAATCAGGCGTCCACTGCCATTCTTGGCTGTTTCTGGACGAATGGTGATCTGATCATGGGGCCAGTCAATATCGGCGACCCCCACCCCAATCACCTCGCTCCGACGCAAGGCGCCTTCGTAGGCCAGCAGGACCATAGCCTGGGTGCGGAGCGAGGCTTCTTGGAAGACCACCTCCAGGAAGCGATCCCACTCGAGATCGCTGGGAATCCAGGGCTGCTGCTTGACGCGTGGCAGTAGTCCGCGGTCCTGGTGCGAAGCGAACGGCCTCCCAGACTGATAGCTTCCGCGTCCCACCGGGTTCACGTCGTCTTGCCGCTGCTGATGAGCAATGAGTTCGTCATACCACAGACGCGCCACGGTCAGCCGTTGTTGAATGGTGGCGAGCGCCAGTCCTCCGCCACCCGGTACGGAACGGTGATGTAAGGCGTTGAGATAGAGCGCCAGTTCTCCACGACTGGCTTCAAGCACAGGAAGGTGCTGCGCCTCAAAAAAGACCAGCAAATCCTCTAAGCAGCGTGCGTAGGCGTCGACCGTCTTTGGGGCTTTCTGCAGGTGAGTCAGCAGGGTAATCCACTCCCGGGCTTGTTCTTGTTTGGCGACATGAGGATACGACTCCCAGCGGAGAGTAAGCATGCGTGTATGTCCTCCTCTCTGTTCCCTCTTTCCCAGAAAGAGCGAATTCTTGATTACAGATAACATACACCCAGGGCCAGACGACCACCGTCTTTGCGATGGCGTTTTTGCTGGGCAGCCCTGTTTGGGCGTGATCCTGGGTTCCACACCCAGCTACGGGCTGATGACGCCAGGGACGAGTACTGGCTCTGTTGCAAGAAATCTCGAAGGCACACGCTTGGTGTGCCTTCCCGCTGGCT
>CAZFWN010000364.1:0-4004 GCA_964522745.1 uncultured Ktedonobacterales bacterium
AATCCCTCCAACGCCTCGGCGGTTGTCTCCCAGGCGCCGGAATGCGGATCGATCAGCGCAAAGTGGTCAACGCCCGGCAACTCGATCAGTGTCACCTGATCGCCAGCCGCCCGCGCAGCCTGCGCGTAGAGCAGGCTGATGCCCAGCGGCACCAGGCTATCTTCAGACCCATGTACCAAAATCTGTGGAATGCCCAGCGGCAGCAGCGCGCCCGGCGAGGCCGCCGCGTAGCGTTCAGGAACGGTATCAGGGCCGCCTTGCAGGAAATCGGCCACCGCGCCTTCGCCCAGGTTGAGCCGGTAGCCCTGCTCCAGATCGAGCACACCGGCCAGGCTGATCGCGCCCGCCACTGTGACCTCTGCATCTGGTGGTCCTTGTAGCGCCGGCGTCTCACCAGCCCTTACCTGTAGCGCCGGCATCTTGCCGGCAGGGGTGGGGCTTGTAGCGCCGGCATCCCTGCCGGCAGGGGTGGGGCGGGGCGCGGCCAGCCAGAGCGCCAGTTGCCCGCCTGCCGAATGCCCAATGGGCACGACGCGAGCAAGGTCGAGTTCATACACGGGAGCCAGGATGCTGAGATATTGGAGGGCGGCGGCGACATCCAGCAGCGTGTTCGGCCAGCCGCCATCGGGATCGCCAACGCGGCGATATTCGATATTCCAGGCGGCCACTCCACGCGAGACCAAATCTTCGGCCAGGCCATCCATCAGCGAGAGGTCAAAACGCGCCCGCCAGAAGCCGCCGTGAATCAGCATAGCAACCGGATAGGGGCCAGGCCCATCAGGCAAAGCTAGCTCCCCAAATTGGGGATCTTCTGTTCCGTAGGTATGCCTCATGCTACCTCTATCATTTCTTTAGCAGCGTTTATATCGGGGGCAGGGCCGGCATTGCCAGATGCGCGGGGCAGGCGGATGGTAAAGCAACTGCCTTCGCCCAGGACACTTTCTACTGACACCGAACCACCCATTGCCTCCACCAGTTCTTTGACCAGCGCAAGACCCAGGCCGGTGCCGCTGGCGGGATGCTCGCGGGCGCGCTCGGTGCGATAGAAGCGCTCCCAGATGCGCGACAGGTCTGCGGGATCGATACCCTCGCCGGTATCTCGCACCTGGAGCAGCACCGCGTCGGGGTCAGCCTGCGCCATGATCGCCACAATACCGCCCGGCGGCGTATGGCGCACGGCGTTATGTACCAGATTATGCAGTACCTGCTCCAGCCGGATGCCGTCCGCCTGGGCTGAAGGGGTATCCTGAGCAATATCCGCCACAACGTCAACTCGCCCGGATTGCCAGGCCAGCGGGGCCATTGTCTCTACCACCCGGCGGGCCACCATCCCAACATCTGTTGGCAGGCAGCGCATCTCCAGCCGGCCAACCTCGGCCCGCGCCAGCGTGAAGAGATCGTTAATCAGCGCTTGCAGGCGGATCGTCTCTTGCTCCATCACCAGCAAATCGTGCTGAAGCGTTGGCGGCGGCGCCTCATCCCAATGAACGCGGGTAGACTCCAGATAGCCGCGCAGCGTCGCCACTGGCGTGCGTAGTTCATGCGAGACGCTGGCGATCAGTTCTCTTCTCGCTTTCAGCAGCGTCTCCACGTTATCGCGCTCGGCCTGCAAATCGCGCCTCGCGCGTTCAAGCGCGCCTGCCATCGCGTTGAAGTCGGTTTGCAGCCGGGCAATCTCATCCTCTCCCTGCACCGGAATACGAATGCTATAATCGCCGGCCCGCAGCGCGCTGGCTGCCTTCGCCAGCGACTCGATGCGCCGGGTCATCCGGCGGGCAAAGAAGTAGGAAAAGACTGCCGAGGGCGGTAACACAATCCCTAGCCCGATACAGGTCAGGATAAGCAACAAAAAGAGAAGTACCAGAACCGAACTGCCGCGCGAGGTAGTGACATCCAGCAGGACAACCAGCGCGCTTATCAACCCCGCTCCCATCAGAGCAACCAGCAGATGCGCGTGGGTCAGCGCCCAGCGCATGCGAGTGCGTCGCAGCCGGTTCCAAAATGCGATCAAGCGCACCCCGATCCGCAGGCAGAGGAACAGCCCAAAGACGATCATACCGATGTCCACAACGGCCATTCGGAAGAGACGGAGCCACTCACCATCGGCAAAGTTTGTTTCCAGGGTAGTGACGAAGGATTGATTGAAAATGCTTTTCACCAGCAGCGGGACAACCGCCATCGCAGGCAGTACCAGCACCAGGATGATGCCACCGTAAAGCACACCTAGCCCTCCGGCAACTCCCACTTCAGAAAGCGCCTGCCGCCACCAACGACCTGCCGGACGCCGCAAGCGCGCCGCGCCCCAGCCCAGGCAGCAAGGACCGGCAAGAACCAGCAGGCTTGGAACAACCGCTCCAATCGATGTCCCCAGGGAGAGGACCAGCATGAGCGCCCCAAGCGTCAATGCCGTCTGCATCACCACCATCTCGCTGACGGCGCGCAAGAGTCCAGCGCTGAAAAGCAAGGAACGCCAGCCGTTTGTTATCATGTTCTCTTCCTTCCCTTCAGCGCTCCGGGCGCAGCCGATAGCCAATAGCCCAGACGGTCTCGATCTCTTCTCCTAAAGACCCCAGTTTTTTGCGCAGCCGCAAGACAGCATTATCAACGGATCGGTCCCCGCCGATATAATTCTCCTGCCAGACAGTATCCAGCAGATAGGCCCGGCTGAAGGCGCGCCCCGGACTTTTCAGCAGCAGGTGCAGCAAAGCAAACTCGGTGGGGCTGAGGTCCAGCGGCTCGCCATCCAGCACGGCCAGATGCGCCTGCGGGTCGAGCCGCAGCGGTCCCCGGCAGAGCGTTTCGCCGGCCTCGTTGCGATCAGCTGACATCGTCTGGCGGATCAATTCGGCGCGGCGCAGCAGAGCGCGCACCCGCGCCACCAGTTCGCGCATGCTGAACGGCTTGGTCAGATAGTCATCGGCGCCGACCTCCAGGCCAACTACGCGGTCTGTCTCCTCGCTGCGCGCCGTCAGCATCAGCACCGGCGTGGGCGCCGACTGGCGCAGCCGGCGCAGCACCTCCAGCCCATCTAGCTTGGGCAGCATCCAATCGAGGACGACCAGCGCGGGCCGCTCGCGCTCATGCAATTCCAGCGCGGCCAGACCATCGATGGCATGCACCACGCGATAGCCCGCCGCCTCTAATTCACGGATAATCACCTGCGCCAGATCGCGCGCATCCTCGACCAGCAGCACAGTCGTCATGCTCTCTCCCACCAGCCATTCGCCGAATACTGAAATGACAAATACACCGGGTCTTCGTCCTGGCTTGCCACCTATTCGCCGATTAAAATCGGCGCTAGGGGCCTTCGGCCAGGATGTCCCTGCGGGACCAGGATGCTTTGCCAGTCCCGCAATCAGTCCCGCAGGGACTTCGTGGCGCCCGCAGGCGCCCCTAGCGCCGATTTTAATCGGCGGATGGTTGGGCAGCCGGCGTCTCTGCTGCCTATTATACCGCCCAGACCGGCGGTTCAGAAGTCCTTTTCTGCTCTGCCTGGATTCTGCGACAAAGCTGAGACAAGTTGATGATAGACCTGTGACAGATAGCTTCTATAGTTGCGTGTAGGAACAACACCATGATTGGCGGATTCGCCCGCCACAACTATGTATGAGATCACTCGAAAACGAGGCGCTGTGTATGAACGCAACACTGCACGAACAACAGGTGGCTCAGGAGACGCTCGTTGTGCAGACGAAAGACCTGAGCAAGCGCTATGGCCGATTGCTGGCGCTTGACCACGCGACCATTACGGTCACGCCCGGCTGCACCGGCCTGCTCGGCCCCAATGGCGCGGGCAAAAGCACGCTGATCCGGCTCTTGCTGGGGCTGCTCACCCCCGACCAGGGCGAGGCTACCGTCGTGGGCCGCGATGTCCGAAGCGAGCCGCTGGCCCTTCGCGCCCTGGTGGGCTATATGCCTGAGCATGATTGCCTGCCGACAGACTGGCTGGCGCAAGATTTTGTCCGCTATATGGGCGAACTGCACGGCCTGCCCACGCGGGTCGC
>CAZFWN010000365.1:0-4002 GCA_964522745.1 uncultured Ktedonobacterales bacterium
GCTCACTGAATGGCACATTCGCTATCGCGGCCCAGGCATCATGGTGTACTGGCACGTCGAAAAGAAGGCGACCTGCATTTACTCACAGGTGAAAAGCTGCTCCTCCTTGGAAGTGGCGGCCATGATTGAGGGCATCCTGCGGACACTGCACGGATGCTGAGATTCAGCACAACTTTGTAGATGCCCACGGGCATAAGGTTATGTAGACACTTCTCCAAAACACGAGTAATGTTGGTGAAGCATCAAGCAGGCCGACGTTCAAGATCGAAAGGAGCAAGTGATCATGCATGTCCAACGTGTCCATTTCGATGTGAGCAACCAGTCGTTCTTTGAACTCCTCGATGAGAGTGGTCAGCCCATTCCCATTGTCTCTGGCTTTTTACGACACCTACGCGCACGTGGCTACTCCCCCAACACTCTCTCTGCGTACGCCTACGATCTGCTGCACTTCATGACGTTTCTTGACAAGCAGCACCTCTCCTACCAGGAATTCACCCCAGCTCGTTCACTGGTGTTTCTGGAGTACTTGTTCACCCTTCCCAGTCGACGGCAAGCTCAGAGGCTGGCCTTGGTCCTCTGCACGACTGAGCAGGGCAGTCCCGCGACCAGCTTGGCACCGGCGACCATCAACCGCATCTTTGCCGCGGTTTCCTCCTTCTACGAGTTCTTGATTGTTTCTGAGCAGTTTCCGTACCCGGAAAATCCCATCTTGAAAGTGGATGATCCCGCCTACGCACACGTCTCCGATCGCCATCGCCCGTTCATGGGCAGCGCTTCCAGGCAACGCCCAGTTCGCCGAACCGTTCATGTCAAAACCGTTCAGCGGGTGCCTCGCCCCATGACAGATGAACAGGTCAACGCGCTGCTGGCATCTCTCCGTCTCAAACGAGACAAGGCGATGATCCTCCTCATGCTGCATGGCGGACTGCGGCCAGGCGAAGTGCTCAATCTTCGTCTCGAAGACGTCTCTTACGCTCGTCGCCGGGCCACGATCCGCTATCGCACCGACCACCCGAAAGGGGTACGCACGAAATCCCGGACAGAACGAGTCGTGGACCTCCATCAGCCCGAGACGCTGCTAGCGGTGAGCGATTACGTGATGGCTGAGCGCCCACAAGAGGCGGAGAGCCCGTACCTGTTTCTGATTGGCGGAAAGGGAAAGAGGCGCGATGAGCCGCTGGGCTACCACGCTTTAGTCAAACTTTTCGAGCGGCACTGCGAGCGGCTGGGGATTCGTGAGCCGTGGATCACCCCACACGCCTTGCGCCATACCCATGCTACCAAGCTCTGGGAAGGAGGGATGCGAGAACTGACGTTGCAAAAGCGCCTGGGACACGCCTCTCCAGAATCGACCAGGATGTATACCCGCGTTGCTGATCCGGTCGTTGTAGCAGAGTATCGCCAGGCGTTAGGAAAAGAGGTGCAGCCATGACCCATGCGCTCTTGTCCTGGGAGCACCCCGCTCCTTCGTACCAACATGCCAGTGCCGAAGCGTATGCGGCCTTTTTACGAGCGTACCTCGGGGAAACCCGCTCGGTTCCTTTCTATCTGCGAATGCGCGAGCAGTTTATGCAAGTCTATCCAGACCTGCGGACCTGGTTTGCGGCCCCACTGACCGAGCGGATCGGACGCTTGTATGGGGAGAGCGACCATGCGTTTCACCTGGTGCATCGCCCCTCCTACCTGGGACGCGCCTATCTCTACTACCTGGCACTGACCAGTTCTATTCGCTTTGACTGGGACTGGTTATTGCCGATCCCGCTCGATATCTGGCCGATGCTGGCGCATTTTCATCTGGACCTGGGGCTGCCAAAGCTGCTCGAAAAAGCCGTCGCGCTCGGGTACAGCCCTACGAGTGCAAAGCAAGCACTCAAATGGGTCCTGTGCCGGGTCTTTCTGCATGAGCCCTATGCCGTGCTCACCCCGCGGGTCGGAGCCCTGACCTTGGAGTTCATTGAGGCGGTTCGCCAGTTCACGACTCGGCCTGACCTCCCTCAACTCTACGGGTCAGTCGAACAATACCACCGCCAGCGCAGAGGCTATCAATCGCATCTGCATCTGGCGCATGTGGTCCTCTACCACAGCGGCTGCACGCCCGTTGAGCCACACCGGATCATGCCATTGTATGCTGAGCGCCCTGGTCTGAAGCCTCGTATGGAAGCGGTGGTCACCAAGTACTTAGCTGCACGTCATTTGACCCACGCCCCCGCCACCGTAGAGAAGATGCACTTGACGCTGCGACACTTTGGCGCCTTTCTCGAGCACACCTATCCAGAGGTGGAAACGTTTGCCCAGGTGAAGCGAGAACACATCCTGGCCTGGGCTTCAGCGCTCGAAACGATGCCCATGCCGCGAACGGGTCAGCCGCTGGCAGCCTGGAGTAAAATACGGAGTCTTTCCTGCCTCTCGCTCTTTTTCCGAGAGACGGCTGCTTGGGGATGGGAAGATGTTCCTGGCCGTCCACTGCTCGGTCCTGGCGACCTGCCAAAGACCCCGCTGCGCGTGCCTCGCTACATTCCTGCCGATGAACTCAATCGGCTCATGCAGGCCATTCGGACCTTGGAGTGCCCCTTTCAGCGCGCAGCATTGCTCATTGCTCGGTGGAGCGGGGCTCGACGCGATGAAATTCGCCGCCTCTCAGCCGATTGCCTGGATCACTACGCTGATGGGACCGCACGGCTGCGTATCCCCGTTGGGAAAACCAAGCGAGAGCGCCTGGTTCCGCTCAACGATGAGGCGGCGGAAGCCCTTCGCGTGGTCCAGACCGTACGCACGGGAGAACGGGGCTTTCGTGATAGCTACACCGGCGAGGTGACGCACTATCTGTTTATGCATCATGGAAAGCTGCTGTCGGCGAATTATCTCTTCGATGCGCCCCTCACCAGAACCTGCCAAGCCGCCGGGTTAACTACCACCGATGGAAAACGGCTGATCCACCCGCATCGTTTCCGCCACACCGTCGGCACCCAGCTTGCCGAAAAAGGGGCGAAAATGCGGACCATTATGTCCGTCTTGGGCCATTCGAGCGTTGGCATGTCGATGGTCTACGCTTATATAGGAGGTCTTGAAGGACTATCAAGCTGTTCTAGGGCCAGGGGCGATGATTGCTGGTCCCTGTGCGGAAACATTACGAGCTGGAACCCTTTCTCAGGCGGCGGTGGATTGGCTCAAAGCCAATTTCATCAAAACGGAGCTAGAATTGGGGCGCTGTCTGCGTTTGCCGCAGGAGGGCCCGTGTGAGTGTGATCTCTATTTGACGTGCGCCAAGTTCGTCACCACTCCGGCCTACGCTCCGCGCCTTCGTCGCCGCAGACGACAAGAGCTGGTCCTCATTGAGGATGCGAGAGATCGTGGGTGGGCGCGTGAGGTCGAACGGCATCACTGTACAGTCGAGCGTATTGAACAGCTCCTCAGCGATCTCGGCGAATCCCTCGATGGTCCTGAAGCGCTTTTTGATGAGAAAACCAATCTTGACCAGGAGTATCCTCTATGATACTCTTGAGCGTGCCCTCAGAATTTGTCTACATAAAAAGTGAGGTTGGGTTTGCCTTCTGCTATCTCCTCGGCTTCCGCCTGCTGCCGCGCCTGAAGGATATTGGCGCGCAGAAACTCTATCGGCCTGAAGCAGGCCCGGCGGATGCCTATGAGCGCCTTCAACCCGTGCTGACGCGGGCCATCGATTGGGAACTGATCCGCAATCAGTATGATGAGATGGTCAAATTTGCGACTGCACTGCGACTGGGCACAGCGGATGCCGAGTCGATCTTACGCCGCTTTACCCGTAGCAACTTGCAACACCCGACCTATCGAGCGCTGGCAGAGCTCGGCAAGGCGCTCAAGACGATCTTCCTCTGCGAGTACCTGCAATCCGAAGCACTCCGCCAGGAGATCCACCAGGGCTTGAATGTCATCGAGAACTGGAACAGTGCCAATTCCTTCATCTTCTGCGGGCGCAACGGCGAAATTGCCACCAATCGCCTGGATGCTCAGGAGATCGCCGTC
>CAZFWN010000366.1:0-4000 GCA_964522745.1 uncultured Ktedonobacterales bacterium
GTCGGCGTCACGCATCTCGCGTACCTCCTTCGCTTTTAGGCCTTTTGGTAGTAATGGAACCGTGAAAGGAAATAAGATTTCCGATAGGCGTAGTTCACTGCTGTTCATCTTGAGTCTGGTTGCTCTTTACCTCGCTCACTTGCTACTTGGACGCCTGCTCTGTGCTGGCGCTCTCGGTCGCTTGAATCAACCAGTCAAGTAGGTGGAAGCACAAAAGGTAGGGCGGGGTGGTAAGTATGGGGCACAAAAAAGCCGACTACCGGAAATCTTATTTCCTTTCACGGTTCCATTACTACCAAAAGGCCTGGCTGGAGGCATCTCCTGCTGCCCTCCCTGTCCACCAGATTACCTGTTTTGCGCCTACTCTTGACAAGAAATATCCTGATCTATATACTTGTAGCAGAATAATCTGGATTAGCTAATGATGCTTTCATCAATTGGCATCGAGCATCAGCAGGAGGGAGGAACGCTCACGAAGCGCACAGTGAACAATCCGCTTGCCCTGGCGGTGCTGGCGTGTCTCACCGAACACCCCATGCACCCCTACGAGATAGCGACCACCCTGCGCGAGCGAGGCAAGGATCAGAGCATCAAGCTCAACTACGGCGCGCTCTACACGGTAGTCGAAGCACTGCAGCAGCACGCACTCATCGTCGCGCAGGAAACCGAGCGTGCGGGCCGCCGCCCTGAGCGCACCGTCTACCGTCTAACCGCTGCTGGCCGCATGGAACTCCTCGATTGGATCAGCGAACTCCTCAGCAGGCCAGTCAAAGAATACACGCGATTTGAGGCGGGACTCTCGTTTATCCCGGTGTTACCGCCCGAGGATGCCGCCGCGCTCCTCGCCCAGCGGTGCACCGTGCTAGAGATGCAGATCGCCCAGGGGCGTTCCCTCCTGCAGCTTGCTGCACAACGCGGGGTGCCGCGCCTGAATCTGATCGAAGGCGAGTATCTGCTCTCCAGGCAGGAGACGGAACTCGCCTGGACGCGCCGCTTCGCCGAAGCAATTACCTCCGGCACGCTGGAGGGGCTTCCCACCTGGGCTGCCCTCCATCGCGCCGCACACTCGCCAGAACAGGAAAACCAAACATGACCGCACCCTACCGCACCGATACCGTCCTCTCCCAGGACGGAACACGCATCGGCTATCGACAGCTCGGACAGGGGCCAGGACTCGTACTCGTCCACGGCGGCCTCGCATCGGCTGCAAGCCATCAACAATTGGCCGACGCACTCTCGCACCAGTTTACGGTGTACCTCCCTGACCGGCGCGGGCGCGGCATGAGTGGCCCGTTTGGCGACGGCTATACCCTCCAGAAAGAGGTCGAAGACCTCGACGCGCTGCTCACTCAAACCGATACGCACTTGCTCTTTGGACACAGCTCCGGAGCCATTATCTGCCTGCAAGCCGCCCTCACCTTGTCGACGGTGCAGAAACTTGCGATCTACGAACCGCCGCTCTCGATCAATGGCTCCTTCTCGCTGGCGTGGCTGAAAGCCTTTGACCGTGAGGTACACAGGGGCGACTTCGCGGAAGCCGCGGTGATCGCCACCAAAGGCACACAACAATTTGGACACACGCTCCCGCGCTGGTTGCTCAAAGGCATGGCACGTCTCCTGTTAGGCGATATGCTGGCCCTGGTGCCCACCTTTCATTATGATGCGCAACTCGCCCTGGAGACCCAGGACACCTGGCAAAACTTCAAGCAGATTCAGGCGCCGGTCCTGCTGCTGGGCGGAAGGAGAAGCCCGGCGTATCTCAAAACCGCGCTCGCGACCCTGAAGCACCTCTTACCGCACGTCCAACGCGTGGAATTTGCTGGGCTCAATCATGGCGGGCCGGGCAATCCGAATCGAGGTGGTCAACCGGCGCTGGTAGCAGCAGCGTTGTCTCGGTTTTTTCGGGAAGCGTGAATGAGCAATGGTGGAGTCCTTCATGAGGGGAGAGCTGCTCCTCCAGAGTACGTAAGTAGCCTGCAGGATCTTTGCGAAAACGAAAGTGCTCACGCCGAGCTTCCTGGCGGTAGTGAACTTGCTTTCGTAGCGTTTGCCACTGTGCCAGGTCGCGGGGGGTCAGGTCAGGACCGCTGAAATGGTAGTTCTGGGAGGCAATTGCCGCAACGAGAAGCATCAGTTCCCCTTGCTCACCTTGCTCTTGATCTGCCATGCGCTGTACGGCAGGTGCGGAGGAATCTCACAGCGGTTTCGTCAAGAGCCTCTCATCGAGCAGGCAATGCCATCTGAATCCCGTGCGCTGTTCAGACAGCTCTCAGTACTGCTCCTGCTTGGTGAGACGGGTCCTCTGCTCGCGCCAGAGGGAAGGCGTGCTTTCCCTCTGGCGCGAGCACGAGCGCTTTTCATTGCAGGCTTGCGCCTATGCTCCCTCTGGGTGGGCTCCCAGACGATTGGTTGCGTTGATCACAGAAGACACGAGTGTTGCCAATCCCATCTCTTCCGCGAGGGTGGATGCCTGTTGCAGATGAACCTGCGCTTGGGCTGTCTCCCCTTTTTTGAGGTAGATATCCCTGAGCGTGAGATGATCGTGCGGTTGGTAGGGTCTGAAGCCGCCTGCTTCACGGAAGGTGAGCGCGTGCTGCGCGTGGAGGAGCGCCTGATCCAAATCACCTCTGAATAAGGCATCCACCGTTAGATGGCGATGGGGCTCGGCCTGTTCCAGGATGTGCCCATGCTGCTCGGCAACCTGAAGGGCCTCTTTGAAGTGTTCCCGCGCTTGGTCATGCTGCTGCCAGAACTGATACACCAGGCCGATACCAAAGTGGGATTCGCTGATGCCTCGGGTATCCTGCAAGGCTTCCTGAAGGGTCAGCGCCTGTTGCTGTAAGGTGAGAGCTTCCTCATAGCCCTGCTCGTGCGCGCCGAAGGGCAGAGCGCCACGCTTCAGGATGGCCACGGTCGTCGCATTGCAATGGGCCTGGCCGAGCAAACTCAAGGTGTCCGCCAGACCCTGCTGGTCCTGCGTCGATTCGGCTATCTGCTGTGCCTGGTGGAGGGTCGAAAACATGAGAGCAGGGTCGTCCCGGTGCAGCAGATGATTAACGGTGAGGACCTTTCCAGACAGCAGCAAGAGCTTGAGGCGGTCCCTTGGTGCGACCTCGTCTACTTCTACCAGGTGTACCGTCGTACGGAGCATGTGGAGGGCGTTCTCTAACCTGCCGAGAAAAAAGGAGGAACGGGCAATCTCACAGAGGGCATCAATGGCGGTCGTGTAGTAGCTGCTTACTGCATCGTTCGTAAAGATGGATGGCTGCATGGTGTTCTCCTTGAAGAGTGGATACCAGGGACTGACTGGAGCTTGACGTTCCAGTGGCTGCCT
Organism: uncultured Ktedonobacterales bacterium; assembly: GCA_964522745.1. GTDB lineage: Bacteria > Chloroflexota > Ktedonobacteria > Ktedonobacterales > DATBGS01 > DATBHW01. Next base: position 3,335 of record CAZFWN010000366.1, read on the forward strand.
TTCATACTAGAGGGTGCGAGCAGAACGCTCAATGAGCAATCATCGTGCGGATGTTGAATAGTGAACACGAGCGAGAAAGTGTTGAAAAATGAGAGAGAGGAGCAGCGGGGATGGCGACCCAGAAGAGACAGGAAGATCGGCGTATCCAGCGCACGCGCCAGGTGTTACAGCAGGCGTTCGTGGACGTGGTGCGAGAAAAGGGCGCGGCTCACCGGGGGCTGCGGGGGCTCGAAAAAAGCTTTGCGGCGACGAGTATCCAGGAGATCACCGCGCGGGCCAACGTCAATCGCGGGACCTTTTACCTCCACTTTACGGATAAACACATGTTAGCGGATGCTGTCGTCCGTGAGCAGTTTCATCAGCAACTCGCAAGTGCTCTCCCGCCTGAACCGCGCTGGGACAGGAGGACCTTGAGGCCGCTCATCCAGGCGGTCTTGAACGCCCTTGAAGAGAAGTATCACCACCAACAGCAGCCATCGCTCGTGCTGGCTCCACTGGTGGAGCGAGCCGCCCATGAGGAATTGACGAAACTGCTCTTGATGTGGCTCACAGAGGCTCAGGGCGGAGAGAGACAAAAGCACGAGCCACTGGAAACGATGGCCCGCGTGGTGAGCTGGGCGATCTTTGGGACGGCGATCCAGTGGAGTCAGGAGGAGACGACGATGT
>CAZFWN010000367.1:0-1876 GCA_964522745.1 uncultured Ktedonobacterales bacterium
GGAGGTGCGGCGCGTCATCCAGGAGCGCATGGGCGAGCGATTTGTGTCGGAACTGGGCGGGCAAGTCATTGATGCCGAGCCACAAGGGACGCTCTACGAGGTACGGTTGCCAGACGATGACCCAGAGCGGGTGGCCCGCTACGTCCAGGTGCAGGATGCCTCCACCTCGCGCCAGTATTTCCTGCGTGTGCCCCCAACCATCCAAACTGTCGCCGAAGCGGTGGCCTGGAGTTTCAACCTGTCGGTGGAGGAGTACCACCCGACACAAGAAACCTGACAGAATAGGCAAGCAAGAGCAGCCCATTAGCCGGCGAAGGCCGGCTTCGTGGCGCTTCGCCTCAAGGGGCGTCTTCAGGCGCGAATTCACCCGCCAGCGCTCACTGCGCCTTCAGCACGCGCTGATAGGTGAACTGCTCGCGGGGGTCGTCGAGGTTCCAGGTGGCCGTTTCGGCATCCACCAGCGCGGGGAAGCTGCGGCGGATGTCGCGCAGCGCATTGCCGGCGGAATGGCGCGCGTAGTCGCTGGGGTCGCGGCGCAGCGCGGCCAGCCGGCGGATAGCTTCCTGGGGATGCGCGGCGAAATAGGCGCGGCGCTTGCTCGTCCAGGGGCGCAGACCCTCGCTCACCGCCCGGCGCGCATTGGGCTGCTCGTCGGCCAGCCAGGCATCGATCACTGGCAGCGCGGCCTCATAGCCTATCGCAGCGCAAGAGGCATCGAATGCCTGCGCCAGCGCCTCCTGCACCTCCCAGCTTGGGTCGGGCGCGACGCGCCGGCGCAGCAATTCTAGATGCTCTGGGTGCCTGCCGCTGGTGAAGCCGAGCAGAAAGACGGCGTACATGCGGGCGCTGACCTCCTGCGAGGCCAGATCATCCTCGATGACGCTCAGCAGCGCCTCCGATGCCTCCGAGGCAGCCATCTGTTGTGCCAGGGCGCGAATCTTCGTCCAGTTCAGGCCAGCGAGCGATGGGCGAGAGGTCATAGCCGGCCTCCTGATGCCACAAACAGCCCCGAATCCTTGGTGATGCGGATGGCACCCTGCGCGGCAAGTTCTTGCTCCAGCAGGGCGCGCAACGGTTGAAGGCGCTCGTCTGTCAGGGCGTCTTTCGCCCGGCCTGAGCGCAGATAGTCCAGCACCGGCTCAACCTCTGTCACCAGCAGCCCATCCTCATAGCGGCGAAGCGTGACGAAAGCGAAATGCTCAGCCAACTGAGCCGCCCCGTTTTCGAGCGTAAACTCCTGGCCGGCGGCGTGCCAGGAGGCGCGGTGATACAGCCGGCGCATCCAATCGCCAATTTCGCGTAGATGCTGCTCGCCGATGGTCGAGGCATACAGCCGCCCATCGGGCGTGAGGACGCGGCGCATCTCGGCCAGCGCCTTTGAGCGATCCGGCACATGATAGAGCATATGATTGGCGATAACCACATCCAGGCTGGCATCCGCAAAGGGGACGGCTTGCGCGTCGATCTGCTGAAAGCGGAAGCGCTGGCTGTGTTCCCCAAGGGTTTGCCGCGCCTCTTGCAGCATGCCCGGCGAGAAGTCCGACAGCGTGATCTGCCAATCGTCCGACAGCCGGTCCAGATTGGCGCGCCAGAGCGTCGCCGGCCCGCAGCCAAGCTCCAGAATGCGGCTGCCAGCGGGAAACTGGAACTGATCGAAAAGCCAGTGGTTCCACCCCTGCTTGTTGGTGCTGAAATGCGCGTGCAGGTGAATGCGCGCATTCAGGTTGGAGGCGTCTTTATATTGCTCGTTCAACAAATACGATTGGTCGGTTAGATGCGACACACATACCCTCCTGGCTGCTCTTCAACGGCTGCTCTATCGCCTGTATCTTATCCCGTTTGCTGGCTGGTGGCAAGCAGTTGTTGCTGCATGGCC
>CAZFWN010000367.1:1976-3982 GCA_964522745.1 uncultured Ktedonobacterales bacterium
CATGGCCGGGCATGAGGTTACCACCGGCGTCTGCACGCTCGATACGCCTGGCAATCGCTGCGCCTGGGCCAGCCAGTGGTCCGGCGCGAGCAGCGTCGAGGCAATGATCAGCGTTTGATTGCTCGGAAAATTGGTCTCCTGGCCCATTGGGTGCCAGGTGGGATGCGCGCCCGCCTTCAGGGCCGCCTCGTAGCAAGGATCAGCCAGCCGAATGCCCAGATTCAGCACCTCTCGGAGCGCCTGGCTGTAGGAGACTGTTGAAGCAAAGGCTATCACTGCCTCTGGTGGATCGGGCGGCGTATAGGTTGGAACCGGCGTGATGTAGGGAATCTCTGGGCAAGAGGTGACCACATTCGTCTGGTCGGAGAGATAGCCTGGCAGTGTCCGCACCCGCGCGAGCCACTGATCGGGCGCCAGCAGCGTGGGCGCAACGAGCAGAGCGTGCTGACCTGCGAAGCTCTCTTGCTGGCCCATTGGATGCCACCTTCGATCTTCGGGATAGCAATTATCCGTCGGCTGCAACCCCAGATCGGTCACTTCCTGCAAAGCTGCATCATAAGACGTGGCGGCGGTAAACGTAATCAACGCTTCAGACGGGCCAGGAGGCACAGGTACATTTGGCTGGCTGCCCACGCCTGAAGCGGGCTTACAGGCTGCGATCAGGCAGAAGACGACAACGCAGAGACCAAACAGTGCTATCCTGTTGGGCTGGCCGGGAAAGCAACGGATACGCATCAGTGTGCCTTTCTTGGAAGAAGATACGGCATCTCTCCAGAGAAGACGGCGTTGGGGCAGAAAATGTTTCCCAACCTGAACCGGGCTGCATGAGCTAGAAATACCCTTTCGCTTGCCGGCTCGCTTTGGGTACAATAGGGGGCGATGTGATGTTGTTAGCTTGAGCAGAAAGGGAACGAGTGCATGTCCTTAGCTTCCAGCCAGACGGGCGAGGTGTATGACGTGATCGTGGCCGGGGCCAGCTTTGCCGGCCTGAGCTTTGCCAGCGTGGCGGCGGCGCGTGGGATGCGCGTGCTGGTGCTGGAGAAAGACGCGGAGATCGGCGGCGTGGTGCGCACGACGGGCGTGCTGTTCAGCGATGTGCTGGATGTGACCGATGTGCCGGCGCGCTATCTGATGAACTCGGTACGCCGGCTGAGCTTGCAGGTCTACAGCCGCCCGGAGCCGATTGAGATCAGCGCGCCGGCCTATCGCTTTTATATGGCCGATGTCACCGGCATGCTGCGCTGGATGGCTGAGGAGGCGACGGCACGCGGCGCCGTCGTCCGCGCCGGCGCGGCGTTTCTAGACGCCAGCCGCGAGAGCGATGGGCTGATGCGCGTTACCTACGGCGCGCTGCCAGAGCAGGAGGCCAAGGGCGCTGTGCCGCCCGGCTCGCGGGCGACGGCGCGGGCGCGCTTCCTGGTCGGCGCGGATGGCCCGCGCTCGCCGGTGGCGCAGCGCCTGGGGCTGGACCAGAACACCGCGTATCTGGCCGGCGCGGAATGGCTGCTCGAAGGCGTGCCGGTGGAGCGCGAGACCTTCGCGCTGATCATGAATCATGATCTGGCGCCCGGCTACTGCCTCTGGCTGGCGCCGCATGGCGACCTGGCCGCGCTGGGCGTGGCCGGCCATCTGCGCGCATTTAACCCGACGGAATCGCTGCGGGCGGCGCAAAAGCTGTTTGGCGAGCGCGTTGATATGTCGCAGATGCGCGTGGTCAGGCGCAAGGGCGGCACGATTCCCGTTGGCGGGCGGCTCAAGAAGGTCTATCGAGACGACGCCAAAGGCCGGGCGCTGCTGATCGGCGACGCCGCCGGGCTGTGCGGCGCGGCCACCGGCGGCGGCATCTATCCCGCGCTCGTCAGCGGGCGGCTGGCAGCGCAGGCGGTGGCAAACGAGGTGCTGAACGGCACGAAGGGCGCCGTCAGGCAATACCTGCGCGATCTGCCGCAGGCCGGGCGGCTGGGGCACTATCTCCAGATCGAGGATTGGCTGCGCTGGGCGCTGGA
>CAZFWN010000368.1:0-3971 GCA_964522745.1 uncultured Ktedonobacterales bacterium
GAACTGGAGCAGCGCGGCGCCGATGATGTCCTGGAGATCATTCGCACTGGCCTGGTTCCCCTCTGGGACTAAGACACCTGTAGCGCCGGCTTCCAGCCGGCCACCCGAACGCCAATGCAACCGCTGCCCTTCGAGCCAACGGATCGGCGGGCCGCCAGGGACGGCGGCCCCTCGCCGGCCTTTCACCCAAGCTGATGCACCTCGACGAGACCCACGTTGGCAAAGGCCAGGCGTTTCCCATCGGGTGACCAGGCGAGAGTATACCCTCCAGGGAAGCTCATGATCTGTTTACCACTCCTGGCGTCCACGATCTGAATCGTATCCAGCGTGCTTATGCCAATCTGCCTGCCATCAGGCGACCAGGCTGCCGAGAGGGTAAAGTGGCCTGAATGATAAGTGAGCAGGGTCTTACCTGTGGCCGCCTCCCAGACGTTGACGACCCCACTATAACTTCCTGAGACAATGCGTGTGCTATCAGACGACCAGGCAACCGCAAAGATGGTCGGGTCGTCTCCTGTATTGACCGGATAGCTCAACAGCGGCGTCTTCGCTGGCGTGGCTGCCCAGACTTGCGCCAGCCCACTACCGGCGGAGGCAAAGCGCGTGCCGTCCGGCGCCCAGGCGACAGCAGACGGGAAGTGGGCGTTATAATCGTTGAACAGCAGCGCGCCGCCAGCAGCGTCATAAAGTTGAAGCGTATAACCGTCGCCGATACAGATCAGGCGTGTGCCATCGGGTGACCAGGCGAGACCCTGTGAAAGTTCATTCTGGTTGCCGGTGCTGAAGGTGGTCAGGGTCTTGCCGGTAGCCGTCTCCCAGATGTGTACACCGTCCAGCGGTGAAAAGGAAGCGATACGGGCGCCATCGGATGACCAGGCTGCCTGCATTACATAGTGGGAGTGACCACGATAGAGTCTGAGTGTCTTGCCAGTGATTGCGTCCCAGATTTGCACCGTTAGACCGCTGGCCGTAGCGATGCGTGTCCCGTCGGGCGCCCAGGCAACAGAAAAGACTGCGTCCTGGCCTCGATAGATCAGTGGCTGTGGGCGTTGGGGCTGGCGCAGCCACCAGAAGGCGCCGCCTCCGGCTGCCGCTGCCACCCCGATTGCGCCCAGGCCAATCAACACCGTGCGCCGCGACAGCCGGCGCTGGCTCCCACCCCCCGGCGTATTTTTCGGGCCGGTGATGGCCTCGTTGTCACCAGGACCGGCATTAGCACCAGTCAGAGAAGCCTCGTCGGAGGAACTAGACGTCATGGTCGTTTCCTTTCCTGATCCTGCGGTTCCAGGCATTAAGCCGGTTCCTCGGCGCGCCGCTCAGGCGGGCGCAGCCAGAGCGAGACGTGCGCCGGCTGCATCGTCTCATTGACCACTGCGATGAGTTGCTCGCTTAGCTGCTCTAGATCAACCTCATTCCTCAGCGTGGCACTGAAGGCCGCCAGCGTCTTCTCTGCATCATACTTGCGCCGATAAAAGCGTCGATCAATGATCGCCTGGATGCGGCGGCGCACCGGCAAGAAGAGCGCGGCAATCGCCAGCGTGGAGACCACCAGCACGAGCGGGTTTTGGGCCGTCGTCCTACCGAACAGGCCAACCAGATCCTCCAGCCCAATGATCAGGCCCGCGTAGAGCGCGCCCAGCAGGCCCGTCAGCAGGCCATACACCAGCGCTTTGTTGATAATGGTGTCAATATCCCAGAGCCGGTAGCGCAGGATGGCGATGCTGATGCTCAGGAGCATCAGCGTCCAGAGTAAGAGCCAGGTCAGCGGGTTGAGGAGTTGATACCACGAGTCTGGGGCGTTCCAGCCTGGCACCACCGCGTTGAGCAGATAATATGCAGCTAAGCAAGAGGTGCCACTGCCGAATCCAAAGACGAACCACTTGGCCTGCTGCCGCTGTACCATGTCATAAATGCGCACATAGCGGTAAACCTGCACTCCCACCGCGAGGGGAAGTAGCAGCAGTGACACTAAGGAAGGCACAAAGGGCAGAGCGCCCACCACCAGCAGCGCGAACGGGGCCAGGGTCCAGCGCGGGGTGAACCGCCCGGTAGGGAAGGTAAAGATAAAAATAAACAGGGCAAGTGGCACCATATCATCAATGCCATTGTCCAGGAAGAAGACAAGCCGGGGTGTCTGCGCGGTGGGGAAGGCGAAAATGCCGATGGCACCTAACATCACGAGGGCCAGCGAGGCGAGCAAGCCCGTCCAATCCTGGGACTTGCGCCAGAAAATCAAGAGACCCATCACCCAGTAGGCCAGGGATACCGCGATGGTGAGTGAGGCGAAGAGGACTACCACCACCGCGACCGAGAGGTGCAGCTGGTCAAGGAGGTGGGCATAGACCGGGGTGAGCTGCCCAGTGGGACAACCCGCCGGGTCGGATGAGTTGCAAAGCGTCTGCGCGGATTGGTAGTAGGCAGGAAGGTTCGCCACGAAGTTGGCCAGCAGTATGAGTGCGAGCGCAATCCAGCCTGCGCGGGCCATGACCAGTCCGCGCCCATGCAAGCGTGCATCGGTGGCAGCAGGCTGGGAAGGGTGTTTGATAATGGATGGTGAGGCTGGTGGCTGCTGCATCGCTCGACTCCTTCTCTACAAGAAGTGTGCTTCTTCTCTGCCCAGCATACCATCCGCCCGTTACGGAAGCGTTACGGGCGCCACAGGGACGCTGGCGACTGAAGATCGCGCCTTCAACACGGGCCAATCAGGACCAATAATGACCTGTTTCGGTGCGACACTCAAGAAGGGAGAGCCGCAGCTCGAACGCATTGGCCTCTCCAGAGCATGTCGAGTCGCTTTGGCATCTGATGCGGAGCGGTCATTTCACCTTATTTGAGCAACAAGGAGCGAAACACATGAGCGAAACAAACGAGACGCTGGCGTTCTTTCTCCAGGGCTGGCAAAACTACCAGAATCAATTGAGCAGATCCCTCGCTCGGCTTTCACCGGAACAGCTTGCACTCCGTGCAGCGCCTGACCTGCGTTCCATCGATGAACTGGCGCGTCACCTGATTGCGGTGCGGGCTGGGTGGTTCCACTATAATCTGGAAGAGGGCGATGAGGACTTCGGCGCTTTTGCTGAGTGGTCTGGGCCTGGGAGTCTCTCTCGCTCTGCGGATGAGCTGGTGAGCGGATTGGAACAAACCTGGCAGGTCATACAGGAGGTGCTGGGACGCTCTACGCTCGCAGATTTGCAGTCTCCTGTCCAGGATGAGTCGGAAGGCAAGATCTACACCTATACGCGCGGGTGGGTCATCTGGCACGTCATGGAACACGACCTCCATCACGGCGGCGAGATCGCCTACTCCCTCGGCATGCACAGCCTCACCGCCCCGGATATTTAGAGTTTGTTTGGCAATATCTGAAGAGGAGGTCGGCTCTCTGCCGCTCAGTGATCGAGCGGCACAGAGAGACATCAGCTAGACTGGGATGAGCCTGCGGACTGGTAAAGGCGCCATCCCAAGAGGAGGACACATGGAGACTTCATGGAACACTGCTCTGTGGCTACAATTCGGCGCGGCCATCGATATGCTTGAAAACGCCCTGCTCGCCTGCCCCGACTCCCTCTGGCACCAGCGGCTCTGGCGCCACTCCCAGCAACCGGAGTTTGCGGAGTTCTGGTATCTCACCTATCATACGCTCTTCTGGCTCGACCTGTATCTCTCCGGCGTCCCGGAGGAGGACTTTGCTCCCCCGGCTCCCTTTACCTGGACGGAGGCCGACCCCGCAGGGGTACTGCCCGAACGGCCCTATACGAAGGAGGAACTGCACGCCTATCTCGCATTGACGCGCCAGAAGTGCCAGGCCACGCTGGTCGCGCTGACGGACGAGCAGGCGCGCCAAGCCGTCGAGTACCCCTGGGCAAAGGGGCAGGCCGTCAGCTTCCTGGAGTTACAGATATACAATCTGCGCCACGTCCAGGAACATGCGGCCCAACTGAGCCTCTTGCTCGGACAGCACGCCATCCCGGACG
>CAZFWN010000369.1:0-3949 GCA_964522745.1 uncultured Ktedonobacterales bacterium
CCTGGCTCCTGGTGCTGAATCTCCTCGGCCTTTGGCAGGACTTCGCGCTCCAGAAAGGCGCGGGCCGAGTCGCGGATCATGCGCTGCTCTTCATCGAACTGCTCAGGCGTGAAAAACTCCGCCTCTGTCACTGGCGTCAGGAGATACCCCGCGCCGGTCTGCGTTTTAATTTCGGTTGCCAATCTTGTCTTCCCCCTTGAAAACGTACTGATGAACACTTATCCCTTTTTCTGCGCCTGCTTTGTGGCTTCTTCTTCGCGCAGCGCCCGGCGCAACACTTTGCCGATCAGCGTCTTGGGCAGGTCCGCCCGAAACTCTACCTGCTTTGGTACTTTATATGGGGCCAGGCGCTCTTTGGCAAAAGTGATGATTTCGTCTGCCGTCGCCTGTTGCCCCGGCTTGAGTACGATATATGCCTTGGCCGACTCGCCCCGATATTCATCAGGGATGCCGATAAGCACCGCTTCTGCGACCTTTGGGTGCGCATACAGCACCTCCTCAACCTCGCGTGGAAAGATTTTATAGCCGCTGGCGATAATCATGTCCTTGGCCCGGTCCACTACCTGGAAATAGCCATCCTCGTCCATGATGCCAATGTCGCCAGTATGCAGCCAGCCGCCGCGCAGCATACTCGCCGTCTCCTCTGGCCGGTTCCAATAGCCCTTCATTACCTGCGGCCCGCGAATACAGATTTCGCCCGGCTGCCCCGGCGGCATCATATCGCCGGTCTCCTGGTCCTGAATCGTCGCTTCGGTATCCGGGAAGGGCAGCCCGATGCCCACGCGCCGCTCTCCGTTGAGTGGGTTGCAGTGCGTGACCGGCGAGGTCTCCGACAGCCCGTAACCTTCGACCATCTTGCCGCCGGAAAGCTGCTCGAATTTGTTCTGCACCTCTTTGGGCAGCGGCGCTGCGCCGCTGATGCAGATGCGCACCGAGCGCAGGTCGCCGCCATGCTCTTCAATCTCATGGTTAATGCCCAGGTACATCGTTGGTACGCCGGGGAAGAGCGTCGGGCGATACTTCTGAATCATCTTGACGGCATCCCTGGCCTTATAGCGCGGCATCAGCACCAGCGTCGAGCCGCTGTAGATGCCCGCGTTCATCGCCACCGTCAGGCCATAGGAATGGAAGAATGGCGCGGCGCAGAGCATGGTCTCGTGCGTTGCGGCAGTATCCTGAATGCCCGTCCAGGACCAGACCTGTAATGCGTTTGCCAGCAGGTTGCGATGGGTCAGCATCGCGCCTTTAGAAAGGCCAGTGGTCCCTCCGGTATATTGCAGGACGGCCACATCATCTGGCCTGGCTGGCTCCGGCAGGGACCACAGTTCATACCAACGATCATCCGCTTTGCCGATCAACTCCTTGAACTGATGGACCGTCGGGTCGTCGCGCAACTCGCGCTTGCTGATGGACTTCTGCTTGTTGCGCCGTTGTTGCAGCGCGTAGCCTGCCGCCAGCAGCGGCGGCAGATAATCCTGCACGCCCGCTACGATGATGCGCTTGATTGGCGTATTGGCCCGCACCTTCACCAGCTTGTGATAGAGCAGGTCCAGCACAACAATGGTTTCCGCGCCTGCGTCGGCCAGTTGATGCTGCAACTCCATCTCGGTATAGATGGGATTGGTAGGCACGGCAACCGCCCCAGCCTTGAGTACGCCATAGAAGGCGATAGGGAACTGCGGAATGTTGGGCAGGGCAACCGAGACGCGATCCCCCGGTTTGACGCCCAGCTTGATGAGCGCGCCGGCAAAGCGATCCACCATCGCCGCCAGTTGCACATAGGTGAAGCGGTGGCCGTAGAAGATCATGGCGTCGCGGCTGCCATGCTTGCGCGCTGCTTCATCGAGCAGCCAGGTCAGCGGCTTGTCGGGGTAAGCGATGGTAGGGGGTACATCGGGGTCATAGTGGCGCAGCCAGGGGCGAGTGTTCGGGTCAGGGTTGCTCGCATCAATCTGGCTGGCGGCCTGGGCATTCGACATCGCTGGCACTCCTTCCCAAAGAGACCCTCGGTTCTCCCGTCGTGGGAGAGGGCAAAAATAGCAGAACAGTAATCACTGATGAGTGTATGTAGTATGAGAGCAGCTATCTGGTGCCATTGTTTCCTGGGAAAATGATAAAGAGGATGAACATCTTTGCTAGCCCATGACACGTCTTGCGTATGTCCCTTACTTTTGATTATACGGCCAATTTCTCTGCAATGTGACGTTGCCAGCTAACAAATTCTGTGCTATACTCTCCGTAGCAGCTAACATCTTGGGAAAGCAATGCCGACGACCTTTCATAATCTTTTAGTTGAATATCGCCGCCGGCGGGGCATGTCGCAGGGGCAGCTTGCGCAGGCAGCGCGCCTCTCGCGGACGTATGTATATCATCTGGAGACCGGCCAGCGCGGGCACCCATCGGCGCATGTGGCCCGCGTGCTGGCGCGCGCGCTTGAACTGCGCGGCAATGAGCGCCGCCAGTTCTTCGACGCTTTCCACGTGCTGACCGGCGAACACGCCGAGGATACCACCGAAGAGCGCGAACTGCTGGACCTGAACGAACTGGCCGCTCTGCTGGTGCATAATATCTCCTATCCCGCGCATAGCCTGGACCGGCTCTGGTTTATTCGCTCCTGGAATCAGCCGGCAGCCGATCTCTTTGAACTCCAGGCGCATGGCTTTACCCTGCCCGACGCAGCCCCATCGAATCTGCTGAGCATCATCTTTGATCCGGCCTATCGCACGCGCTTTCGCCCCTGGGAGAGCCTGGCGCGCCGGCTGCTCAGCGATTTTAAGTTCAACGTGCGCGCCTTCACCTATCTGCCCGAATATCGCGCGCTCTGGCAGCAGTTGAGAAAGCTCCCCGACTTCACGCGCATCGCCAACTCTTCGGAGCCGGGCGGCATTCCCGCGCCCAGCTTTGTCTTTGAGATGAAGCATTCCCGTCTGGGCTGGCTGACCTTGCGCACCTCGCTGACCGTCTTTAGTGGCGCCCCCGAATACCCTATTGTCAGCTACATCCCCGGCGATCAAGCTGCTCTGGCCGCGTTCCAATCCTCCGGCTGGCATCACGCGGGACAAAAATAAGTTGCTCTTTCAGAATAGTTACTCTACACGGAAGCCCTACGTCTCTTCAAACGGACAAAGGTGTCGCGTGCTGTCTGGCATAGATCGTATTTTCTGGTGAGGAGCTTGGATGAACCCCACTTCGGGAAGCCTATCGCTCTCTGGCAAAAGGGGATGGGTAGAGAAATTGACCGCTGGTGTGCTGGTACTCGCTTCCCTGGGGGTCTATACGTATTGGGGCATCTATCTGCCGCTGCAAGCTCCAGGCTATGATTTCACCGGCCCCTATGAGGCCGCCTACGCGCTGGCGCATCAGGCCGTCTTTCAGGTCTATGATCTGGGCCAGCAGCGTATCTTTAATATTCAGGTGCTGCATCTGCCTGCCGGCCCATCAGAGTTTCGCTGGCCCCCACAGATGGGCGTCCTCTTGCTGCCTTTCGGGCTGCTGCCCTACACCCTTGCTCATCTGCTCTGGCTGCTCTGCTGCCAGGGTGCGCTGTTCTTCAGTCTTTGGCTTCTGGCCCGCTGTGTCGCTGTGAGCGTCCAGGCAACGTCTGGCCTGCTGACGCGGCTGCGCTCGCCCTGGGTGGTGTTTCTGGTCCTCTGGTGCGCTGCCGCCTGGTGCCAGGCGGTGACAGATAGCCTGCGCCTGGGGCAAAGCACTCCCTGGCTCCTGCTTGGCTGCGCGTTGCTGCTCTATGGAGAAGTCTTCCAGCGCCAGACATTGGCCGCCGCTGGACTGGCCCTGGCGATTCTGGTCAAGCTCTTTCCCGCGCTGCTGCTGGTCTATTATCTCTGGCGCGGGCGCTATCGCCTGTGCCTGATTACCGTTGCCTTACTCGCCGGCTTGACGGCCATCACCCTCCCGATCACCGGAACCGGCTGGTATCACTTCTTTCTGG
>CAZFWN010000370.1:0-3935 GCA_964522745.1 uncultured Ktedonobacterales bacterium
AGTGGACCGAGGCCGTTGAGGCGCAGATCGCCGCGCTCGTGCAGCAAGCGGTGAGCTGAGGGCGTGCCCGTCGTATGCGGAAATTGCATCCAGAGTCTTGAATACTTGCGCCACCGATCAGCCCTATGTTGGCCACTTGCATCATAATTTCAGCATTGAGACCAGCATCGTTTTCCAGGACGTAAAAACCTTCTTCATGCGCGTGATGGATATGCGGAGGGGGAGTATGGCGGCCCTGAGGCGCCACGGCAAATTCAGCCAGGCCCAGAGTCTGCCGAGTATGGGTCCCATCCTCCTTCACGATCCTCTGCACATCGCCTAGTTGAAGCGAGTGTCCTGCTCCCGCCGAAAGGACTCCAGCAGACATAAGCCACTCCTTTCTGGTCGTGCTTGCAGTCATCTGCCGAGGTGTGCTTCTGAACGACCCTCCTTTCTGGAGTCGCAAGTCTCATGCCCCTCTCGCTGCGAAATACCTTTCAATCAGAAGGAGAGGTCGAGCCGCTTGACATCCTCTGCTGGATAGTCTATTATGGACTCAATGAGTCTGGAATAGAAAGGCGCGTGGGATGAAGTATTCACAAGCGACCAATTATGCACTGCATACCATGCTGTATCTGGTGGCGCTCCCTCCAGGAACCACCATCGGGGTCCAGCGATTGGCAGAGTTGCAGGAACTGTCCCCGACGTATCTCTCCAAAATCTTGACCAAGCTGGTGAAGGCGGGCCTGATCGAGTCGACTCCTGGCGTCAATGGAGGATACAAGCTGGCAAGAAACAAAGCCGAGCTGTCGTTCCTGGAGGTGATTCAGGCCATTGAAGGGACCGCTTCCTTGTTTCATTGTGATGCCGGTGAAGACCATCAAGGGTGCTTGATTCAGGGAGTGATGGCACAGGCGGAACAGCAGATGGAAGCGTATCTCCACGAGCGCAAGCTGGTGGAACTGGTGGGACAACTAGGTGATGTGATCGCGCTGGTGTGAAAGAGCGGGCGTGTTATTTTTGACGCAATCGTAGATATTATGAGTCTACAAAGTCCTTTAAAAGGAAGGATGTGCATGCTATGCTCGTTGACTGTGCCATTATTGGCGGTGGACCGGCTGGGTTACAAGCAGCGCTGGTCCTGGGCAGAGCCAGAAGAAGGGTGCTGGTGTTTGACGAGAATCGGCCAAGAAATGCCGTGACGCAGGCGTCACATGGATTTGTCACACGAGACGGCGTCAAACCGCACGAGTTCAGATCCCTGGCGCATCAGGAACTGGAGCAGTATCCCTCGGTTGACATGCAGCCCGTGCGTGTCACGACTCTTCGCCAGGCTGCTGACGATTTTGAAATCAGCACCGCGAAAGGAGACGTGTTTTCTGCAAAGACGGTCTTGCTGGCCACCGGTCTCAAAGAGATGCTTCCTCTGATCGATGGCCTGCAGGACTATTACGGGAAAAGCGTGTTTTGCTGCCCTTATTGCGACGGCTGGGAACTGCGGGATCGGCCCCTGGTCGTCATCTCGGAAGGGCCACAGACGTTCCATCTAGTCAAAGTGGTCTGGAATTGGAGTCACGATCTGCTTGTTTGCACGAATGGGCATCAGGTGCTCACCGAGGAACAACAAGCAACGTTGCACCAGAAAGGGATTGAGGTGGTGGAAGACCGTATTATCGCGCTGGTGGGAGAGCACGGGCAGCTCGAGCGGATTGTCTTTGCCACACAGGAAGCGCGAGCGCGTCGCGGCGGGTTTGTCGCGCCCCAGTTGCTGCAGGCTTCGCCCTTTGGCGAGGCACTCGGCTGCGAGATGAATGCCCTGGAGGGCATCGTCACCGACCCCTTTGGAAGAACGACGGTGTCTGGGGTATATGCGGCGGGTGATGCCTCGGTGGTGGTCCCCGCTCAACTGATCATCGCGGCGGCCGAGGGAAGTCGGGCCGCCGCAGGCGTGAATACGGATTTAACCGAACGCGACTTTCTCTAACCGGCGAGCGGAGCCGCCTCGGTGAGCCGGACGGCGTTGCGTTGGCCAGTGCCATGATTGTCGAGGACCGACCCCGGACGGAGTCCGTCGAGCCGCTCACCGGTCACGAACGACATGACAGCTTCATTGGTGCTGACGTGCATCGCGACGATGTCGTAGGAGGCGGCCAGGTCAAAGCTCGCATCGTGGCGGACGTGCGCGACGTTGCCCAGCGCCTCGAGCGAGCCGGAATGGCGGGCCCACACCTGCAAGGGGTAGCCCGCTTTGGCGATGGCGGTCGCCCAAGCCGATGAACCCGATGGCCGGTTGCGTGGTGGCTGTACTCACGAGCCAACACCGTTCAGTTCGGCCAGATCGTCCTCGGAAAGGGTCAGCGCTGCTGCGCTGACGTTGTCGCGCAGATGCGCGACGGAGGAGGTCCCTGGGATGAGCAGGATGTTCGGTGCGCGCTGGAGCAGCCATGCGAGCGCGACGGCCATCGGTGTAGCGCTCAGACGGGTGGCGACTGCTTCCAGCGTGTCGGACTGCAGCGGGGAGAAGCCACCAAGCGGGAAGTAGGGCACGTAGGCGATACCCTGTGCGGCGAGGGCGTCGATCAGGTTGTCGTCGTCCCAGTGGGCGAGGTTGTAGAGGTTCTGCACGCACACGATCGGCGCGATGGACTGGGCCTCGGCGATCTGCTCAGCGGTCACGGTGCTCAGACCGAGGTACTTGATCAGCCCTTCTTGCTGCAGCTGCGCGAGCACCGTGAACGGTTCGGCGATCGAGCCAGGCGTGGGGCGGTCGAACCCGCCGACGCGCAGGTTGACGACGTCGAGCACCTCGAGCCCGAGGTTCTGCAGGTTGTCGTACACGGCCTGGCGCAGCTGCTCGGGGGCGAGCGCCTGCGGCCAGTTCCCCTGGGCGTCTCGCAACGCTCCTACCTTGGTCACGATGTGCAGCTCGTGCGGGTAGGGGTGCAGGGCTTCCTTGATGAGCTGGTTGGTGACGTGCGGGCCGTAATAGTCGCTGGTGTCGATGTGCGTAATGCCCAGCGCCACCGCCTCGCGCAGGACGGCCACGGCAGCGGCGCGGTTGGCGGGTGGGCCGAAGACGCCGGGGCCAGCCAATTGCATCGCGCCGTACCCCATGCGGGTGACCGTCAGATCCTCGGCCAGGGTGAACGTTCCGGCGGCGAAGGCTGGCAGATGCCTCTGTGTATTCGGTGAAGGCGATCCCATAGAACAGGTCCTCTTTCTCTCGGTACAACGATGACCATCACGAGGTGTGATACACTCAGGAGTATGCTATGAGAACTATCCTATAGCCAGAGTCCCTTTATCGTATGATTGGGACTCGCAGGATAAGGACCAAAGACGACGATGAGCGACGAACAACGCAGAGGGGACCTGGCGGATTTTCTCCGCACGCGCCGGATGCGCCTCTCACCTGAACAGGTCGGGTTGATCCGTGGGGGGAGGCGGCGCACCCCGGGATTGCGGCGCGAGGAGGTGGCACAGCTCGCGCATGTGGGTGTGTCCTGGTACACCCTGTTGGAGCAAGGGGTGCTTTGATGATCCTTGGAGATGGACGTCCTTCAGGCAACTCGGCGGTAATCATGGTGTAAGCCGCCCAAGACGGACACGGCAAGGACGGGACCATCTCGAGCCATTGTTGGCAGCGCGGATGCAAGAGGATCGGGGATCTGCTGCTGCAAGCCTTGATGGGGC
Source organism: uncultured Ktedonobacterales bacterium (assembly GCA_964522745.1). Lineage (GTDB taxonomy): Bacteria > Chloroflexota > Ktedonobacteria > Ktedonobacterales > DATBGS01 > DATBHW01. The sequence continues at coordinate 3,673 of CAZFWN010000370.1, forward strand.
GCGCGTGATTGAAGTAGGCTACATACACTTGGAGGACGCGGGCGAGTTGCTGCTCGTGCAGGATCAGTAGGTGGTCGAGGCACTCACGTCGGACGCTTCCCAAGAAACGTTCGCAGAAAGCGTTGGCACGTGGAGCGTGGAACGGCGTCTTCAGCACCTTGATGCTTGAACTGCTGGCCACGCGTGCAAAGAGCGGACCGAATTTGCTGTCGTTATCCCGAATGAGGAAACGAGGAGTTTGCCCATACGGCGTGGCTTCGCGG
>CAZFWN010000371.1:0-3923 GCA_964522745.1 uncultured Ktedonobacterales bacterium
GGGCCTGCGGCCAGCATGTCCCACAGGGACAGGGCTGGACAGCCGCATCGGCCAGTCCCGCAGAGACTTCATGGCGACACGTCCCTGGCGCCGATTAATGAAATTTGACAAATACAGGAGGTCTTCGTCCTAGCCCGCGAAGGCGGGCTTCGTGGCTCCTAGCCTCCAGGTGCGCGCTTGAAACGCGACCTCTCCGGCGGCCAGGAATACCAGATGTAATAGTCAAACGTCATTAATCGGCGAATGATCGGGCTGGCGGCGCTCGCCGGCAGGGTTATGCCAAGCGATCCACCAGCCGCCGGGCCGCGTGCAGCCACTCCTCCGGCGTGTCGTCGGGCACCGAGCAGCCATTCGCCAGAATCAGCCGCCGGCCCTGGGTCTGCGCCAGCGCGTCCCGCATCTCCTGCTCGATGTCATGCTCGCCGCCTGTCGTGAGCGGCCCGCGCTCGTCCAATCCACCCATCAGGCATTTGTCCGTCAGCGCCAGAGCCTCGTGCAGGCTGGGGCCGGTGAGCCGATCACTCCAACTTATTGCCGCGACGGGATAGTCCACAAACCGATCAAAATAGAGCGTGTCGCCCTTCTGTGAGGGGTCCGCGTGAACATGGACGATGTTGAGCCAGCCGCCCTGTGCCTGTTCCAGCACGTCAAGGTCATAGGGCCGCCCGAAGCGCGCATATTCTTCTGGCGTCAGGTCAATATTCGTGGCGCCCATGCAGGAGAAAAAGATGCCGCTCGCGCCCGCTTCGATGGCTGCGGCAACCAATTCGCGTTCATTGGCCGCCAGCGTCTTGAGTCCCTGCTCAACGAGCGCTGGCTGTGTGCGCAGATGCGTCAGCGCCGCTGCTTTCCCCGCAAACTGGAACGTCATCGTCAGCGGGCTAAAGAGCGTCAGGATCAGGGGAGCGTCGGGGCCAAGCGTAGAGCGCAGCGTGCGGATGCAGACCAGTTGTTCACGAAAGCTGGGCGTCTCCAGGTTGAGGCGTGGAAGCCGCGCCCAGTCTGCCGCCTGGGTGATCGCTGGCTCTGGCGCAGGGTAGCGGAGATCGGGCATGATTTTTACTATATCGAGATCGAACTTCCTGCGGAAAAACTCCAGTGTCAATTCGGCCATGCGCTCGCCCGACCCCTCTGGCTTGAAGTGATGCCAGAAACAGAAGGGCACGCGGTCAACGGGTTCTCCTTTGAGCGCGGCCCGCACGCGCTCGCCTGGTGTCATTGTAGCCATAGGGTACTCCTCACATAGAGCAATACTAAGGGACCATTGCTGACCGGAGCAGCTTTCTCTTGCCCAGGTCAGCCGCGCCATGCTATACTTTAAGGTGAAATAGAGACTTTCTGCCATCTTGCTCAGCAAGCAATGTGGGCAGCATCCCCGCTCACTGCCCGAACTCTCGCGCGCCGGAAAGGGACTATACGATGACCGAGATAGAAAATAGCGACAACCTGGAAGATAATCAGGAAGAAGAAATCAAATATGTATCGGAAAGCTGGGATCCCGACTGGTACAAAACCAATATCCCTTGCCAGGTCGGCTGCCCGGCGCACACGGATGTCTCTACCTATATTGGGCTGATCTCGCAGGGCCGCTTCGACGAAGCCTACCTGCTCAACCGCAACGCCAACGTGGTGCCTGGCGTGTTGGGACGCACCTGTGCCAAGCCCTGCGAGCCGGTCTGCCGGCGCAATAAGATCGATGGCCGGCAGGTCACTATCTGCTGGCTCAAGCGCGCCGCCGCCGATCACCGCGAGTATCGCCACCACGCCGAAATGCCGCCGGTCACGCGCAACAAGAAGGTAGCCATCGTTGGCGCCGGCTCGGCAGGCATGGGTGCCGCCCGCGATCTGCGCCTGCTGGGCTATCCTGTCACCATGTATGATAGCTACCCCACTGCCGGCGGCATGATGGTCGGCGGCATCCCCGTCTGGCGCCTGCCGCGCGATGTGACCCGCGAAGAGTGCGATGAGTACATGGAAGATATGGGCGTCAAGCTGGTGATGAACACCACGATAGGCAAGGACGTCTCGCTGACCGATCTGCTCCAGCAGTACGACGCCGTCTATCTGGGCACCGGCTGCCAGATGTCCAACGACCTGACCGACGACAAGAACAAGATCGTCCCCGGTGTGCATTACGAAGGCGTCATCAGCGGCCTGCCCTTCCTGGAGAAAGTCAACTTTGGCGAGCCGGTCTACGTCGGCAAAACGGTGGCCGTCATTGGTGGCGGCTTCACCGCGATGGACTGCTGCCGCTCCTCTATCCGCTTTGGCGCGGAGAAGGTCTACGTCATCTACCGCCGCAGCAAAGAGGAGATGGGGTCCGACGAGTACGAGGTGGACCAGGCGATGCTGGAGCATGTCGAGTTCATCTACCTGGCTGGCGTCGCCGAGGTGCTGAGCAAGGATGGCAAGCACGTCAGCGGCATCAAGCTCTTCAAAAATAAGCTGGGCGACCCGGATGCCAGCGGGCGGCGGCGCCCCGTGCGCGTGGAAGGCTCGGAGTTTGTGCTGGAGTGCGATACCGTGCTGAACGCGCTGGGCCAGTATTCGGATGGCTCGTTCATCCCCAAAGAACTGAATGTCGAGACCAACAAGTGGGGCATCCCAACGGTGGACATCGATAGCTGGATGACCAGCTACCCCGGCCTCTTCGCCGGCGGTGACTACACGCAGGGCGCGCGCAACCTGATCTCGGCCATTGCCGATGGCCGAGATGCCGCCGCCGCGATCAACCGCTACCTGGGCGGCGAGGACATCCCGCCCGACGAACCCATCGAGGTCGAACTACCCGATTTCCGGCGCGGCATGGTGGATAACTACGAGTCCATCCCGTTCCAGACTATCCCAGCGCTGCCGCTGGAGAAGCGCTACAGCATCCTGGCCGAGTCCGAAACCGGCTACAGCCCGGAGGAGGCGATCACCCAGGCGCGGCGCTGCCTGCAATGCGCGCTGAATATCATGATCGACCCGTCGATCTGTATCCTCTGCTCCGGCTGCGTGGACATCTGCCCCTACGACTGCATCAGCATGGATGGCCTGAAAACCGTCGTCAAGGGCGACCCACAGCACCAACTGGCAGGCACCTGGAACGCTGGCGCGGATATGATTATCGACGAGGAGAAGTGCATCCGCTGCGGCCTGTGCATCGTGCGCTGCCCAACTGACGCGATCTCGATGGTGCAGTTCGAGTCAGCCGGCGCCAATAACCGCTGGAACGTCTCCAAGATTCCGGTGATTAACGCCAGCCGATAAGAAGATGCGCCTAAGAGACAACGCCAAACCATTCGCCGGCGGAACATTCGCCAGGACGACGCCGAATAAATTCGGCGCTACGCGGCCCAGGGCCAGGATGTCCCGCCGGGACAGGCATATCGCCGGGCCAACCACGCCCGCCAGTCCCGTAGGGACTTCGTGGCGCCAAAGGCGCCCCTAGCGCCGATTTCAATCGGCGAATTGCTGGCGGCCCTGGCCTGGCTCTTGCTGGTCCTGCCGTATCTGGCGCATTGACCATTCCTCACGCAAGAGTACAGAAGGAACCTACCGCATGGCAGTGCAATCCCCCATTGGCGTGATCGGACAAGTGGGCGAGTTGGTTGGGGTGGTCATCCTGGTCCTGGGTGCCTTGTTCGCGCTGCTTCGCTATGCAATGGCCCTCATTCGCCATCAGGACAGTCGTGCTGCCTATCAAGCGCTGCGGGGAGGACTGGGCCGAGCCATCCTGATAGGTCTGGAGGTACTCGTGGCTGCCGACATCATCCGCTCGGTAGCGATTGACCCCACCTTCCAGAGTCTCGGCGTCCTTGCCCTGCTCGTCCTGGTCCGAACCTTCCTGAGTTGGTCGCTGGAGGTGGAGATCAGCGGAGCCTGGCCCTGGCAGCGCGCCCGCCCCGCAGCGGATGCTGCCATCCGCCAGCAGGAGTAAT
>CAZFWN010000372.1:0-3912 GCA_964522745.1 uncultured Ktedonobacterales bacterium
AATCTTCTTTGTCAGCAATCTGGGCCAGGGCGGGCATTTGAGCCTGTATGCTATGGAGCGTGGGGGCAGTGTGCCAGCGCCACTGCTGCCGCCGCACATCGCCTTGCAGAACCCCGCGCTGCTGGAGAGCGATGTGTTCACGGTCTTTCCCTCCCTGGGCAACATTCTGGTGATCCTGGACAAGGACGGGGATGAAAACTATCAGCCCATGCTCATCCCGCTCGAAGGTGGTCTCCCCGAACCAGCCTTTGGCGATCGCTTTGCTGGCTATCGCGTGCGCTGTCGGAAGTGCGATCCTGCCCGCAATCTGGCCTATCTGCACGCCGAATCCACGTCTACCGGGCTGTATGAAGCCTACCAGGCGAACCTGGAATCAGGCACCGTGCTGAAGCTGGGGGAGAGTACCTGGGAAAATGCAGTGATGGGCTTCAATGCGAGCCATACCCGCGTCACCCTCCTGGATGTCTATGGAGCTGGGGACGATGTGCTCTACGAGTGGCGCGCCGAAGACCAGCAGCGTCATCTGCTCTCTGGCACGCCCATCGAGCAGCGCGCCCCCGATCAAGCGATCCCGCCGCATGGCATCAGGAGCACGTGCTACACACCAGGTGATACCGGCTTGCTCATCTGCACAACGATCTTTGCTGATACGGCGAGCCCTGGCTATCTCAACCTGGCCGATCCTGCTGACCTCAAGCCAGTGACGATCACCGGAACGGCTCACACCGGGGTGGGTGAGTTAGAGAGCATCCAGGCCGTCCGTGATACCCGTTACCGCCTGCTGTACAACATTGATGGCTGCTCCTGGCTCTATGAGGGCACCTTCGACGAAGCGGCGCGCGCCATCCATCTAGATACCATCCTCTGCGGCGCTCGTTCACCCCTCGCTGATGGCGTGCTGGAAGGGGTTCACTACCATGAGCAGGACGACTGCTATGCCCTGTCGTTTTCCACCGCCACCTCCCCGTCCCAACTCTACACCATTGCCGGCCCGGACAGAAAGCACCTCATCCAGCACACGCGCGAGCGGATTCTGGGGATCCCCCAGGAATACCTGGCTGCAGGTGAAGATGCCTCGTTCACCTCCTTCGATGGCGAGCGCATCTCGGCCCGGCTCTATCTGCCCTCTGAACGTCTGGGCTTTGCCGGGCCGCGCCCGCTCGTCTATTACGTGCATGGTGGGCCGCAAAGCCAGGAGCGTCCCGACTTCACCTGGTTTTCGATGCCGTTGATCCAGTTTTTGACTCTCAACGGCTTTGCCGTCTTTGTTCCCAATGTACGTGGCAGCACCGGCTATGGCTTGCGTTATACCAGGCAAGTGGAGCGCGATTGGGGCGGGAAGGATCGGCTGGATCATGTCCATGCGATGACCGTGGTGCTGCCCCAGGACAAGCGCGTGGATGTGACGCATGCGGGCGTAATGGGTCGATCGTATGGTGGATTCATGACCCTCACCCTTGCCAGCCGGCACCCCGAACTCTGGTCGGCTGCCGTTGACTTGTTTGGCCCCTACGATTTGCTCCAATTCACCGATCATGTGCCCGCAAGCTGGAAGCCGCTCCTGCCGCGCTGGATAGGCGACCCGGTGGCGGACCGGGAATTGTTGATCGAGCGCTCACCAAGCACCTTTATCCACCAGCTGCGCTGTCCACTGCTGGTGATCCAGGGACAACATGATCCGCGTGTGATCGAGCAGGACTCACGGGCAGTGGTGGAGCATCTTCAATCATTGGGCAAGCAGGTGGAGTATCTGGTGTTCGGTGACGAGGGCCATGATGTTCTCAAATTTGCCAATCGCGTGCGTTGCTACAACACCATTGAGCAGTTCTTTCGGCAGCACCTTAGCAGCTAGTTCAGTCGGTTGCAGGCAGGGAGGCTTTAGTGAGCCACGCCTGTTGAGGTAATCCATCTGCACAGAGGATTACCTCGACCCCTTCTTCGTCGATGACCAAGGTACCAGTCCAGGCACAGATTTGGGAGCCCAAACTCTTGCGGCGGCTGGACAAAGCCTTATGCGGGATACGTGAGCCGCTCGCCGAGCGGCAGCGGGCCGCGAGGGGCTGGTGCGCGCAGCACTACGATGGGGTGCTGGCCAAAGTGTTGCAGGAGATGTGCGAGGGACTACCGGCAGCAATGGGTTCTCGGTTCGTGTCTTTAGAGTGCGCGCCAGGGAGGAGCGCACCACCACTCGCCACACCTAAGGGATGGCGCATGCGAGCCGCGTCAGGCTTCGAGGCTTGAACACGATGTGGAAGAGACAGACCAACGATGCTTTTCAGGAGGATACCCCGCACGGGAGCAGCGGGCGCGCGGACCAAGATGCAGACGCTCAGAGTGCTGGGGCGCCAGACCCCGCTGTGCTGCTGCCGCCGCTGGATGCGCGCCAACTGAGCGCTCTCCGCCAGGTCGGACGTGCCTGGGACCAGGTCTGCGGAGACTCCACCGTCTGGCACCAGACCTTGCCGATCGACCCCGGTCTGGGGAGCTATCCCGCTCCCGCCGACCTCCAGCCGACGCGCCTGGGGCGGTTTGTGCGCGTGTCCCTGCGGCGTGGCGCGCCAGCGGAGATCGAGGCCACGCGCACCGCCGATGTGCCACCCTCATTATTTGGACGGCTCACGTACCACCTGAGGCACCTCGTGTTCGGCCCGCCGCTCAAGAGCAGCGCTGTGGTCCAGGAGAAAATGCGCAAGCTCGTGGCGCTGCCCATCCTCTCCGCCGATGCGCTCTCGTCGGTGGCCTACGGACCGGAGGCCATGCTGGCGATCCTCGTCCTGGGCGGGAGCGCCGCCCTTGGTTACGCGCTGCCGATTGCCGCCGTGATCACGTTCTTGATCCTGGCGGTTGGCGTGTCCTATCGCCAGACGATCCGCGCCTACCCGCACGGCGGCGGGTCCTACATCGTCGCTACCGAGAACCTGGGCCGCCTCCCAGGGTTGATCGCTGCCGCCGGGCTGCTGACCGATTACATCCTGACGGTCGCCGTCTCGATCGCCTCGGGGGTCGCCGCCATTACCTCGGCGCTCCCGTTCCTCCTCCCTGCGACAGTCCCCCTTGGGGTCGTCGTGATCGCCCTGTTGCTGGCTGGAAACCTGCGCGGCATCCGCCAGGCAGGTCTCCTGTTTGCCGTGCCGACCTACCTGTTTCTCGTTGCAATGTTCGCCCTCATCGCCGTTGGTCTGGCTGATGCCGCCAGCCGAGGCTTCCACCCGCTCCCGACGCCGCCAGCCCCGGCTCTGGAAGGCGTGAGCCTCCTCTTGCTCCTGCGCGCCTTCACCTCGGGATCGACGGCGATGACGGGGGTCGAGGCCATCTCCAACGCGGTGCCGGCCTTCAAGCCGGTGGCCTGGCAGCATGCCCGCACCACCTTGACCTGGATGGTTAGTCTGCTCATCGTGCTCTTCGCGGGCACGATCGCGCTGATTCATTTCGACGGCGTGATCCCCAGTCCGACCCAGACCGTCCTCTCGCAGCTCGCTCACCGCAGTTTTGGTGCGGGAGCGCTCTATGGCTTCACGCAGGCCACGACGGCGCTGATCCTCCTGCTGGCGGCTAATACCGCCTACAACGACTTCCCACGTGTGCTCTACCTACTGGCACGCGCGGGGTACGCGCCACGGATGTTTCTGCACATCGGTGATCGCCTCACCTTTAGCAACGGCATCCTCCTGCTCTCGGTCGTGGCGGCGGTGCTCTACGTTGTCTTCGGGGGCCAGACGGATCCCTTGATCCCGTTGTACGCCGTCGGCGTCTTCCTGGCCTTCACGCTGTCGCAGGCGGGGATGGTGGTCCACTGGTGGCGCCGACGTGGGGCGTTCTGGCGCCGGAGCCTGTTGTTCAACGCCACCGGATGTCTACTCTCGGCGATCGTCTTCCTGACCGCCGGGATCACCAAGTTCACCGCCGGTGCCT
>CAZFWN010000373.1:0-3886 GCA_964522745.1 uncultured Ktedonobacterales bacterium
CGCGATCAGTCCCCTCAAGCAGCGGGCGGCTGCGCGCATTCAACGTATGATGATTCTCAGACATACTCAACTCCTGGCAGGATAGACAGGCGTACACCACGTCGTGTAATTGGGATCATTCCCGCGCACGGCATTCAGATAGCGGCGCTGCAACTCCATTGTGATTGGGCCAGGCTGGCCGCTGCCAATGGCGCGCCCCTCAATCTTGGTTACTGGCGAAATCTGCACGCCCGTGCCGGTCAGAAAGATTTCATCTGCATCATACAACTCTGTGCGATCAATGGCGCGCTCGCGGGTCTGGATGCCCAACTCGCGCTCGGCCATATCGATAACCGCGTTGCGCGTGATGCCCTCCAGAATATCATCAGCGGTTCTGGGCGTGGACAACTGGCCGCGCCGGACCAGAAAGAGGTTGCATGAACTGCCCTCGGAGACGTAGCCAGAATCGGTCAGAAAGATGGCCTCATCGTAGCCGGCAGCGGTAGCCTCATCAATCGCCAGAGCGCTGTTGACATAGGCTCCAACCGTCTTGGCGCGCACCGGAATAGCGTTGCCGCTGACGCGCCGCCAGGAGGAGATGCCCACATGCAGCCCGGAGCTAATATCAACATAGTTGCCCATCGGAAAGGCGAAGATCGTGACGGCATCCTCCAGGCTGCTCAACGTCAGCTTAATCGTCCGCGAGGCTTTATAGGCCAGCGGGCGGATATAGACATCCTGGCGGAAGTTCTGCCGGCGCAGCAGGTCTACGGTAATCTCGCAGAGTTCATCAATCGATTCACGCGACTGCATCTTGAGCATGCGCCGCGAGTTGGCAAAGCGCTCGTAATGCTCGCGCAGCTTGAGGACATAGAGCTGCTCTTGCTCGGCGTTCCAGTAGGCGCGGATGCCCTCAAAGCAGCCAGTGCCGTAGTTCAGACCGTGCGTCGCCACGCTGACGTTCGCCTCGCCCATCGGGACGATTTGGCCGCCAAAGTAGGCGAGTCCCTCTTCCGCAGAGACATGGGGGACGGCTGGCGCGTTCGCTTTTGCCGAAGTTGCGGGGGGCGTAATCTGTTGGACCATGTAACCTTCACCTCTCATTCAATCAATCCGCCGATTTCGGCTCAGCCGGTAATTTGCCTGCCGTCCGCAATTTCTCGCGGGTTGCGGCGATCAGACCACCCGCGCTGATGATACGCAGGATGGATTCAGGGTAGGATTGCGCCTGGAAGGTTTGCCCGGTGGTCACATCCTCGATGCGCCCGCTGGCGAGATCGACGCGCACCGTATCGCCAGCTTGAATAGCATCAACCGCCTCGGCGCATTCAAGAATGGGCAGGCCAATGTTGATCGAATTGCGGTAGAAGATGCGCGCGAACGACCTGGCGATCACCACCGAAACGCCCACACCTTTGATGGCAATGGGCGCGTGTTCACGCGAGGAGCCGCAGCCATAGTTATTGCCGCCCACAATCACATCGCCGGGGTGGACCTTGTTCACAAAGTCAGGGTCAATATCCTCCATGCAGTGCTTTGCCAGTTCGGCCTCGTCGGAGGTGAACAGGTAGCGCGCCGGGATAATCACGTCCGTATCAATGTTATCGCCAAAGACCCAGGCTTTTCCTTCAGTGGGAGCCATTGGTTGTGCAGCAGTCGTCATCAGGCAGGTACCTCCTCGTGCATCACTTCAGCCGGGCTGGCGACGCGCCCCAGCAGCGCCGAGGCGGCGGCCACCGCCGGGCTGGCGAGATAGACCTGCGCGTCGCGGTGGCCCATGCGCCCCCGGAAGTTGCGATTGCTGGTGGAGACGGCGCGCTCGCCCGGACCCAGCACGCCCATATAGCCGCCCAGGCAGGGGCCACAGCCCGGCGTCGAGACGACGGCCTCGGCGTTCTGGAAGATTTCAATCAAGCCCTCGCGCAACGCCTGACGCTCCACCTCGACGGAGCCGGGGATGATGATGCAGCGGATGTCGGGATGGATGGTGCGCCCGCGCAGAATGTTTGCCACAATGCGCAGGTCTTCGATACGGTTATTGGTGCAGGAGCCGATAAAGACCTGCTCGATAGGCTCGCGGTCCACCTGGCTGACCGGCTTGATATTCGAGGGTTCGTAGGGGCAGGCCACCATCGGCTCCATCGCCGAGATGTCAAACTCATAGACCTTCGCGTACTGAGCGTCCGGGTCGCTGGCAACTACCTCATAGGGCCACTTGGCGCGTGGTTCAACATAGGCCAGCGTCTTCTCATCCACCGGGAACAGCCCGGCGTCGGCGCCGGCCTCAATCGCCATATTCGCCATCGTCAGGCGGCCCTCCATGCTCAGGTCGTCTATCGCTTCGCCGGTGAATTCCATCACCGCGCCGCGTCCGCCCTCAACGCCAATCGCGCCGATGGTTTGCAGGATTATATCCTTGGCGCTCACCCAGGGCTGGCGCTGCCCATGATAGATGAACTTGATTGTCGGCGGCACACGCATCCAGACTTCGCCCGTTGCCAGCGCCGCCGCGACGTCGGTTGACCCCATGCCGGTAGCGTAGCAGCCCAGCGCCCCATAGGTGCAGGTGTGCGAATCGCCGCCGACGACCATCTGCCCAGGCACGACCAACCCCTGCTCCGGCAGCAAGACATGCTCGATGCCGCCCCGACCAATCTCAAAATAGACCACTTGCTGCTCGCGCGCAAACTTGCGCAAGGTGCTGGCCTGCTGCGCCGATTGAATATCTTTGGCCGGCGTGAAGTGGCTGGAGACAAAGATCACTCGCTTGGGGTCAAACACATGCTCGATCCCGATCTTGCGAAATTCTTTGATCGCCAGTGGGCCGGTAATATCGTTTGCCATGACAATATCGACCTTGCAGTCGATCATATCGCCAGCCTCCACCCGGCTTTTCCCGGCGTGGCGGGCCAGCATTTTTTCTGCCATTGTGGAACCCATGTACGCTTCCTCTTCTTTAGGCGCTGGCTTTTTCGACAATAGGCGCGCCCTGCGCCGCCTCGGCAATCTCGCGCAGTTCAGCATCCCCCGCCGATTTATGCGTATCGACGTATTCGATGAACAGCGTGTAGGCTCGCTGAAGCTCCTCGCCGCGCAGCCGGATGCCCAACTTGCGTAGATGGGCGTCGAAGCCATGCCGCCCGGAATGCTTGCCCAGCACCAGCTTGGTTTCGGCCCAGCCCACCGTCTGTGGCTCCATAATCTCATAGGTGCTGCGATGCTTGAGCATGCCATCCTGATGGATGCCGGCCTCATGCGCAAATGCGTTCGCGCCTACGATAGCCTTGTTCGGCTGCACCGGGACGCCCGTAATCCGGCTCACCAGTTGACTTGCCGGGACAAGCTGCTCCGAGACAATGCCGGTAGTATAGGCGCTGAAGGCATCCGCTCGCGTGCGCAGCGCCATCACCACTTCTTCCAGGGCCGTATTGCCTGCGCGCTCGCCCAGACCATTGATTGTCACCTCGACCTGACCAACGCCCGCAGCAATAGCAGCCAGCGTGTTGGCCGTCGCCATCCCCAGATCATTATGGCAGTGAGCGCTCAGCGTCACCTGCTCAATGCCTGGGACCGTCCGGCGCAGATGGCGGAACAGCGCGGTATACTCGTCGGGCATCGTGTAGCCTACCGTATCGGGGATATTGAGCGTTGAGGCCCCCGCAGCAATGGCCGTCGCGCAGACCTTGCTCAAAAATTGCCAATCGCTCCTGGTGCCATCTTCTGTAGAAAACTCCACATTGGCGAAGAAGCGGCGGCCATAGCGCACCATCTCGTCGATGCGCGCCAGCAGCTCCTCGCGGGTCAGGCCCAGCTTGTACTTGAGGTGCAAATCGGAGGTCGCAATGAAGACATGCAGCACCGGATGCTCGGCATCCTGAAGCGCCTCGCGGCAGGCGTCAATATCGGC
>CAZFWN010000374.1:0-1463 GCA_964522745.1 uncultured Ktedonobacterales bacterium
AACTTGCAACCCGCCGGTTAACAGCCGGCTGCTCTGCCATTGAGCTACCGAGGAACGGCAGTGCGCCCTCCGCGTGGAGGTGACGGATAATAGTATACTATGCGAGAGGCCAACTCGTCAAGAGGTTGATGGACGTTTTTTGCTGAGTATCCAGGAGGAGAAACACATGACACAAACAACGGTCCATATCCGCACGATACATGAAGCCCCTGCTGCGGTGGGCTGGGCGGGCCAGCGCACTCTGACGATTGACCGCCCCCAACAGGCTGGAGGTATGGGCCTTGGTTACAGCGGTGGCGAATTGCTGCTGCTCTCCATCGGGGCTTGTTACTGCAACGACATCTTCCGAGAGGCTGCTCTGAAAGGGATCATTGTCAAGAGTGTGCAGGTGGATGTAGAGGCGGATTGGGGCGGTGAGCCGGTGCGCGCCCAAAACATTGCGCTCTCGGCGAAAGTGGAAGCCGAAGCGAGTGAAGACGACATTCGGGCATTGATGGAGCATACGGATCGGGTGGCGGAAATCCCAAACTCGCTGCGGCTGGGGGTGCCGGTCCAACTTGCCAGCATGGAAGCAGTGTCCCTGCAAAAATAAGCGCGAGCAAAGGGCTTAGAAACACGTGACCATCCAACCACCAACTGAATCACAAACGACACAGCATCCTGCTGAAAGAGATACTGCCGTGCCCGATCTGAGTAGTCCGGCGGTGGTGCGGCGGCTGCTCCAGAAGCATGGGGTGCGCCCGCAAAAGACGTTTGGGCAGCACTGGCTGGAGGACCGCCAGGCGCTCAACCAGATTATCGATACGGCAGAACTGACGCCCGGCGCGGCGGCCCTGGAGGTTGGCGCGGGCATGGGTGTCTTGACGCTGGCGCTGGCTCAGGCCGTTGGTCCAGAGGGGCGAGTCGTAGCCGTCGAGATTGAGCGCGAGGTGCTGGCTATTCTGCGAGAGGTGACAGCCCCGCTGAGCCAGATCGAGATTCTGCCGCGCAATCTGCTGGAAGTCGAGCCACGCGATCTGTTTCAGGGCCAACCCTACGCGCTGGTTGCCAATCTGCCGTACTATATCACCGCGCCGGCGCTTCGCCATTTTCTCGAATGCGCGCAGCCACCGCAGCGGCTGGTCGTGCTGGTGCAGCAGGAGGTGGCTGAGCGTATGACGGCCCAGCCCGGCGATCTGAGCCTGCTGGGAGTCAGCGTCCAGTTCTACGGCCAGCCCCGGCTGATCGCTCGCGTGCCGGCTGCATCCTTTTATCCACCGCCCAGGGTTGATTCAGCGATTGTGCGCCTGGAGATCTATCCCGAACCGCCCCTGGCGCGCAGCGTTCAGGAGCGCGAACACTTCTTCACCATCGCGCGCGCCGGCTTCAGCCAGAAGCGCAAAACTATCCGTAACTCGCTGGCGATGGGTTTGAATCAACCGACTGCAATCGTCGAGTCCTGGCTGAATGCTGTCGGCATCGAT
>CAZFWN010000374.1:1563-3878 GCA_964522745.1 uncultured Ktedonobacterales bacterium
TTTGAATCAACCGACTGCAATCGTCGAGTCCTGGCTGAATGCTGTCGGCATCGATTCTAAGCGCCGCGCCGAAACACTCTCGTTGGAGGAGTGGGGCCGGCTGGCGCAGATTGCATCAATAGAAAAGCCGGAGTGAGTGCTAGCAAAGATTATTCTTGCGCTCGATCATCCCTGATCTGTTGGGCTGATTGGGTCCAGTAAGCCGGCCACGCGGTCCAGCAGATCCTCCATCTGGAAGGGCTTGCGTAGAATGACGGCAGAGTCGGTCTCGATGCCCTGGCGACGCAGTTGCCAGTCATGGCTGGCGGTGACAAACAGCACCGGCGTCTGGCAGGTGGCGCGATGCCCGCGCAGGATGCGATAGAGTGAGACACCATCCAGATTGGGCAAACCAACATCCAGCAAGATCAGATCGGCCTGAAGCGCGGGGAGGTGCTGGAGCGCTTCAAAGCCATCGTGCAGAACGACGACCCGCCATACCCCGGTATCCTGGAGTATATCCTGAAATAACCTGGCGAGTTCCTGGTCATCCTCGACGACTGCAATCAGTTTTAAGGGGTGCAGTGCGCTGCCCATCCCATGCCTCTCTTCTCTCGCCACATCTGCGCGGTGGGTATGCCGGCGCTCAGGCCGGCGAAAAACGACAGCCCTAAATCTCGTACATCAATTCGGCGCTGGCGGCATGATGCCGCTTTGCCAGGTCTTCAATCGTGGTGTTCATTACCAATTGCTGGGTGAATTCGTCCACCTTCAGCCAGACCTCGCGCAAGGCGCACCCTGGCGCCTGACTACACGAGCCGGGGTCGGGAATACATTCCATCGGCGTGAACGAGCCATCCAGCGCCTGAATGACCTCACCCATCATAATCTGCGCGGGCGGCCTCGTCAAGAGATGCCCTCCCTGCGGCCCGCGCACGCTGCGGATCAGCCCGGCCTTGCGCATGGAGATAAGCAGTTGGTCCAGATAATATTCTGGGATGTCCTGCCGCTGCGCAATATCACTGCACTGAATTGGCCCCTTGCCGTAGTGCTGCGCCAGGTCGATCACCGCCCGCAGACCGTAATCGCTCTTCATTGTCAGTTTCATTGTGTATTTTCCTCCCGTGTCTCCAGTGACAACGGATGGGCCAATCGTCCACTGACCAGAGACTGAGGTAGCACCGGGCGATGGCGATCCTTATTGCGAATAATTCCCAGGTACGAAAAAGAGTTCTATCCAACCATAGAATACCCTATTTGCCTGGATGGTGTCAACCTCTATCGATTTTGTCAACTTTGTCACAGGCGCCAAAACAGGCGCTTGTGGCTGCCGCTAGGCGCGGCGAGAAACTTCTCCGTCGGGTGTGCTATACTTGGGGAAAATCATCTCTACGCTTGTGCCTCACATTCTAGACTGCAATGGAGCCTGTGAATGTCCACACCTGTCGAGCGCCTTGAGCGCCTGCGCCAGAAGTTTTCCGAACTCGATGTCGATGCACTGATGATCAGCCAGGATGTCAGCCGTTATTATCTCAGCGGCTTCTATGCCCGCGATACAGGCCAGGATATTGCCGGCCAACTGCTCATCAGCCGCGAGAAAGCCTTGCTGGTGACCGATGGGCGCTATACTGAGCAGGCGCTACGAGAATCCCCTGGGCTGCCGCTGGTGCTGCGCCAGGCGGGCTTTGCGCCGGTGCTGGCCGAAACCTTCCGACAGGAGGGCTGGAAGCGCGTCGGCTTTCAGGCTGAGTGGGTGTCGGTGGCGCTCCATCACGATCTGCTGGCCGAGAGCAAAGACGCCTTTGAACTCAAAGCACTGCGCGGCGTGATCGAGCCGCTGCGCGTCTCAAAAGACGAGGCCGAACTGGCGCTGATCCGGCAGGCCCAGCAGATTACCGATGAGACCTTTACGCACCTGCTGGGCTGGCTGCGCCCCGGCCTGACCGAAAAAGCGGTGGCCTGGGAGATTCAGCGCTTTATGGTCGAACGCGGCGCAGAAACGACCTCGTTCCCCTCAATTGTCGCCTCCGGGCCAAACGCGGCGCTGCCGCATGCCGTGCCGACGGAGCGCGCGCTGGAGCGCGGCGAACCGATCACCATTGATATGGGCACGCGCTATCAGGGCTATTGTTCGGATATGACGCGCACCATCTGCCTGGGCGAGCCGGACGCGAAGCTGCGCGAGGTCTATGAGATCGTTCTGCGGGCGCATCTCAATTGCGCGGCTGGCCTGCGCGCCGACCTCGACGGCAAGGCTGCCGACGCGCTGGCGCGGGAGACAATTGAGCAGGCCGGCTATGGCGAATATTTTGTGCATGGCACCGGGCACGGCGTCG
>CAZFWN010000375.1:0-3870 GCA_964522745.1 uncultured Ktedonobacterales bacterium
CTTGGTCCACTTATTTTTCGGCACATTGTGGTCTTGACAATGGGGAGTACCTCACTCGTTGGCACTCGTTGTGCAGGCATCGGGACTGGCGTTCCTCTCGCCTCGCAGAGGAGGTGAGCCCTCGGTAGCAGTGGAACGAAGAGGGTTCTCGGCATTTGAACCGAGCGAAGAGAGAAGCAAGAACCAACCAAGGAGTTTGCTATGGCTGAACATCCTGCCGCTGCGCATCATCGCAAAGCGGCTGAACATCATCAACTGGCGGCAAAAGAGCATCAAGCCGCAGCCGAAGCCCACAGCAGGGGCGAGGATGAGAAGGGGGGACTCCACGCCAACTTGGCGTATGGACACTCCGTCCAGGCAGCCCATGAGATGGAAGAAGCGGCTAAGAAGTATACCGTGCAACCGACTGCCTCAAAACGGTAAGTCGGCATGAGGTAACCCCTCGCGCCGGGTGTCGCGTGGCGCGGTTCACGAGCAACTGGCGAGGGGACGCTCGCGAGGCCGAGGGACAGCCCAGTTGGTCTCCCCTTGTCTGGGCTGTCCCTCGGGCCGTCTTCTGCTCGTCTAGCGATCCGTTGGCACCCCATCTTCTATCTGTCCCCTTGCGCGAGACCGTCCCGAGAAGCCCGGGAGGACCGAAGCCCTCCCCAGCGGGGGGTGAGTGAAAGGAGAGCAGACGCTCTCATGGGAGCAAGGCCAAGGCTGATTCCCTGGTTTCCCTGGAAGGGTGTCTCGCTCTTGATGCAGACGCTCAAAAGTGGGCTGATTCCCTGGCCATCTGCGCAAAGCAGGTTTCCAGCAGCCGGTAGTAGCGGTCTGCCTGCTCGCGGCCCCACGTCTTGCGGGTATAGCGCCAGATGGCTTTCACATCCGCAATGGCGGAGGGAGTCAGCACGGCGCGCCGCATCAGTTTTGTCCGTCGTCTTCCGCGTGAATTTCGCGCAGCAGGTCATCCATGGTCCCTGGGTAGAACTCGCCGCGCTTGATCGCGTCCAGGCGCGGGGCCAGTAACGCTTTCAGGTGGTCCATTGCCTCCCGCTCGTCTTCGGTCATCGGCAGGGCTTTCTCCAGGATGTACTCTGTGATGCTCAGTCCCCTACTGGCAGCGAGTGCCTCAATCTGCTGATACTGTGACTCGCTCATGTCAATAGAAAGCCTCATCGCCTGCTCCTCTCTTGGTCAGAGACGATACCTTTCTTTTTCAGGACACATCATCGCCCGTGAGAAGTATTTCTTGTCGCATCTTGTCCCAGTAGGCGGCATCCGCAACAACCGGCGGGCCGGATTTGATGCCTTCCAAAAGTAACTGGGAAAGTCGCTGTTCAAGCTTCCGCTTCTGATCTGCTCGGATCAGCTCGCAGATATAGTCGCTGGCAGAGCGATATCCGCCAGTTTGCACCTGTATCTGCACAAACTCCATGAGGCTATCTGGCAGTGAGATGGTCATCGTGATAGTCATACGTCGCGTACCTCCTTTAAGCTGGCTGCCATTGATCGGCACATTTTGCCAAGGCTGTTTGAGAAGCTTGAGGGAGTTTTCTCGTCAGTATAAAAACATTAGGAGTGAGGACTTCAGATATCTGACACATGATGCCACAATAGTGATAGGTCCTTCTGGACCGGGTCTGTCAACCTTTTTGGATCTTCCGCGCTTTGCGTGCTGGGCCTCCCTCATTGCTCGTATTGCTGTGCCAGGGGGGTAGGAAGGCCATCCAGGCTCTTTCTATTGTTGACCCCGCGATAGGCTACGAGCCCCTCTTCCCCTTTCGAGGTTGCCCAGCGCGCCATCGTCTCCCGATCCTGCTGGAGTTCCATAAGAGGGACGCCATACCCGCACGAGGTCTGGACCAGGTGAATAGAGGCAAGGATAATTTGGCGTATACCGGGATAGCTTGGGAAATGCGCCACCAGTTCCTCCCACCGCTCTGCTCCTGGCAGAACGGTCTCTCCCTTTCCATAGAGGCGCAGAATTTGGGGGGCTCCACGAAAAGCGCAGAACATAAAAGTAATCCGCCCGTTTTCAGCGAGATGAGCAGAGGTCTCGTTCCCGCTCCCGGTTAAATCCAGATAGGCAACTTGAGTTGAGGAGAGGAGACAAAAGGTATCATAGCCCTTGGGTGAGAGATTGACATGCCCCTGTTCCGAGAGTGGTGCGGTGGCCACAAAGAAAAGCGGCTGGGCTTTGATAAAGCGTTGGAGGGTCGGAGTGATCTGATCATAGTGTGTGGCCATACGTTTTCTGCTCCTCCTCGTAGCGGACTTTCATTGCTAGAAGTATACCCTGAGAGGAGTAGAGAGATGGCTCATCCGCACGTTGCGTACGTAGCTAGGCGGCCTTCAGGACGCGCTGGTGCAGTAACTCAACGTGCGGATGAGCCAATTTATTGTACAGTCTCACCCAGCGATCCAAGGGGAGTGCACACACTTTTCCAAGCTATCAATAACTAGCAAGATGGGCTTTTCAACAAGCTGTTTATTTGATTAGGGATAAACCATGCAAATTATGCCCCCTTTCCTCCTCAAAAAGGCTGATTGAAAGGTATCGGGAGGCTGGGGTTCCTCTCAACCCTGCTTCTGCTCCAGCTGAGGCCGTTTTTGCTCGTTACTTGGCCCACACTATGGTTCGCTACAGACCCTGGCGAAATCCTTCCTCAATCCAGGTCATATGCATGGCCGCGTGCTGAGCGTTCGCGGCGAACAGATCACCAGCAGTCCTATCAGCCACAAAGGAGACTGACACAGGCGCGGCCAGTTGTTCATCGGTGAACAGCTCAAGGAGCTGCAGCGTTTCCTGGCGCGCTGTCGCCACATCCGCTGTCAGCGTCTCCATACTGTCGTCGTGGTGCGCATTGACGTAGCTTTGATTCCGCTGGTTGGACAAGGCCAGCCGTTCCTCTCTGCTCATCGAGCCCAGGTTGCCGGGCAGATTCGTCCCGCCTGAGAGCGTGAGGCGCAGCAAGATCTGGATGTTGCGCTCATTGGCTGCCAGATGAGCAAAGTGATCTTTCGCTCGCCAGGCAGCTTCGCCGGGAACGCCGCTCGACGTACACGGACGCTCCAGTGCTTCCGGGCTCAGCCCCTGAAAATACGCCACGACGTGCTCTTGTGAGGCAGCCAGCGTGTCAAGGATCTCTGTACGAGTTGGCATCGTTCCCCTCCCGAAAAAAGTTGCTGGATAGGCCCTCGGGGCGCTATTGACCTCAAGGTTGGATGGGCTTCTGGGTCCATTATATCCTCCTGTCAGGGTGACGCGCCTCCCCGCTGATGCGCACCAAGAACGCAAAGTAGGACGTGTTTGCACGAGGACCGCTGGCAAGCAGGATCGTTCGCGAGAGGCTCCTGGAGGACAAGGTGCTAGACCCGATTTCCCCTGGCTCAGAGACGAGTCACGCGCCTTCGAGCGTACCGCCTTCCTGCCTCTACTATAATGCACGCGTGAGCTGGGTCTTCCCCCAGCAGTGCGGTGCCGGAGCCAAGCGCCATCGATTGGAGCACGTACCGATGCTAGCCCGCCCCTTCCATCTGCTCCCGCTTTTCCTCCTCCTGGCGGCGGCAGCCCTGGTGCCTGCCGATCAGCCGGCGGGCCCGCAGGGTCCCCTCCCGCTGCACTTGCAGGTCGTCGAACAGCGGCCAACCCTTCCGGAGCGCTGGTGGCGGATCGAGCAACCCACCCTGGTCCGCACGTTCTATTACCACCTCATTGACCTGCCGCCCTATCAGAACGACGAATATAGGACGATTTGTTTTGGCTTGTGGATCGGCTATACGCTCACGTTTTCTCGCAACAGGTCAGTGCTCCTGAGAGCCTCCACGCCACCGATGTGCGGCTATGCAACCATCTGCCTGGACAATGGCTTATGCGTGGTTATC
>CAZFWN010000376.1:0-3815 GCA_964522745.1 uncultured Ktedonobacterales bacterium
CTGCTCATCAACCGCTACCATGTGCTGTTCATCATTGGAATGGGGTTGGTACTCTACATTGTGGGGGAAATGACCTATCAGTTCTATGATGCGTCCATGACCCTGGAAGTGTCGGCTTTCTTTCTGCTGGGCGCGTTGCTGGCAAAATATCAGCAGGAACTCGTAGACCTCTATCAGCGCCTTCCCACCTGGGCACGTTTCCTCGTGTTCGGCTGCGCGCTCCTCTGCTATACCGGCCCCTGGTGGCTTTATCCGATCAAGCCGCTGCAAACGCTCTCTCTGGTTACCGATTTGATAAGTGTTTTGGGTGGCGCGCTGTTCATCATCCTGGCGCTGGCCTCGCTTCGTTTGTCTCGGTGTCTGCTCTTGCCGCCCCTGCTCTTCCTGGGGCGCATCTCCTTCAGTGTCTATCTCTATCATGTCATTATCTTAGTTGGAGCCATCAATCTCTTCTATGGCAGCCTCAATCTGTGGCTTATTCTTCTGGGCGTTCTAGTGGTAACGTTTGTGGGAAGCAGCGCAGCCTACTTTGTGATAGAAAAACCATCGATGGCCCTGGGTCATCTCCTCGCAAAGAAAAGCCTATCAGCGTTCCCGACGTTTCACGTGAAACAGAAAGAAAGACAACCGCTGTCTATCGACAAGCTGTAAAAAGTGTTTCACGTGAACCATCGCTGCTTCTGTGCCCACTCAACTCGAAAAGCCCAGATCGAGGAGCCGGGTGGCATCCCCATAGAGCAGGTCGGGCGTCGGCGCGCCCAATTCGGCGCCGATGAGCCGGCGCCCGCTGCGGGTGGCTGAGAAGATGATGCAAAACCAGTTGGGAAGCGATCCCGTTTTGATGCCATCCGCTCCCGGATAGGTGCCCAGCAATTGATTGGTGGTATCCCAGGGATAGGCATGGCGGTTCGTTTTAGCGGAGAGATGAAAATGTTGGGTCTGTACAATCTGGGCAAAGGTCGCGTTGTTCATCGCATACTGCGCCAGTTTCACCAGATCGGCCACGCTGGAGTAATGGTTGGCGTCCTCTGTCGCTCCGTGTGGATTGGTGAAATGGGTATCGTTCAGGCCAAGCGTCTGTGCTTTGGCATTCATCATATTCACGAAGCTGGCCGTGCTGCCGGCGACAGTATGTGCTATCACAATGGCTGCATCGCTCCCTGATGGCAGCATTAGCGCGTAGAGCAGATAGCGCAGCGTGATGTTGTCATCGCCTGCCACGAGTTGGGCGACGCTGGCTCCTGTGGGCACCTCATCCAGTTCCGCCTGCGTAATCGGCACGATCTGATCGAGATTGCCGCCATCCTCAATGGCAAGAATAGCAGTCATGATCTTGGTTGTGCTGGCGATGGGCAAACGGTCGTGAATATGGGCGCTGTAGAGTGTTCTGCCCGTCCCCGCATCGATCAGATACTCGGCGGCGCCATTGACAAACGGCGTGGGCGTAGAGGTCGCCGCCGGCGTATCAGTCGGGACAAGGGTAGGCGTGTCTGTGGGCACGGGCGAAGGAGTAGGTGTGGCCGTTGGTGCTGCCACCACCGATGGCCCTCGCCCGGAGATCACCGAGGAGAAGAGCGAGACCGAGAGCGGAATCAGGCCGATGAAGAGAACAAGCACGACAGCAACGATACACCCTTGCAGCGAAGGGCGCGGCAGGCGCGGTTTGCGCCACAGCCGTCGTGGCGGCCCTCCACCACGCGCCGGGGAAGAGGAGGTAGCTGGCGGCAGAGTGTTGGCTGCTCTCCCTGGCGCTGGTGCGCTGGCCGGCAGCGTCGCCAACATCTGGAGCGCTTGCCTGATCTCTTCCATACTCGCGGGTCGCTGTGTTTTATCCGTCTGCACCATCTGGAAAATAAGCGGCTCCAGCCCATCGGGGCCAGCGAGGTGCAGCGGCGCAAAGACAAATGGCGCCTGGGAGGGATCGGTCCCGCTAAGCAATTGATGGAGGGTCGCGCCCAGGCTGTATATATCTGCCTGGGGCGTCGTTTGCGCTCTACCATATTGCTCAGGGGCGGCATAGCCTGCCGAGCCAAAGGGGATCGTATCTTTGGTCTGGCCGGGCTTGAAGAAGCGGGCGATGCCAAAATCGATCAAATACAGGCGCCCGTCGGGCGTCAGCATGATATTGGCGGGCTTGAGGTCGCGGAAGACGATGGGTGGCTGGCGCGTGTGCAGATAGCTCAATACCGTCGCCAACTGTGTGCCGATCTGGAGAACCTCCTGCACCGGCAGTCGCCCGCCGGGCGCCCTGGCAAGATGCGCTTCCAGCGTCTCGCCCGCGATGAAGTCCATCACCAGATACCAGTGATTGCCCTCGCTAAACTGCTCGTAGATATGCGGCAGGTTGGGATGGCTCAACTGCGCCAGCAGCAGCGCCTCGCGCTGGAAGGCTTCAATAGCTGCCTCGAGTTCCGCCGGGCTGAATCCGCGCGCGCTCATCTCCTTGACGGCCACCAAGCGATTGCCCAGATGGGTATCCTCGGCCCGATAGACGGCGCCCATGCCACCCTGGCCGATCTGTTCGAGCAGGCGATAGCGTCCCTTGAGCAGATGCAGCGCCGGGAGCGGCTGCGTAATCGCTTCATCGCCAGGCGGCCCGTCGAGCGCGTACCCACAGTCAGCGCACACCGTTGCGTCTGGCGCGTTGGCTGCCCCGCAGATGGCACAGTAGCGCGGAGAAGAATCCATCCCGCTGCTCCTTCGATTGCTGTTGAGGTAGCCTCATTGTAGCTGAGCGGGCGGCAAAAGTCAATCGGGCCTGAGGTAATTGCTTGTAGCGCCGGCATCTTGCCGGCTCGTCTTCTGTAGCGCTGGCTTCCAGCCGGCGCATGTTTCACCAGCAAGGGTGCCGGCTCGTCCAGTGGCGCGCTATCGAAAGGCGCGCCCATTGTTCATTCGCTTAGTGGCGCGCGATCCGCAGGGGTGAGCGCAACTATCACCATCGTCTGATCCACAGAACACATCCTTCAGCGCGTCGATGTTTCACGTGAAACAGTGCTTCTGTCTACGGCTTGTCCAGGCTCATCGCTTCGCATCTTTGAGAAGCATATCGATGAAAATCAGCGCATCTGTCCAGCGGTCAGCGCCAATATCGGAGATATGAGCCACCCCAAAATGAGCCGCCAGCCGCGCTTCCGCCTCATCGATAGGCACGCCGGCTTGCGCACGTACCAGCCGCAGCCGAATGAATAGCTGCCCGATCTGATGGGCGGACAATCCCGCGCCGCTCTGGTAGCGGGCTGGATAGGCTTGCAGTTCCAACCCCTCAACCCGCTCGGAGAGGTTCCCAACCTGCTCAGAGAGGTCTTCAAACTGTGGTCGTAATGCAGAGAAACCATCTGAAACCTGGGAAAAGCCATCTGAGACCTGCGAAAATCCGTCCACAATGTGCTGCCAGGGATCGCCCTTTCCCGCTGGAGCATCAGTAGTGCTGGGAATCGTATGCCCGATTTCTGGCGTGGTCTCTGTCGTTTGCGGCACGAAAGCCCGCCGGATAGCATCATACGCATGCTGTTTGAGCAGCCGGGCAACACCCTGGCTCTCTGGTGAGAGCCTGGAGGTGTGTAGGCTCCCTACCCAAACAGCAATGGCCCAGGACTCCAGCATCGCCACCGATTGCGGGCCGCCAGGCGTGTCAATGATGAAATAATGCAGTGCTGCTGCCAGGTCTGGATTGCGGCGGATGCGTAGTATTTGAGTTGGTGAGGAAATCGACAGGAGGCGACATAAGCCCCGCATAGCTGCGCCTTGCTCCCTGTTTGGCCCCTGCATTGCCTCAATGAGTGGCAGAGTCGGAGCCAGTTGCACATATTTCA
>CAZFWN010000377.1:0-3803 GCA_964522745.1 uncultured Ktedonobacterales bacterium
GACATCGATCTCTGCTACCCTTCCTGCTCGCCCTGGCGCTGGCTGCGGGCGCGCTTGTTGGCGTCACTGCGCCCGCCGGCGCGGCAGGGCTGGCCGGACAACCGAGTCCAACGAGCAATCCTTCTTCGGGTACCGCCACATCCAGCACCCCTGATAAAGAAGGCGTCGCCATCGCCCAGATTGCCACCGTGCGCGTGGTCACGGATTATAAGTTCACCTATACGCTCGCCGGCGCTCCCGTCGCCCCGCCTCTTGGCGCGCCGACCGATGGCTACTGCACCGGAGAAGGCGTCCTGGTCTCCTCGCCCCTTCCCGACCTGCCTCCCTCCGGCACAACTCCAGCGGGCACCCTGGCGGTGCTGACGGATAACACGGTCATCAACCAAAGCGCGGCTTGTACGGGCGATTTTCCCTCCTCCCCCACCGGGTTTCTAGGCACCCGCAAGGAAAGTTTTCAGGGGGCCACGCTTTACCTGAGCAGCGCCTATAGCAGCGGTGCTGCCAGCGGGCAGACAAAAGTGATCTCCCTGGAGATCAGTGGATCGCTGACCATTCACACGATCTCTGGTGGCTCGCTCATTCTCGTAGAAGTGCCCGTGCCATCCGAAGCCGGCAAAACGTTTCGGGACTACCCAACGGTGAATCTGGCAATGCAAGCCAGCACGACGCAAGACCTGCTGGCCTTAACCAATGCTGCCAACGCCTCCTTGACCTCGAAGCAGATGAACAACGGCACCGCACCGCAAGAAGCAAAGCAGTTTTTGATGCCCCAGGCGAACGCCTACACAGGCGTGGTGCCAACAGGGACCGCTCCTGGGACACCTATTATCGATACGTCAACTGGCGACCTGACGGGGATGGTCGATGGGGCGGGCACGGTGGTGGCAGCCACGCAGGACAAAATCGATCTGTCAGTGATTACCAATTTTGCGCAATCGTGCCCCACGCTGACACCGACGCCCGATTGCCTGAGCCATCGTTGGAAACAGGCAATGGATGCCTTCTACAGCACGCCCAGCCATTCCAGCGCCCAGACCCCGCTGGGGCAAATTGTGCAAGACTACCCCGCTTTTGGCAGTGCGAAAGATTTTCTGCAAGCCGCCACGCCACCAACAACCCTGAAGAAACAACCTCCCTCTGGCAACACCAGTAACAATACTATCTTCGGGGTACCCATTGCGACAGCTGAAAAAATCGCGTTGGCAGTTTTGGTGGGATTGCTGCTGCTGGTTCTTATCATGGGTATCGTGGTCGTCAGGCAGGTACGGCGACGCAAGGCGAAGCAGAAGGGTATGCCGGTGGGTGAGTTTCCGCCGCTGCGCAAGAGCGGGCCGATTGGGCCGATGGGCTACGTCGGGCCACAGCCGCCAGGAGCGGCGGCTGCCGCGCCCTATGGCGCCGCGATGCAGGCAGCACCCGTGCAGCGATTTATTATCTGCCCGTATTGCCAGGCGCAGAATAACGCCGGCTCTAGCAATTGCAGCAACTGCGGGCACGAGCTTCCGCAGGGCGTGGGCGGGGTGAGCGGCGTTGGGCGGGGGGGCAGCCTTGGGCGCTCCACCTCTGGCGGCCAGCGGCTGAATCTGCCGAGCAATCCACCAATGGCGGTCCCAGCAGTGGCGCCAGATGTCTCCGAGATGCCAACACAGGTGTACCAGCAGATGAGCGCGGGCAGCGAGGTGATGGAAGTGACCCAGCCAGATATACCAGCCATCAGGCCGGGAGATGAAGAACGAACCATTATCAGAGACAGAAGCCGGCAACGCCAGCCGCCGGCGTCACCGCGCCTGCCACACAGCGTCAAGTTCAGCACGAAATCTGATCGCGGGAAAAAGCGCGCCGGCAAGGAGAACGAAGATAATTTCCTGGCAGTGACAGGCACCTGGACGCATAACGGGCAGATGCAGCCCTTCGGCCTCTTTGTGGTGGCCGACGGTATGGGCGGCCACGCCAACGGCCAGGATGCCAGCAAGATGGCGGTTGAAACGATCTATCACGCTCTGGCAGAGCGCCTGCCCCAGTCGGATGTGCCCGATGAGCAGCTTTCGGCCTTGCTGCAACAGGCGGTTCAGGAAGCGAATAAGATGATCTTTCAGCAGAACCAGCTTGATCACGCCGACATGGGCTGCACGCTGACCGCCGCGCTGGTCACCGGCAACGAGGCCACCATCTGCAACGTGGGCGATAGCCGCACCTATGTGCTGCCGGAACACGATCATCTCAAGCGCGTCACCACCGATCATTCGATTGTCGAGAGTCTGGTGCAGGCGGGGGTCATCAGCAAAGATGATGTATATACGCATCCCAAGCGCAACCAGATTTACCGCAGTCTGGGCGAACACGAGGCCGCCGAGGTCGATGTCTTCCGCCAGCCACTCGGAGCCGGCGATAAGCTGCTGCTCTGCTGCGATGGCTTATGGGAGATGATCCGCGACCCCGATATTGAGCAGGTGCTGCGTCATGATGATCTGTCGCAGGTGTCCTCGAAGCTGATCGATATGGCGAACGAGAACGGCGGCGTGGATAACATCACCGCTATTGTCGTCCAGGTCGGCGATGAGGTGAAGAATCCGAAGGGGCCAATGATTCAAGACGTTGCCTCTGGCCCGGCAAACAGTATTCCAGCGTCCCGGCGGTAAGAGAGGACACACAGAGCGATGCCTGATGAAGCGCGCCGCGAGAGAGCCGAAGCAGCGCCATTCTTGCCCCCTGCGTGGCTCTCTCCTTCTCCCCAACCCGCTGAGGACAGCGAGAGAGCCGAAGCAACGCCCGCCGCACCGGCGCGCTTCGTGGTTGCTGTTGGCAGCGGCAAAGGCGGTGTCGGCAAATCAACGGTCAGCCTGAATGTGGCGCTGGCATTGGCCGAGCGCGGCGCTGCGGTTGGCATCCTCGATGCCGACATTTACGGCCCCAACATCCCGCTGATGGTCGGCCTCACGCGCAAAGAATGGTCAGGCGACTGGACGCTGGCGCGCAAAGGGAAGCAGCAGACGATTAGCCCAATCGAGCGCTACGGCCTGAAGATCATGTCCGCCGGCTTTCTGCTGGCCGAAGACCAGCCGATGATCTTTGAGGCGATGACCGTGCATCTGCTAATGACGCAGCTGCTTCGGCAGGTGGCCTGGGGCGATCTGGACTATCTCATCATTGATCTTCCGCCGGGAACTGCCGACCTCCAGCAGAACTTGCTGCGCGAACTGACCCCCTCCGGCGCTGTGCTGGTAGTGACGCCGCAAGATGTGGCACACCTGGATGGCAAAAAAGCGCTCCAGCAGTACCGCCGCGCCAGAGTGCCGGTGCTGGGCGCGGTTGAAAATATGAGCGGCTTCCTCTGCCCGCACTGCGACCAGCCCATCGACATATTTGCGCGGGTGCGCCCATCGCGGGCCATCTGGGAGATGGACGTGGAAAAGCTGGGCGCCGTGCCGCTGTCTCCGGCGCTGAGCCAGGCCGGAGACAGCGGACGCCCACTGCTGATGGCCCAGCCTGATTCCCCGCAGGCTGAGGCGTTTCGCCAAATCGCCCAGCGATTGGCAGAGAAGCTGGCACAGGCTGGCGATTGAGAGCGCCGGCTGGAAGCCGGCGCTACAAGGGATGAGATCAGGCAAAAGTCATGTGCGCGACGGCGGTATGAGCCAGGACGCGCTGGCCGTTACGATAGAGGACGTTGGTACGGGCCTCATCGCTCCAACCATCAAGCTGCTCGAAGTCGCGCAGCCAGCGCTCTGGGGTGATAAAGGGATAGTCTGAGCCAAAGAGGAACTGGCTGTTGAGCCGCCCGGCGGCCTCGCGCAGCACCGAGG
>CAZFWN010000378.1:0-3727 GCA_964522745.1 uncultured Ktedonobacterales bacterium
TGCTGCTCCATTGCAACTCCTCTTCCCAAAATTGCTGCCCAGTAACGTGTTTCGCTGAGCATACACTCTGCTGCAATCGCCGTCAAGTTCGTTGTTTGCCAATCATTCCTTCTCCTATCTTTTATCCTTCAGAGATAAAAATCAGCGAAGTTTTTTGTCCTGTCTCCCCCTAGTTTCTCCTGACCTTCCCAACTATACTCTGCATACAAGGCAGGAGTTCAGTCATCTGAAAGGGCGCCGAGCATGAGCGAGTACAAACTACTCATTAATGGTGAACTCGTCGAGAGCAGCACAGGCAAGCGAGTTGATGATAGCAGTCCGGCAACGGGCGAGGTCATTGCCCAGGTTCCCGAAAGCACGCTGGACGATATGAACCGGGCCGTTGCCGCCGCCCGCGCAGCCTTTGACGATGGCCGCTGGTCAGGTCTGCCCCACGCGAGACGCGCGGCCATTCTGGAGAAACTGGCAACACTGGTCGATGAACATGCCGGTGAACTGGCGGCCATCGAGTCGCAGGATACTGGCAAACCCATCAAACTGGCTCGTGATAGCGATCTTCCCTTTGCAGCCGATAATCTGCATTTCTTTGCCGGCGCGGCTCGCCATCTCGCCGGGACAGCCGCCAGCGAATACAGCGGCGGGCACACCAGCATCATTCGTCGTGAGCCGGTGGGCGTCGTGGCCTCGGTTGCGCCCTGGAACTATCCGTTTATGATGGCGGCCTGGAAAATCGGCCCCGCGCTGGCAGCCGGCAATACGGTCGTCTTTAAGCCCTCGCCTGAAACCCCGCTGACCGCGCTCAAGCTGGGCGAGCTGGCCCTGGAGGCTGGCATCCCTGCCGGCGTCCTGAATGTCATCGCTGATGGGCCTGAAGTGGCTCCCAGCCTCGCCAGCCATAAAGATGTCAACATGGTTTCGATTACCGGCAGCACCCGTAGCGGCAAATATGTCATGCGCGCCGCTGCCGACGCGATCAGGCGGGTGCATCTTGAGCTGGGCGGCAAAGCGCCTTTCGTCGTATTTGATGACGCAGATGTCGAAGCGGCGGCCAATGGAGCCGTTGCCGGCGGCTACGTCAACTGCGGGCAAGATTGCACGGCGGCAACCCGCATCTACGTACAAGATCGCATCTATGATAGCTTTATGCAATCCTTCCTCGGCAAAGTCCAGCAGATTCGTGTCGGCAACCCCTCGGATGAACACATCGACATGGGGCCGCTGATTTCGGGCAGGCAGCGCGATAGAGTTGAGGGCTATGTCGAGCGCGCCTTACACGCCGGCGCGCAGTTTCTGCTCGGCGGCAAACGCGCCAGAGTGCCTGGTCTGGAGCATGGCTTCTTCTTTGAGCCGACGGTGATTGCAGAAGACCGCCAGGATGCTGAAATCGTCCAGCAAGAGGTCTTTGGCCCTGTCATCGTGGTCAGCCGCTTCCAGACCGAGGAAGAGGCACTGGCGAAGGCCAATGGCGTGGCCTATGGCCTGGCAGCTTCCGTCTGGACCAGAGATGTCTATAAAGCGATGCGTGTGAGCAAGGCGTTGCAATTCGGCACGGTCTGGGTCAACGATCACCTGCCGCTCACGTCGGAAATGCCGCACGGCGGCTATAAAGAGAGCGGCATTGGCAAAGATATGTCACTGTACTCCTTTGAGGAGTATACGCAAATCAAGCATGTGATGATTGAGCTGAGCGGCGATGTGCGCAAAGGCTGGCATTACACCATCTTTGGCGACGCAAATTAGAGGAAGTTGTGTAGTTCGGAGGCGAGTGGAGGCAGGCACACGAACGCCTCCAACGCCTCCGAGCAACGCTGATGACGACGATGAACTCTGCTGGTGAGCGCATCGTTCTGGCGTACGCACTCGTTTCCCTCCGAGAACAGGAGGAGCGTCACGATGCCCTCTGTGTTGCTCTCCCCTCCACCCCGTTTGGGGCGCGCGTCGCACAGCGGCTACGCGAGGAACATCTCATCTGGCTGACCACCGTCGGCGCCGATGGCACGCCACAGCCCAATCCCGTCTGGTTTCTTTGGGATGGCGCCAGCGTTCTGGTCTCCCTGTGTTGGCTACTTTCACAATCCGACGACAACACAGCCAGGTCAATGGCACTCCATATCCCATTTCTGAAAGGAGGATAAGAGTAGCCAAGATAGCGTATACTCAGCCCAAGTCGAGAGAGCCCATCCAACCTTTGGTCAATATCGCCCTTACCGGCCCATCCGGCAACCTGTTTTGGGAGGGAAACGATGCCAACTCGTGCAGAGATCCTTGACACGCTGGCTGCCTCGCAAGAGTACGTTATGGCGTATTTTCAGGGGCTGAGCCCGGAAGCACTGGAGCGTCCGTGTACAGCGAGCGGAGTTCCCGGCGAAGCCGCCTGGCGAGCGAAAGATCACTTTGCTCATCTGGCAGCCAATGAGCGTAACATCCAAATATTGCTGCGTCTTACACTCACTGGCGAGACGAGTCTGCCTGGCAACCTGGGCACGATGAGCAGAGAGGAGAGGCTGGCGTTGTCCAACCAGCGGAATCAAAGCTACGTCAATGCGCACCGCGACGACTCCCTGGAGACGCTGGTCGCGGATGTGGCGGCAGCGCGCCAGGAAACGCTGCAGCTCCTTGAGCTGTTCACCGATGAACAACTAGCTGCACCTGCGACAGTCTCCTTTGCAACTGACAGGACTGCTGGTGATCTGTTCGCCGCGAACGCTCAGCATGCGGCAATGCATATGACGTGGATTGAGGAAGGATTTCGCCAGGGTCTGCAGAGAACCACGGTGTGAGCCGAGCAACGGGCAGAAGCGGCCACAACTGGAGCAGAAGCCAGGCTCGGGAGGGCCACCAGCCTTTCGAGACCCTTCAATCAGTCTTGTCTCCGGAGGGAAGGGGCATCATGTGCAGAGCCTATTCCTGATCAAAAATTTCTGTGACGAGTTTTTAATGATCATTTGGATACTAGCTCATAGCATCCCCGAAAGGGGTGCGCAGTGACGATTGCCGATAATAGAACGGTTGTGTAGAATAGGCTTGTATGAGCCTGTTTGGCAATGCACTCGAAGACGTGATGCGACATCTTGGTCTCATCGGACAATCTACGGCCAATTTTGTCCTCGCCTGAAGCCTCGCTGCCAAATCAGGGCCGCTACTGACCTGTTTTGGTGCAACAATCAAGAAGGGAGATGATCTCGGCTCCACCAGTGGTGTCTTTCGAGGAGGCACCTGTCCCTCCTGAAAGGCTGATCAGGGTGAGCATCCCCGAGATCCCGCCGTTCTCGGCACCGAAGCACGAGAACAGCGAGACATCAGATAGACTGGGATGCGCCTGCGGACTGGTGCAGCCGCCATCCCTGGAGGAGGACACATGGAAACCTTGTGGAACACCGCTCTGTGGCTGCAGTTCGGCGCAACGATCGACATGCTCGAAAATGCTCTGCTCGCCTGCCCCAGCACGCTGTGGAATGAACACCTTTGGAGCGACCACTCCGACCCCCCACAGCCCTCGGAATTCGCGACCTTCTGGTCGCTCACCCATCACACCCTCTTCTGGCTCGACTTGTATCTCACCGGCTCCCTGGAAGGATTCGCTCCGCCCACCCCCTTCATCAAGGATGAGTTTGGACCAGTACGTGTCCTTCCCGAACAGCCCTACACCAAGGAGGAGCTCCATGCCTATCTGGTGCAGCTGCGCCAGAAGTGCCAGACCACGCTGCTCTCGTTGTCAGACGAGCAA
>CAZFWN010000379.1:0-3660 GCA_964522745.1 uncultured Ktedonobacterales bacterium
CATAGCTGCCCAGCCGGTTGGCAATAAAGTTCGGCGTGTCTTTGCAGACGACGATACCCTTGCCCAGCCGCTCAGTCCCAAAGCGCTCCATGAACTTGAGCAGTTCGGGGTCGGTTTGCTCGCCGGGCACCAGTTCCAGCAGCTTGAGGAAGCGCACCGGGTTGAAGAAATGGGTAATCAGGAAGTTGCGTTGGAACTGGGCGCTGCGCCCCTCCAGCAGCAGCTTCGCCGGCAAGCCGGAGGTGTTCGAGGTAATGATGGTGTTGGGACCAAGCACGCCCTCCAGTTTCGTGTAGAGGTCGCGCTTGATGTCCAGCCGCTCAAAGACAGCTTCGACCACCAGATCAACCCCGGCCAGCTTGCCCAAGTCATCCTCGGTATTGCCGGGCTGGACCAGCGCCGCGCTGCGCGGAGTATAGAAGCCGGGCGCGGGCCTGGCTTTTAACTGGCGCTCAATGCCGGTGGCGGCAATCTGGCTGCGCGCCGCGTGATCGCTGCTGCTCTGCGCCTTGGGTGGTACGATGTCTAGCAGCAGAGTAGGGATGCCCACGTTCGCCAGATGCGCGGCAATGCCGGCTCCCATCACGCCCGCGCCAATGACGGCGGCGCGTTCTACTTTGTAGGCCATAGTCAAACCTCTTTCCGTTCGCTGAAAAATAGCCTACAGCCTCTCAAAGATGGTTGCCACGCCCTGGCCGCCGCCGACGCACAGGGTTGCCATGCCCAGCCGCTTGTCGTGGGTCTGGAGTCCGTTCATCAATGTGGCGATCAGACGAGCGCCGGAAGCGCCCAGCGGATGGCCCAGCGCCACTGCGCCGCCATGTATGTTCAGCTTCTCCTCGTCGATGCCAAGCTCCTGAATGACCGCCAGGTTCTGGACGGCAAACGCCTCGTTCAGTTCGATCAGGTCAAGGTCGCTCAGTTGCAAATTCGCTCGCTTGAGCGCTTTCTTCACTGCGCCAACCGGGCCAATGCCCATGACATCAGGCTCAACACCTTGCACGGCCATTGACAGTACCCGCGCAATGGGTTTGATGCCAAGCTCTTTGGCTTTCTCGGCAGACATGACCACTACTGCCGACGCGCCATCGTTGAGCGGGCTGCTGTTGCCGGCGGTCACGCTGCCGCCCTTGAGAAAGGCCGGCTCCAGCGTAGCGAGCCGCTCCAGTGAAGTATCGCGGCGTGGGCCGTCGTCAATCTCCATCACACTGCCGTTCGGCAAGGGCACGGGAACGATCTCGCGCTTGAACGTTCCGTTATCGGTCGCGGCAACGGCGCGCTGATGGCTGCGCAGCGCAAACTTGTCCTGCGCCTCGCGGCTGATGTTGTAGCGCTTTGCCAGATTCTCGGCGGTCATGCCCATCGAGATATAGACCTCATCAAAGCCAGGGTTCTTGGTTCCCGGCCTGCCGCAGATTTCGATGCCCTGCGGATTGTTGACCAGCTTGGGATTGAAATCGGGGTTGAAGCCGCCCATCGGCACGCGCGACATGCTTTCCACGCCACCTGCGATAAAGACATCGCCCTGGCCCAGCAAAACGTTCTGCGCGGCCATGTTAAATGCTTGCAAGCTGGAGGCGCAGAAGCGATTGACAGTGACTCCGCCAGCGCTATAGGGCAGTCCGGCCAGCGCCGTAATGATGCGGGCAACGTTCATGCCCTGCTCGCCCTCCGGCGTGGCGTTGCCGATAATCACATCTTCTATCAGATTCAAGTCAAGATTGGGTACGCGGGCCAACGCGCCGCGTATTGTCAGTGCTGCCAGATCATCGGGGCGCACATCCTTCAGCGAACCCTTTCCAGCGCGTCCAATTGGTGAGCGGACGGCGCTGACCACTACTGCTTCAGGCATTGCTTTTTGCTCCTTTGCTCAAAAGCGAGAATGAATAGCACTTGTACCGCTGGCTTCTAGCCGGCGTTCGTCCTGGCCTGCGTAGGCAGGCATTGTGGCGCAGCCTCCAGGCGCGGGTTTACCCGCCAGCCTGGAGGCTGCGCTAAAAACAGGCTAGTTCGCCAGCGGATAACCGTTCTTTTCGACGACCAGCCCGGCGATCTCGCGCTGGAGGGGCACGGCGTTCAGTTCGTAGTCGCCCAGATAGGCGCGAATCTTGGCCGTTTGCTCGCGCAGTTCCTCTCCCTCGAATGTGACCATCAAGACCCGCTCCAGGTTGGAGCGGATGTTGGTGAGGAAGCGCCACAGCGTCAACTGTGCCAGCTTCGTATGGACGGCTGCCTGCGGGTCGCTGTGCTTGTGCGCCATCAGGGCGCGAGCGATGGAGCTATCCAGAGCGAAGAGGTCAATGAGCAGATCGGCGGCATATTCCATGAACTCCTCTTCCTCTTCCATCGCCGCCATGTACTTCATCGCGCCCTTGAAGACGCTGTAAATGGTGGCCTGCTTTGTGCGCTCCAGCAGGTTGACCTCGGCGCGCAGTTCGGTAGGCGTATCATCCGTTGCAAACTCGGATGCCTTGCCGCCGCTGATTTCGGCCTCGGCCTTGCCATAGGCTGACATCAGATCGATCTTGCCGCCCATTGCGCGCTTGAAGAGCGTGCCAACCGAGAGCAAGCGGTTGATCTCGTTGGTGCCCTCGAAGATACGGGTGATGCGGGCGTCACGATAGGCGCGCTCAATCGGATACTCCTGCATGAAGCCGTAGCCGCCAAATATCTGTACGCCTTCATCGACGCAGCGTGCCGTTGCCTCGGTGCCAAAGACCTTAATCATGGCCGCCTCGATGGCATATTCCTCGACTGCCGCTAGCTGCGCCTGTTGATTTTCGCCGGCTGCGCGGCGCGCGTTCTCGACGAGGCCCACCGTCCGGTAGGCGACGCTTTCTGCCGCGTAGCTGTCGGATGCCATCTGCGCCAGCTTCTTTTTAATCAGTCCAAACTCATTAAGCGACTTGCCAAAGGCTTTGCGCTCGCTGGTGTAGGGCGTCGCCAGCGCGAGCGCGCCAATGCAGCTTGCCGCGCCACCCGCGCCCAGCTTCAGCCGGCCAACGTTCAGAATATTGAAGGCAATCTTGTAGCCCTTGCCGATTTCGCCCAGCACGTTCTCAACCGGAACTTTGACGTTATCGAAGTAGACGCTGACGGTAGAGGAGCCTTTGATGCCCATCTTGCGCTCTTCCACGCTGGTGGAGACGCCCTCCCAGTCGCGCTCAACGATAAAAGCAGTGTGCTTTGTGCCATCGACTTTGGCAAAGACGATGTACATATTGGCGAAGCCGCCATTGGAAATCCACTGCTTGCCGCCGTTGAGGATGTAATGCTTGCCGTCCTCGGAGAGCGTGGCGCGGGTCTTGATGCCCATTGCGTCGGAGCCATTGCCTGGCTCGGTCAGACAGTAGGCGCTAATTAGTTCGCCCGTTGCCATGCGGGGCAGATACTTCTGCTTCTGCTCCTCGGTCCCGTAGTATACTACCGGCAGCAGGCCAATGGTGGTCTGCGCGCCCATCGCGACGGCGAACGAGCCTTCCTTCATTTCCGAGGCGACAATCGTGCTGACGGCCAGCCCCAGGTCGGCGCCGCCGTACTCTTCGGGCACATCGACGGCCAGCAAACCCATCTCGCCGGCCTTCTTGACCAGGCTGGGCATCAGTCCTGGCTCCTGGTGCTGAATCTCCTCGGCCTTTGGCAGGACTTCGCGCTCCAGAA
>CAZFWN010000380.1:0-3659 GCA_964522745.1 uncultured Ktedonobacterales bacterium
CCGGTGGCGTCCTGACTGCCGATCAGTATCTGGTCCAGGATGATCTTGCCGGAGCTTATGGCAACGATACCTTGCGAGTAACGACCCGGCAAGGTTTTCAGTTGCACGGGGTGCTGAAAGGGGATGTGCAGGCGACGCTCAAAGCCATCAACGCCTCCCTCCTTTCGACGCTGGCCGCCTGCGGAGATGTCAATCGCAACGTGATGGCCTGCCCTGTGCCCCATTCCAGCCGGCTTCACGCGCAGATCGAACAGATCGCGCACGATGTTGCTATGCGTCTGGCGCCCCGCAGCCGCGCCTACCACGAGATTTGGCTTGATGGCGAGCAGGTTGCTACTGTTGAAGAGCAGCAGCCAGATGAACCTGTTGAACCTCTCTATGGCCCGACCTATCTGCCGCGCAAGTTCAAGATCGGCGTGGCCTTCCCCGGTGACAATTGCATCGATGTCTATACCCAGGATGTTGGGCTAGTCGCGCAGTTGGATGGCGAGCGGCTGGCCGGCTTTACCGTCCTGATAGGCGGCGGCATGGGGATGACGCATGGGAAAACGACGACCTACCCCCGGCTGGCAACGCCGCTCTGCTTTGCTGCCCCAGACGAAGTGCTTCAGATTGTTGAAACGATTGTTACCATTCAGCGGGATTATGGCGACCGCCAGAACCGCAAGCACGCGCGCATGAAGTATTTGGTAGAGGAGCAAGGCATCGAGTGGTTCCGTGCCGAGCTAGAGCAGCGTCTGGGCCATCCAGTTGCAGACCCAGGGCATATCTCGTGGCAGTCGGCAGAGGACCATCTAGGCTGGCACGAGCAAGGTGCTGGCCGCTGGTTCCTGGGCCTCTATATTGAGAGCGGGCGCATCAAGGATGATGCGGAGGTGCGCACGCGCAGCGGACTGCGGCGCGTGATTGAGCAATTTAAGCCGGGCATCCGCCTGACGCCTCAACAAAACATGCTGCTGACCGACGTACCAGAGGAGCAGCGAACACAGATAGAGGCTGTGCTGGCTGAGTATGGCATTGTCACTGACCCAGTGGCTCTGGGAGTGCGCCGTAATTCGCTGGCCTGCCCGGCACTGCCGACCTGTGGGCTGGCGCTGGCGGACGCCGAGCGCGTGCTGCCCTCCGTTGTGCGCCAGATTGAAGAAGATATGACAGCCCTGGGGTTGGCTGCGGAGCCAGTGAGCATTCGGATGACCGGCTGCCCCAATGGCTGCGCCCGTCCCTTTATGGGGGACATTGGGTTTGTTGGCCGCTCGAAAAATCTCTACAACGTCTACGTTGGGGGAGATCAGATGAATACCCGGATGAATACCCTCTACGCTGCTGATGTGCAGTTTGACAATCTGGCAAGGATCGTCAGACCACTCCTGGAACGCTGGCGTGAAGAACGCCGACCTGGGGAAGCGTTTGGCGATTTCTGCCACCGCGTTGGCGTTGAGTACCTGCGCGAGTGTACCACCGTCGCTCCATTGGGCGACTAACAGGCGAAATAATAGAAGAATCATACATCCTCTGGCTCTGGGTGAAGGAATGCTCCTCCCGCATCACCATGACGATGCCAGGCCACGAAAAGGAAAGCCCCTCAGGATTGCTGCTGATAGCAGATTGGAGTCGTTTTGCATCATGTGTCAGGCAACCCACGTAGCGCCGCTCAAAATTGAGCGAACAGGAACCTTATTCTCAAGCACAGGATTTATTGGAGGAGCTTCGTGAAGACCTCATTTGCGCACTCGTGGCGCATTGCAACCGTTGTTCTTTTTACTGTACTTTTTCTGGCGCTCGCTGGCTGCGGTCAGAATTCTAGCAGTGGGCCAGTTACCGTGCGCCTGGCCTACTTTCCTAATTTGACCCATGCCACTGCCCTCGTTGGCGTAGAGCGCGGCACCTTCCAGCAAGCGCTAGGAAATAACAAGCTCAAGTCGGTGATTTTTAATGCCGGCCCGGCAGAGATTACCGCGCTCTTTGCCGATCAGGTTGATATTGGCTATATCGGCCCGAATCCGGCTATTACCGGCTACGTGCAGAGTCACGGGCAGGCGCTGCGCATCATCGCGGGAGCCGCGAGCGGTGGCGCGTTCTTCATTGTGCGCCCTGGGGCACACATTCACACTCCTGCGGACCTGAGCGGCAAGACACTTGCCGATCCGCAGCTTGGTGGGACGCAAGATGTGGCCTTGCGCCACTATCTTCAGCAGCATGGCCTTCAGACCGCCGATAAAGGCGGAACGGTGAAGATTGTCCCCACCGACAACTCCACCATTTTGGCTGAGTTCAAACAGGGGAAAATTGATGGAGCCTGGGTGCCAGAGCCATACGCCACGCGCCTGATCGACGAAGCGGGCGGTCAGGTGTTTGTGGATGAGCGCTCACTCTGGCCGGATGGCAAATTTGTGACAACGGATGTCATCGTCAATACCAAGTTTCTGAACGCTCATCCCGACATTGTCAAGAAGTTCCTGCAAGCGCATGTTGCTACTGTGCAGTACATCTTGAGCAATCCAACCGATGCCCAAACCATTGTGAACAATGAACTAAAAAGCCTCACCGGCAAACCACTGACGACCCAGGAACTCAGCCAGGCATGGGCCAACTTTTCAGTCACCTACGACCCGCTTGCCAGCACCCTCCAGGAATCGGCGAATCGGGAGTATGCGCTTGGCTTCTTGGGAGCAAGCAAGCCTGATCTGAGCGGCATCAACTCGGTTGGAACGCTCAACGAAGTATTGAGAGCCGAAGGGCTGGCAACTATATCCGGGTAGAGGAAGCGTATTGCTTGTAGCGCCGGCTCGTCTAGACGCCAGGGATGGTGAGCGCTACAAGCAAGAGCGTTTCGATCCAGCAGAGAGGACACAAGCAATGTTTTTTCAGGCGATAGCGAGCGCAGCGCGAGACGCTGAACCAGCTTCAAGCGAGGCCCAATCAGCCAAAGGCGGAATCTCGCTCAAAATTGAGGGGGTAAGCAAGACCTACAGCGGGCGCGCCGGGAACGTTGAAGCCTTGCGCCCTGTAGATATGGATGTGGCAGCCGGAGAGTTCGTCTGCCTGCTCGGCCCTAGTGGCTGCGGCAAATCAACCCTACTCAGTATCGTTGCGGGGTTGGAGCCGGCGACGAGTGGCGCTGTCTGGGCCGACGGGCAAAAAGTGCGCGGTCCTGGCACTGATCGCGTGCTGCTCTTTCAGGAAGCGGCACTCTTCCCCTGGCTGGATGTGCAGCGCAATGTCGAATTTGGTCTACGTCAGATCGGCACGCCTCGCAAGGAGCGCGCTGCGCTGGCGGGCCAATTTCTTGAACTCGTCCATTTGCAAGGGTTTGAGCGCAGCTATGTGCATCAACTCTCTGGCGGCATGCGTCAGCGCGTTGCCATTGCGCGCGGCCTGGCGATCAATCCGGCAGTGCTGTTGATGGATGAACCCTTTGGCGCGCTCGATGCCCTGACCCGTGACCGGCTGCACGCTGAATTGGAGTCAATCTGGGCCGCCACGCGCAAAACAGTGCTGTTTGTGACACATAACGTGCGCGAGGCAGTGGCGCTTGGGGATCGGGTGGTGGTCTTTTCTCCGCGACCAGGGCGCATCGTGCGCGAGTTTCGCATCGATCTGCCGCGCCCGCGCTCGCTCGAAGATCACGCGCTGGTCGATCAGGCAAAGGAGATACTTTC
>CAZFWN010000381.1:0-3649 GCA_964522745.1 uncultured Ktedonobacterales bacterium
TAAGCGCTTCATCCATTGGCTTCTCACCTTTCAATTCGACTGTTTGAATCCGTGTGTGATTTCCATTGTAGCTGCGAAATGATGGTTGTTTCCAATAGAGCGCTGACAATAGGTCTCAGAACATGCGTGATATGGGCAGGCGGGAAATGGTATAATATCGATGAAATCTGGAGAAATAGTGATCTTCTGACCCTACCGAGCAAGGTGCTGCTCTACCTTGATGGAAAGGTACTGTTTATGAGTGCTGAAGTCAAATCTGCGAAGGGGAAAGCGCTCCCCATCATGCAGGCGAAGTCGCCGGCTGAGTATCTTCCTGGCGATCAGGAACTCCCGGTGGCAATTACCAGCCTGCTCGATATGGTTACCTGGGCGCAAAATTGGTCTCGCTCGCGCTCGATCTGGCCGTTGGGCTATGGTCTGGCTTGCTGCGCTATTGAGATGATTGCGGCAGCCCAGTCGCATTATGATCTGTCCCGTTTTGGGTACGAGGTGTTTCGCTCCAGCCCACGTCAGGCGGACCTGATGATTGTGGCAGGAACCGTCTCGTATAAGATGGGGCCGCGCCTGCGGCGTCTGTGGGAGCAAATGCCTGACCCGAAGTGGGTGCTGAGCATGGGGCAGTGCGCCAACTCTGGTGGAGAGTTTTATGACTCCTACTATACCGTTCAGGGCGTGGATACCATTGTCCCGGTTGACATCTATGTGCCCGGTTGCCCGCCCCGACCTGAGGCGCTGGTAGAAGGTATCCTGAAGCTGCGAGAGAAGGTCGAAAAACAGGGCCTCAAACTCAAAGGTGAAGAATAGGGAGAGGGAGCATCGTCAATGCGTGGAGTCTTTACCGGGCTGGGTCTCACACTCAGCCATTTGTTTCGGCCAAAAGTCACGCGGCTCTACCCGTATGAGAAGCGAAAACTTCCAGAGCGCAGTCGCGGCCTGATTCAGTTGATTCAGGAAGAGGGCCAGGATACCCCATTTAATCTGAAATGCGAGGCATGCCTGCTCTGTGAGAAAGCGTGCCCACCACGCGCTATTACGATTGAGTACCGCCCAACCCATCGTTTTCGCCGCCGGCCTTACTTCTCACCCACGTCGATTGCTGGTTTTTATACACCACGTATCTCTGAGTATGCGGTTGATTACCCCAATAAGCCGGTGCCACCAGTCGTGGCTATGCCCACCAAAACAGCATTGGAGCCAGAGATCGATCTGACAAAAGTAGATGAAATTCTGGCGCAATCCTCCCTGGAAGCCTATGATCTTGGTGGCATCATTGATCTGGTGATGGATGCCTACGGATACCTGCCGCTGGCAGCGGCGAATCGCATTGTGCAGGTGCGTGGTGTGGACCTTAGCGATGTCTTTGGCATTGCCACGATGAGTCCAAAGTTTAAGCCGGCCCCGCTGGCAAAAGGTACTCGTCGTGACGATCAGATGATACACGGGCCTTCGGCGGCGACTCGTGGGAAGTTTGCGGAAATTAACCACAGGAGGGGACCGAGTGCCTGAGCTAGAGTACGCGCTCTTACGGCAGCCTGGGACACCCCCCGTGCGGACACTTGCAGAGTATCGCCGCGCCGGGGGGTACAAAACGTTAGAACACGCGCTTCGTGACCTTTCTCCCGATCAGGTGATTGAGGAAGTGAAGCGCAGTGGGTTGCGCGGACGTGGCGGCGCGGGCGTGCCAGTCGCCGATAAATGGCGGATCGCGCATGATGAGACCGAAGAGCCGAAGTATGTGATCTGCAATGCCTATGATGCCGATCCAGCCTCGCGCATGAGCCGGACGATCCTTGAGCAGAACCCCCATCAGGTCATTGAAGGTATCGCCCTGGCGGCCTATGCTGTCGGCGCGCAGGAAGCCTATCTCTTTACCCGCAGCACCTATACGCAGGGCATTGCCAGCGTTCAGGAAGCGCTGCGTGAAGCTCTGGAAGCGCGCGTCATAGGGCGCGATATGCTTGAGAGCGACTTCACCTGCACGATCACGCTGGTAGCTGTTGATGTTGGTTTTATGGGCGGCGAAGAGACGACCTTGATGGAGATCATCAAGGGCAAGCGCGCCATGCCACAGCAGCGCCCGCCCTATCCTGCCGTCTTTGGCCTATGGGATAAGCCAACGGTTATTAACAGCCTTGAGTCGCTTATCAACGTGCCGGTTATCCTTCAGCATGGTGCCGATGTGTATCGCCGCAAGGGGACGGAACAAAATCCTGGCACCAAGCTGTGGACTGTCTATGGCATGGAAAAGGATGCGCAGCCCAAACTGATTGAGGTGCCGCTGGGTACGACAGTGCGCCAGGCGTTGCGCCATGCCGGTATTGCTCTGGGCGAGCGAGATGCGCGCGGGGTGGTGGTTGGCGGCCCCGAAGGGGGCGTCCTGCCGCCGTCGCTCTTCGATACACCGCTTGATTTTGATGCCGTTGAGCAGGTTGGCACGATTCTTGGGTCAGGCACGCTTGAGGTCTTGCCGGCAGACACCTGCATGGTTGCCTGGGCGTTCAAGCGTGAGGAGTATCTGGCCCATCAATCGTGTGGCAAATGCGTGCCCTGCCGCCTGGGCGTCAAGCGCATGGCTGGCATCCTGGAAAGCATTATCAGCGATCTGGGGAGCATGGATGATCTGAGCGTGCTAGATGAGTTTTCCCAGTATGTGCCGAACGGCTCGCTCTGCGGCTTCGGCATCCAGGCGCCCAATGCCGTTGTGACGGCGATGAAATATTTTCACGACGACTTCCGCATTCATATCGAAGAACATCGCTGCCCAACCGGCACCTGCGTGCCGCTGCGTGTACATCGGTTTGTCAAAAAGCATGTCCTGTGAGGAACAGATGGCTATTCAAATTCGCAAAGAGATTTCCTCCGCGCAGGAGCAATCCTTCGAGCGCAATGAGGTCGGCCAGCCGAGCTTTACGCTGACTATCGACGGCAAAACCGTGCGAGCGTATGAAGGGCAAACGCTGCTGAGCGTGGCGGTGGAAAACGGTATCACCGATATTCCCACGCTCTGTGATGATGAGAAGCTGGAGCCAACCTCGGCCTGCCGGATGTGTCTGGTGGAGATTGAAGGGTCGGAGCGCCCGCTGCCGTCCTGCAATACGCCGGCGGCGCCGGGCATGGTGGTCAAGACCCGTTCTGATTCGCTGGTGCATGTGCGGCGCACGAATCTGGAGATGATGCTCTCCGATCACAACGCCTACTGCCAGCCGCCATGTCAGATTGGCTGCCCAACGCATATCGATATTCCCGGTTATCTCGAACTGATCGCCAGGGGCGAGAACCGCGAGGCGGCGCGCCTGGTTAAAGAGGTGCTGCCGTTCCCGTATATTCTGGGGCTGGTCTGTCCGGCGCCATGCCAGAAGGTCTGCCGGCGCGGCCTGGTGGAAGAAGAGATTGCCATCTGTCGCATGCACGGCTTTGCCGCCGAGCAAGTGATTGAAGACCCGCCCCCGCCCTGGCCGCAAGAGGCTCCCACCGGCAAGCGCGTCGCTGTCGTTGGCGCTGGCCCGGCTGGCATGTCCGCTGCCTATTATCTGGCACTCAAGGGCCACGCGGTCAAGGTCTTCGATATGATGCCCCAGGCCGGCGGTATGCTGCGCTATGGCATTCCAGAATATCGGCTTGAAAAGAATATGGTCGATAAAGAACTGGA
>CAZFWN010000382.1:0-3616 GCA_964522745.1 uncultured Ktedonobacterales bacterium
TTGGCTCCAACGCCGATATGGCCGCCTTCTATGGCCTGTTTGCCACGCCGGAAGGCAACGCGCTGCTCCAGCGCATCCTGCTGGAGACGCCGATCATCAGTATGGACAGCGGCGTCTTCAACTCCATTCGCGCGCTGCTGGGTAAGCACCCGCGCCTCTACACAACGGCGGTGCGCGTGGCCTGGCAGCGCATCACGGCGCGAGCATAAAGGGGCGCTCGGTTTCTCACCTACCTGCTAGACCATGAGTTGCCCGCTTCCCCCCTTGCACAAACGGTAAAGTGCGACGTACAATAGTGGGCGTGTTTGTCTCAAACCGATAACGCGCCCTCCTATGATGTTGCTGTGGGTTTGTTTGGCAAGAAGCGAACGAGGAGTAATCCTATGCTCAGCGATCAGAGTGCGGCGTTCTCCATGCCTCCCTCTCCGGGCATACCTCCTGGCTTGATGAGTCTCCCACTAGCCGATGTCGATCTATTTCTACAGAGCGAAGCGCGCTTTCGCGCGCTGGCTCAGGCAACCGGCCAAATCTATTGGGTGGCTGATACGCGCGGCTACTTGACCGATTCCACCTCGTGGCGTGCCTTCACCGGGCAGAGCGCTGAGGAGGTCGCTGGTAACGGCTGGGCAGCCGCCCTGCATCCAGAGGACCGCGAGTGCGTGCTGGTGGATTGGACGACAGCGCTTGCAACCGGGCAACCCTATCGCCGCCAGCATCGCGTGCGCCGCGCTGATGGGAGCTACCGCGTGATGCTGGCGCAAGCCTATCCGGTCCTGGCCCCCGACGGAACCATCAGCGAGTGGGTCGGGGTGGATACGGACATCACGCAGCTCCTGGAGCTGCGCGCGGAGGTCCAAACCAGCCAGGAGGAGTTTCGCGCCACCTTTGAGCAGGCAGCAGTAGGCATGGCCCATGTGGGGCTTGCTGATGGGCGCTTGCTGCGCGTCAACCGGAAGTTTTGTGAGATTCTGGGCTACAGCCAGGAGGAGATGCTGCATCATACCTTCCAGGATCTCACCTTTGCGCCGGACCTGGGCACCAATCTGGCCTTGTTTGAGCAGATGCTGACCGGGAAACTCGCCACCTACACGCTCGAAAAGCGCTACATCCGCAAGGATGGCAGCCTGGTCTGGGTCAACCTGACAGCATCATTTAAACGCAATCAGGCAGGCAAACCTGAGTATGGCATCGCGGTCATCAAGGACATCAGCGCGCGCAAAGCTGCCGAAAAGGCGCTGCGCCAGTCCGAGCAGCAGTATCACCAACTCTTCGAGACGATGGCACAAGGAGTGATCTATTACTCAGCCAGCGGCAAGGTACTCTCTGCCAACCCGGCGGCGCTCCGCATGCTGGGGGTGACGCGGGAACGCCTCCAGCAATTGACAGCCCTGGACCCAGGCCGGCGAGTTGTCTTTGAAGATGGCTCACGGTGTCCGAGCGAGGGCCTGCCGACGATGCGCGCCCTGCGCACCGGCCAGACGGTCAGCGATGTCATGGGTGTCTTCAATTACCAGGAAAAAGCCTATCGATGGCTCCAGGTCACAGCCATTCCCGAATTTCGGCCAGGCGAGCAGACGCCCTATCGAGTCTTTGCCACCTTCGAGGACATCAGCGAGCGGCGGCGGCTGGAAGAGGAGTTGAGCAAGCGGGTCCAGGAATTAGAGGCGATTTTCTCCTCCATGAACGACGGGGTGGTCGTTGTTGGCAGCGATGGACGGGTGCTATCTGCCAATCCAGCCTACGAGTCTTTGTTCGGCTGGCCCGCCGGGTCAGCCTTGTATACGATGTCGCTGGAGGAGCGCCATCGCGCTCTGCATATACGGGATGCGCGGGGCCAGCTTATTTCCCTCGACCAGATACAGACATCACGGATCTTGCGGGGAGAGGTCATCACAGAGGAGCAGATCTGCCGGCGAAGAGATGGCAGTGATGTGGTTGTGATTGTGCAGGGCGCGCCGCTGACCGATGCGACAGGCAGCGTGATCGGGGCCGTTCTGGTCTTTCATAACATCACCGAGCGGCGCAGGCTAGAGCAGCAGACACAAGAGGCACTCAAAGCGTTGCTGCGTATGGCTGAACTGCTGGTACAGCAGCCCCAGGCGGAGGAGCAGCAGCGCTCGTTAGAGGTGGAGCGTCATCTCGCCGAACTGGCCTGCTCGCTGCTCGGCTGCCCTGTAGCATTCATCCTCACCCTGGACCCACAAACGCTGGGCATGCGCGTGCTGGCGACGGTGGGCTATGCCTCTGAACAAGAAGAGCAGTTGCACGCCATCATTTCCAACTGGACACACACGCCTCCTGCTCTGGCCCATATGGAGCGCTTGATGGCCGGAGAGACGCTGGTGCTTGATCTCACCCAGCCACCCTATCAGCAGTACGCCGCGCTCTT
The DNA here is from genome assembly GCA_964522745.1 of uncultured Ktedonobacterales bacterium. Taxonomy (GTDB): domain Bacteria; phylum Chloroflexota; class Ktedonobacteria; order Ktedonobacterales; family DATBGS01; genus DATBHW01. The sequence goes on from CAZFWN010000382.1 coordinate 2,390, forward strand.
TGGGGCGCGCCAGGCCATCGCCGCACCCATGCTGCTGAGCAGCGGACTGATCGGCATGATCGTTTTTAATCCCAACGAGATCACCAAGGCTTTCACCGAACAGCAGATCGCGCTGGCCGGGGCCACCGCGCAGTTGGTCGGGTTGGTGGTTGAGCGCGAGCGGCTGATGCGCGAGCGCGAAGAGGCTCGCGCCAGCGCGCTGTCGCTGCGCGAGGCCAACCGCCAACTCGATACCTTCCTGGGCCTGGCAAGCCACGAACTGCGCATCCCCCTGACCAGCATGAAGCTGAGCCTGCAATTGATGCGCCGTTACCTGGACCAGGCACGCGCCAACCAGCCGGCACCGACAGGTGTGCCAGCGCCAGCGCCTTTGGAGCCGCTGCTGGAGACGGCAGAGCGCCAGATGGGGCGCCTGGAACGATTGGTCAAAGACCTGCTGAATGCGGCGCGCATCAAAGAGGACAAACTGGAACTGCGGCTGGAACCGATTGAACTGGTCGCCCTGGTGCGCGAAGTCGTGGCGGAGCAGCGCCAACTGATGCCGGAGCGTGTCATTCAACTGCATGTGCCGGCTGACCAGACGTTTGTAGTGCAGGCAGATGGTGATCGCATCAGGCAAGCCGTGACAAACTATCTGACCAACGCGCTGAAATACTCGCCGGAGTGCGCGCCGGTGGTGGTAGGTGTGGAGCAAGAGGGAGAACAGGCGCGTGTCTGGGTGCGCGATCAGGGGCCGGGCATTCCTCTGGCCGAGCAGAAGCGCCTCTGGGAGCGCTTCCATCGCGTGCCCGGCATCCGCGAGCAGCATGGCCCCAGAGGCGGGCTGGGCCTGGGCCTCTACATCACCCGAATGCTGATCAAACAGCACCAGGGGCAGGTCGGCATGAGCAGCACCCCCGGTCAGGGCGCAACCTTCTGGTTGACGCTCCCGGCCAGGGCGCTCTAAAAAGAGGCTGCGCGAGCCGTTCGCCGATTAAAATCGGCGCTAGGGGCGCCTGCGGGCGCCATCAAGCCCCTGCGGGGCTGGTGCGTCAGTCCCGGAGGGACTTCCTGGCCGAAGGCCCCTGGCGCCGATTTTAATCGGCGAATGGTCGGACGGCGCATCGATACCCAAATAAAAAAATCAAACCGCATCAATCGGCGAATAGCTTGACAAAAGAGCAACAATCCGGTATACTCTAGCTAGTCCCTTCATCTGCTGCTTGGGTGAGGGGCGCCCACAACTGA
>CAZFWN010000383.1:0-3516 GCA_964522745.1 uncultured Ktedonobacterales bacterium
GTGATGCTGCTGGATGAGCCAACCAACGGGCTTGACCCGGCGGGGCGCGACGAGATGCTGGCCTTGATCGGGCGCATCGCGCACGAGATGGGTATCAACGTGATCCTCTCCTCGCACCTGCTGGTTGATATTGAGCGCGTGGCCGACAGCGTGGTCATCATGAACAACGGCAAGGTCATCGCGCAGGGCGCCCTGCGCGACCTGATGGCAAAGACCTCCGCCGTTACCGTGCGCACCCGCGAGCCAGCCCCACTGCTGGCACAAGCGCTGCGCCAGCGCGGCTACGGAGTGACGGGCGAGGAGCGTGAGCTTGAGGTGGAATATCGCGCCGAAGAGGTCTACGACGCCATCCGCGACGCTGCCGTAGAGACGAAGGCGGCCATCATGCACCTCAAGCGGCGCACGCTCTCGCTGGAAGACATCTATCTGGCTGGGCAAGAGCAAAGCGCGCCCCACGCAGAGCGCAGCGGGCACGCGCCAGTCAAGGCGGAGGTACGATAATGAACGAGAATCATACCATAGCCGCGCGGATCGTTGATCGCGGCTATCAGCACTACAGCGGCACGCGGCTGGGGCTGACACATGGCCTGTGGGCGATGCTCTGGGCCGCGTTGAAGCGCGGGCTGGGTCTGCGCCGCTCCTTCTATGCCAAGATTCTGCCCTGGCTGCTGATCGGCGTGGCCTATGTGCCTGTAGCCATCGTCCTGGGCATCGTCGTGATTACAGGTTCGGCTATGCCATCAACCTTTTATGTCCGCCTCTTTAGCAGCATGGCGACGCTGTTCATCCTGTTTACCGGGCTGGTCGCGCCTGACCTGATCTGCGCGGATAGGCGCCAGCGAGTGCTTTCGCTCTACTTTGCCGCGCCGATCACCCGGCTGCATTATCTGGCCGCGCAGGTGGTCAGCCTGATCCTGCTGACGCTCACGCTGACGCTCATTCCCTTCGTTTTGATCTTCTTCGGAAACGCCCTGCTGGCCCCGGCCTTTGGCGCCTATGTCAGCGGCCACCTGAGCGACCTCTGGCATCTGCTGCTCGGCGGTCTGCTGCTGGCCGTCTTCTACAGCGCCATTGCAATGGCCGTCGCCTCGTTCACTGACAAGCGCGCCTACGCCACCGGCGGATTTTTGGGCCTGCTGCTGGTCAGCAGCGTGGCAGGCAATATCATCGCGTCGAGGGAGATTCACTTCTCCGGCCACGAAAACTATATCCTGCTCAGCCTGGGAAGTATGCCGGTCAGTGTCATCCGCTGGTTCTTTGGTCTGGACTTGACTCCGGCGCTCAGCGGCTGGACCTATCTAGGCGCGGCGCTGGTGGTAATTGTCGTCAGCCTGGGCCTGATGGTCTGGCGCTACATGAAGGTAGGTGACTGATGAGTTCCAATTTGATCGACACAACCCTCTCGCGCCCGGCAGCAGGCAGCGCGCAGAGCGTCCCGACGGGCCGGCTGCCCGATGGGCGGCCCGCCACAATTGAACTGGTCAATGTCAGCAAATGGTATGGCGATAAAGTGGCCGTCTCTGATCTGTCCTTTACGTTGGGACCAGGAGTGGCCGCGCTGCTTGGGCCAAACGGCGCCGGCAAATCGACGACCCTCAAGCTGCTGACTGGCCTGCTGCGCCCCAGCAAAGGCGTCGTGCGTGTGCTGGGCCAGCACGTTGTCGATAATCCAACGCTCTATCGCAATATCGGCCTGGTGCCGGAGCAGGAAAGCCTGTATCCCTTCCTGAGCATCCGCGAGTTTGTCGAACTGGCAGCGCGCCTGCATAAAATGTCCAATCCACGCGAGGCGGCGCGTGCCGCGCTGCGCGTCGTGGAACTCGACGATGTAGAGAACCGCCCGCTGGGCAACTGCTCTAAGGGCATGAAGCAGCGGGCCAAAATCGCGCAGGCGCTGGTGCATAACCCGGACGTGCTGATCCTGGACGAGCCGCTGACCGGCACCGACCCGCGCCAGCGCCTCGCCATGATGGAAGTTCTCACCAGGCTGGGCGAGACCGGCAAGACGGTGCTGATCTCTTCGCATATCCTCTACGAAGTAGAGCGTATGGGATCGAATGTGCTGGTGATGGTTAATGGCAAGCTCGCTGCGGAGGGGGATTTTCACGCCATCCGGGGGCTGATGGATGATCGGCCCCGCCGGGTGCGCGTCACCTGCTCCCATCCACGCGAGGTCGCGGCCTTCCTGGTTGGCCTGCCCTGCACCGGCAGCATCCACATTGAAAACAACGCGCTGGTCGCAGAGACCGCTCTGCCGCTGGACTTCCACCAGGCGGTGCCGCTGGCGGCCCAGCAGGTTAAGGCGCGGCTTTATGGCATCGAGGGGCTAGACGAAGACCTGGAAAGCGTTTTCCGCTACCTTGTAAGCTAGGGAGGTTAGTCATGCAACCAATCTTTTCTTTAACGTTTCGGGCGCTGGCTCGCAGCCGCCGACTGCTGGCAGTGGTGGCCCTGCTGCTGGTTCCGGTCCTGTTGGCCCTGGTTTACGCGGCAAGCGAGGGAACGCAGAACGGCGGCAACTTTGCCATTGAACTGTTTGATAGCCTCGTCCTGCCCATCTTGCTGCCGCTGACGGCGCTGATCTTTGCCACCAGCGCGCTGGGCGGCGAGATCGAGGACCGCACGCTCGTCTATCTGACGCTCAAGCCGATCTCGCGTCTGACGGTGATCGTCGCTAAATTTCTGGCGGCAACGTTGGTTAGCACTGTGCTGGTCGAGGCTTCACTGGCAGCTACCTATCTGCTGGCAACCCAGGGCAATGGCAATCTGGCCGATCTTGGCGCCATCTTGCTGGCCGGCCTGGGCGGCTGCGTCGCCTATTCCAGCCTGTTCCTGCTGCTGGGTCTCTGGCTGCCGCGACGCGGGTTGCTGGTCGGCTTTATCTACGTGCTGGTCTGGGAGGGCACCGCGTCCACCCTTTCAACCGGGCTGGCGACGTTTTCGGTGCGCCGCTATGTGGAGGGCGCGCTGCACGCCAGCCTGGGCAGTTCGTCGCTGGCCGCGCTGCAACCCTCCAGTATCAGCGGCACCGTCAGTTTTCTGGTGCTGGCGCTGGTGCTGGTTGCCGGAGTCATTGTCTCCACCTGGCGGCTGCATTGGATGGAGCAGCCGTAAGAGCAAAGGATGGTCTGAAATGGAACAACAATTCTTTTCACAAGAACGGGTCGATGGGCCGGCGAGCATACACCAGCAGTATAGTCAGGCACAGCCTGGTTTGACTTTCGCGCAGCCTCTGCCCTTGCAGCAGGTGGGCGTCGCGTTCCAGCCGGTCTATCAGGTGGCGCCAGTGCAGCCAGTCGCGCCAGGAATGTCACGGCCCACCAGCGCGCAGGCCAGCGCCTCGCTGGCGTTGGGGCTGCTAACCCCGCCGCTGCTCTTTCTCACGCTGGTTGCCGGGATTCGCGCTTCCTCTTCGCCCGCGTGGTTATCGTTCGTAATGACCGATGTGCTTGCCCTGGTCTGCGGGGTGCTGGCTATCGTCTTTGGGCATCTCGCGCTCTACGCAGTGCATCACAG
>CAZFWN010000384.1:0-3515 GCA_964522745.1 uncultured Ktedonobacterales bacterium
CCCCGCCCGGCGGTTGGATACCGCCGGGCGGGGGCTTGCGTAAGGAAGGGCAGCATGATGTCTGCTGATTGCTGGTGATTACTTGCTGCCGAGGTCTTGCTTGAGGATGGTGGTCATCTGATGCAGATCAGAGGCCGCCGCCTTGATGTCCTCGTAGCCCGCCTTCAGATCGGCGTGATACGTCTTCAGAGTTGCGTCGGTGCCGGGGTAGTTGGCCGGCGTCAGGTTGGGAATCAGCCCTTGCGCGTTGTTGTCCTGGGTAGTCGCGTCGGCCAGCTTGGCGTTATAGTCGGATTGCAGCGCCAGCAGTTGGGTCACATCGTCGCCCTTCGCCTTGGCCTTGGCGATCAGATCGGTCAGCTTCTCGTTTTCTGCTGTCATGCGCGCCACCACATTTTGCTGGTGAAAGAGTTCGATCTCGCCATAGTCGCGCGGCAGGACCACTGCATAGATGCGGAACTGCACAAAGATGTTCTTGACATCGGCGCGGGCTGCTGCAACAGTAGTCTCGGCGTCTAGTTTCTGGTTGAGCGCGGTCAGGCCATTCTTGTTGGTTGTCACATCCTGATAGATAATGTCGCGCTGCTGATCGGTAATGCCTTTATGATTGGCGGCGGTATCATGCAGCTTCGAGAGCGCTTCCAGCCGGTCCGAGATCAGCTTATCGCCCGCCTTCTGTACACAGGCCAGATTACTGCCACAGCCAGAGGCCGAGGGCGCCGCCGCCGCCACCGGCGCGTTGGCAACCGCCGTCCCCGCGACGCCCAACAGGCCGAGCGTGGCGAACGAGAGCGAGATCAGATGTTTGCTAAAAAACAGTTTTATCGTCTTCATGGTTGGGTCTCCTGATCATTTCCAGTGTTTTGATTGGCATTGTTTTGGTCATTGCCCAGGCCATTGAGATCATTTTGATTTTGTTGATCGACTTGCTGCACGCTGTTGAGTTCGTCATTGGTATTGCCAGAGTTGTTCCCCTGGCCGGTGGTGGTTGTGCCCTGCTGGCCGGTGGTCTGGCCGCTGGTGGAGGGTGTGCCGCTCTGGCCGGCCTTGGCGCAGCCACCCAGGGCCAGCGCCACCGCCAGCACCAGCACAATGACCGGCAGCCAGAAGCGGGTCCGCTTGCTACGTTGTGTGGTCATCTACGTGTTCTCCTTCTTTGTATTGATGAGGCGGCCTCTGAGCGCTGGCGAAACGCTGCGCTCAAAGTCCCTTGCTCCTCTCGCGTGTTTCTATTGATAAGATAGACCCGCCGGCTGAGAACACCTTGAGACCTCGCTTAAAAGTTGCTGAGAAAGAACCACCTGCAAAAAGATGCGCGATTGTCCCCTGGTCAGCCCGTCGCGCGATAGCTAGAATGGAAGGGCTGTACACCCATCAAGATGTGTGGAAGGAAAGCCAGTGCCACAGACACGTTCAGGCGCGCCTGCCGTCACCGCCGCGTTTGCCGCGCTGTTGCAGCGCGCGCAGCCGCCGCTCTATGGCTATCTGCGTGGCCTGCTGGCCGACGCGGAGCAGGCGCGTGATCTGGTGCAGGATGTCTTCTGCGATGCCTGGCGCGCGGCTCAGAAAGGCGCCGCGCCCTTTGATGCAGAAAGCGATGAGCAGGGAAGGCGGCGCTGGCTCTTCCAGGTGGCGCATCACAAGGCGGTCTCGGCGCTGCGCCATCGCAGCCTGATCCGCTGGGAATCACTGGATACGCCGGGCACGGCTGAACTGGTGACGCCTGACGACCCGCGCCGGTTTGAGGACCGCGTTGCTGAAGCAGCGCTGCTGCGCTCGGTTCTCGATAGCCTGGCCCTGGAAGATGCCTCGTGCCTGCTCCTGAACATTGTGGAGGGCTATACCACCGCAGAGATCGCAGACATTGTGGGTATCAGCCCGGAGGCCAGTAAAAAGCGTCTTTCACGCGCCAAGCAGCGCTTGCGCGCCGCCTATTTCGCGCAGGATGACAGGCGCGAGGAGGCTTCACCCTTATGAATACCCAATCACCTACCTCCGGCTCAGATTGCGACAGGATCGCTCCGCTCCTGCCCTTGCTGCGTGCCGGTGAATTGAATAACGATGAGGCCGCAGCAGTGCAGGCCCATCTGAAGACCTGCCGCCGATGCCAGCGACATCTGCGGGAGTATGCCATCGTCGAGGCAGCGCTAAGAGAGCATCTGGCTTCTCTTGCATCCTCGGCGCCTGATCTGACAGTGGAAGAGGTAAGACATATGGTTGACCAGCAACACGCAGACGCTTCCTATCCCCCACTGGCGTCGGTTGCGCCACGCCCGCGCCGAATACGCCGCTTTGTTGCCTGGCTGGCTCCAGTGGCAGCCGTTCTCGTGATTATCGTGTTGACCGTAACCATCTTCTCGTTCCGACATCCATCAACCGGCGGAGGCGGCCTGGCGCCAGCGGCTCTCTATGTGCATGACGGCACCGGCTTTGCCGCGCTGCGTCTCAGCGATGGCAAGCTGCTTTGGAAGTCCTCACAAAGCGGCTTTCTCGCCGGGCCGGTCAGCGATGAGGGCAGCGTGTATGGCATCAGGTCTGGCAATGGCGGCGTCACGCTGGTGGCCTTGAGCGCCAGCGATGGCAGTCTGCTCTGGCAATCGCAACCGATGCCCGCGCTCAATCCCACGCTGACCACAGCAAACGGCGTCGTCTATTTCAGCAACGATACGTACCATAACGGCCAGTCTCAGACACTTGCCACACCGATGGTCATGGCCTTTCGAGGAAGCGATGGGCATCTGCTCTGGCAATATCATCTTCAGGCGGCTCAGGCTCAGATCATGTCGGCGCTGGTGGTGGCTGGTGGACAGGTGTACTTTGAGGAAGACGTAGCGCTGACCGCCCTGCGCGCCCGCGATGGGCATCTGCTCTGGCGGCTTGCCACCAATTTTCATGGCCTCTCGTATCAGGTGCAAATTGCCACAGATGGCAACATGGTCTATCTGTATATGGAGGAGCCGGGAACGAATGCCCCCAATTCCAGCGGCATCGACGCGCACCTTACAGCCATACAGGTAGGGAGCGGGGGTACGCTGGACCGAGAACTCTGGAACGTGGATTTTGGCAGCACCATCTCGAATGTCACTGCACCGCCAGCCGTCGCCAATGGGGTGATCTATCTGGGCGGCATTTTGGGGGACAGCAAGACCTCATCTGGCGAGGCGGCCCTGCTCTACGCGCTGCGGGCCAGCGATGGGCATCAGGTGGGCCAGTGGAAATATCCGATTACCAAGAACCCCGGCGATCACGCGCTCTCTGGCCCGATCTTCGCCGATAATACGTTGTATTTCAGTAAGCCAGATGGCGTGCTGCTGGCGACCAGCATCGACAATGGCCGTCCGCTCTGGCAGCAGCAGCTTGCCCCTTCAGGCGCTCCGGTTATTCTTACTATGATGAACGGAACGCTCTTTCTCCAGGGAAACAACACGGTCTGGGCCGTGCAAGCGCTTGATGGGAAGATCCTCTGGCACCAGTCGGTGGGGAATGGTGGCTAGCAGGGCATGTGGTGCGCCGGC
>CAZFWN010000385.1:0-3465 GCA_964522745.1 uncultured Ktedonobacterales bacterium
CGCCATTGGCCTTCGCCCCATTGGTGGCGCCTGTGCTGGCATCATTGGTTCCATTCTCAGCGCTGGCATCCGCTGTCGGCGTCTCAGAGAGCGGCCCGGTTGGCGGCGTGGGCACCAGCGTGACGAAGGGCTTGGGGCGCTCCTTACGCTTGGGCGCGGTTCCCTGGTTCTCGGTTTTGGCCTGCTCGATCCAGTCGCCGCTTCTGGCTTCTTCTGCTTTGGACGTTTCTTTCGCCGATTTTGTAACGCCATTGCTGGCGCTATTCGTTCCAATTTTGTTGGTCTGTGGTGCGAGCGATCTGATCGCGGAAGCAGTGCCCTCAACGACATTGCCCAGGGTGCTGCCACCCGATGCCTGGCGTCTCTCCATCCGGCGCGCCTCGCGCCGGGCGTCTCGCTGCTTGGCCCACTCATCCAGGCGTGGAATGCCCTTGAAGGTGCCACCCCAGCCGTTGATAACAAATTGCTGGCCGAAGCCGAAGAGCGTGCTGACCGTCCAGTAGAGCGCCAGGCCCGCCGCGTACTGCCAGGCGAAGAAGAGCGTGAAGAGCGGCGTGATATAGGTCATCATGCCCATCATCTGCGTCTGCGCGTTTTGCGTGGCCGCCGCCTTGGGGTCGCTGGGCTTGGCTCTGGCCGCCTGCGCCTGCTGCATCTGGCGCGACCCCTGCATCTGGCGCACCGAGATGAAGGTGAACAGCGCCGCCACAATCGGCAGGATGTGCGTTGGATCAGGCAGATTCAGGTTCAGCACCGGATGGCCTGGCAGCCAGGCGAACCAGCGCAGATAGGCATCGGGCAATCCGTGATTGAGCGTAAACTGCATGAATGGATAGAGATCATGCCTGACCGACGCGATATTGGTGCCCAGGCCGCTCTTGAGCGCGTAGAACAGGCCATACAGGAAAGGCAACTGGATCAGCAAGGGCAGACAGCCGCCAAACATGCTGACGTTCTGTTCCTTCATCAACTGCATCTGCGCTTTAGCAAAGCCTTGCTGATCGCCCTTGTACTGCTCCTTCAGTTGATTCAGCATCGGCTGAATTTCCATCATCCGGCGCTGCGACTGCAACTGCTTTCTGGTGAGCGGGATCATCGCGGCGCGGACCACGAGGGTCAGCAAGACGATGGAGAGCGCAAGGTCATGCACCAGCCAGTTGAGGAACATCAACACGTTGAAGATAGGATAATAAAAGATGACTTGGAGAACACTTAGTATTCCTGACACCGGAAAACCTCCCCTGTGCTGGCCGGACGCTGCCAAGGCGCTGAGCCGCTAGCCGGACCCTCAAACTCCTTGCGCAGCGATGAGCGCTGCTAGAAACGTGCCATCAGGGCACGGGGTCATACAGACTGCCATGATAGAACGGGTGGCAGCGACCAATACGTTTGACAGCCATCCAGCCGCCCCGGAAAAAGCCATATTTGTTGATTGCCTCGTAGCCGTAGTGTGAGCAGGTGGGTTCAAACCGACAGCTTGGCGGCGTCATCGGCGAGATGAACTTTTGATAAAAACGGATCAGGCCGAGCGCAACGTACTTCATGATAAGTTCGTTCCTTCCGGCGGGGTCGCTTGCCAGAGCCGGGCGCGCCGCACAAGCTGCGTGACATCGCTGGCAAGTTGTTGATAGCTGACCTGCGCGGCGCCGGTCCGCGCAATCCACACCAGATCATAGCCGGGAGCCAGGCGCCCGGCTTTGCTCTCCAGACGCAAAATTTCACGCAGGCGGCGCTTGACACGATTGCGGATGACGGCGTTGCCCACGCGCTTGCCAACGGCATAGCCGCAGCGGGAAACCTCCAGCCCGTTGGGCGCCCAGCCCAGGCTCAGCAAGGAGGTTCCCACCGAACGTCCCTGCTGGCGCACGCGCTGGAACTCGCGTGTTTTTCTCAAGCGCGCCGGCTTGCGCGCAGCGTGTACGCCAGGCCGGCTGATCTTTTGCGTTTCCGCCTGCATGCCACTCCTTACTCCAGGCTGCCTCGCAGCGGGTGTCGCCGGAGGCTGCTTAGTCGATAGTCAGCTTCCAGCGGCCCTTGAGCCGGCGGGCGCGCAACACTTTGCGCCCTCCGCGAGTCGCCATGCGTTTGAGAAAGCCATGCTCGCGCTTGCGCGGAATGCGCTTGGGTTGCCAGGTTCGTTTCATCTGCACTCTTCCTTATATACGAGGATTGCTGCTTTAAGATACACAAATGCACCGGGCGCCAGATCATTCCCTGAAGGGTTCTGCCGCCTGGCTGAACGTAGCTATAAAGCTTTCAACCCATTCTACCCCGTGTTACGAAATTCTGCAACTCAAAGTTGCGGCGTTGCGTGCCCCGCCGGATCATTGCTTGCAGCGCCGGCATCTTGTGTGCAGCGCCGGCATCCCTGCCGGCGTGTTCCTCACTCCCACAGCAAGGCCAATCCAGCGCGAATGATCTCCAGGACGTCATCGGCGCCGCGCTGCTCCAGTTCGCGGCACAACTGACCCAGCCGCGTGCTGTGCATCACCAGCCGATAGTTGCGCTGGGACCAGGAGAGCGGCGCCTCCACCGTGCGCACGATCTCGCGCAGTTCGCTGTAGAGCAGGGCGCGCAGCGTCGGGGTGGACTCTGGCTCTAATGGCTCGCCCCACAGGCCAAAACGCGCTCGCTCAACGGGCCGCTGCGGTGGGGGCAGCGGATCACACTGGCGAGCGCGCCAGCGCAGCGTCTCGCGTAGACCCTCCTTCGTTCGCTTGTGCAGATTTTCGGAAAGCTGCCAGGTGAGCCAGTCCAGTTCTTTGGGGCGGCGCGGCGGCTCCGGCGCGATGCGCCGCTGTCCGGTCCGCTGGGGCGATGGCTCCGGCGGCGGCGCGCCCAGGCTGGTGGGCCGCGTGGGCGGCGGCGGGGTCGGGGGCTGAGCGGCCTGCGGGCGCGGCGCGGCAGCGCGATCAGCCGCCGGGGCAGCCGAAGCCTGACGCGAGGCGGGCGCCGGATGGGCGGCGGGCATCTCCTGCCGGGGGATGTACCAGATGATGCCCACGCGCTTGGGGTCAACCGGGGCATCGGGGACGGAGCCGGGGGGCAGCGGGGCGCGGCCAAAATAGCGGTCAAACATGGGGGAAGCGAGGGTTGCCATCGAGAGACTCCTTTCGCGCCGCACAGCGCGGCGCGGTTGCTATGAGATCATCTCTCAACAACAAAACAGCGACCTATCCCATGCAGGGCGCTCGCGCCGCGTTGGAAGCGGGCCGGGCGCACCTTGCTTAGATGGTCGCTGAGGGGTCTCGATGGTAAAATAAGCCTCAGCCCCACCTCCTGGTCTCACCAGGACTTGGGGATAGTGGCGCGAACTGGTGTTTAATTCACCGTCGCGCTATGCTGTATTCGGTTGTGAGCAGCCCGTACAATCGGACTGAGAACAATGGTAGCATACTTTCGCCTGGCTGTCAAGGCGTTTGACTGGTCAATTTTTGCGAAGGCTGGCGGTTCATGACGTTTGAC
>CAZFWN010000386.1:0-3445 GCA_964522745.1 uncultured Ktedonobacterales bacterium
TCTCTTTGCCAAAGCCAGCGGTTTTTGACAAGCCCCTCCTTTACGCCCTATAACATGAGCATGAATCTGCTGACCTTCTTTGGCGCCTGCGCCGTGACTATCATGCTCATCGCCTATGCTCTAGAGCGACGGTCTTCCTGGTGGGTGCTGGTATTTGCCCTGGCGTGTGCTGCCTCGTCTCTCTATGGCTGGCTTTCGGGCACCTGGCCCTTTGGGGTGGTGGAGGGGGTCTGGGCGCTGGTGGCCTTGCGACGTTGGCAGCAGCAGCGCGCGCAGCGCTCACACTGACCCCCGGCGATCTGGCACCGGGTTTTTCTAGAGCAAGGAACTGCTATGGACCCAATCACACATCCACGAGTCAAGATTTGCTGCATCAGCAGCGTGGAGGAGGCGCGGCTGGCGGTGCGCTACGGCGCCGATGCCGTCGGGCTGGTTTCGGCCATGCCCAGCGGCCCCGGCGTGATCGCCGAGGAGGAGATCAGGCGCATCGCGGCAACCATACCGCCGGGCGTGGCGTCGTTTCTGCTGACCAGCCTGCAAGATGTTCCCGCGATCATCGAGCAGCAGCGCCGTTGCCGCGCGAATACGCTCCAGCTTACCGACCGGCTGGAGGTGGGCACCTACCAGCAATTGCGCGAGGCGCTGCCCGGCATTGGCATCGTGCAGGTGATTCATGTCGGCGGCGAGGAGTCGCTTGAGGAGGCCGTTGCCATCGCGCCGCAGGTGGACGCGCTGCTGCTCGATTCCGGCAATCAAACGCTGGCGATCAAAGAGCTTGGCGGCACGGGGCGTGTGCATGATTGGGCGATCAGCCGGCGCATCTGCGAACTGGTGCAAGTGCCTGTCTATCTGGCCGGTGGCCTGAACGCCAGCAATGTGGCCCAGGCCATTGCGCGGGTTGGGCCGTTTGGCCTCGATCTATGCAGCGGCGTGCGCACCGATGGCCGGCTGGATGAGGCGAAGCTGGCGCGGCTGTTTGCGGCGATGTCTGGGCAATAGTTTGGCAGGCAGAGAGCGCGGGACACAGCGGCGTGTCCCGCGCTCTCTGCCCATCTGCTAGCCCAGCAGGTGGGTGAAGTCAGCCCAGTGGACGATCAGGACGAGCAGCGCCAGCAGGCCCAGCACTGCCGGCGCGATGCTGTGCTGCACCGCCTCTTTTCTGAGGATGAGATGGGTGTAAATAGCGCCAAGCATGGTCGCGCCCAGCAGCGCGGCAGCAACCACACTGACCCACTGCACTCCGATGCCCACAAACATGCCCAGCGCCCCTAACACCTCGACAGCGCCAGTGAGACGCAAGAACCAGAGGGCGATCTGCAAATGGTTGCGCCGCTGAAGAGATTGTTTCGTCCCGGCGAGCTTCAAGCTGCCGGCACCTAAGAATGCCAGCCCAAGCAAGACTTGCACAATAATAACTACGATACTCATGATAGTTCCCCTTTTTCGGCTGGTGCAGCCAGCCACGCATCTGCTTTCCTCCAATGAGGAAAGAAACTGAAATCAAATGCAATACAGTTTCGCCTATACTGCCGGCCTCAGAACTGGCTCAACAGGACGGGCCGGCTAGAAGCCGGCGCTACAAGCAAAGTGCAGCCGCATCCTTGTAACTGTTTCTCTTCTGACTACAGTATAATGAGATACTGTGCAAAAGTCAAGTGCAGTTTCTAGCAAAGAAAAAAGCCGGCGCTAGCAGCTTCCTGCCGCTTCGGCACGCTGTGCCACGTCGGCCAGTGTGCGTTTGGACAAGACCTCGATGATGCAGGCATCAAGCTCGTCGCCGATCTCGCGGAAGACGATGTGTACGCCTGGCTCAAGCTGGGGGCCGCGTTCTGGGACGACGGGCAGCGTGCCGCCTTCGCCCGTTGCCTGGAGGGCGCGATAGACCTGGGCCAGCGTGATCTGCTCTGCCGGGCGCGCCAGCCTATAGCCACCCTCGCGCCCCTCGCGCGCTTCGACAATGCCGGCGCGCACCAGATACGCAACGATGCGCCGCAGAAAAACCGCGTGGGAGTGCACCTGATCGGCGATGGTGGCGCTGGGGCAGACCTCGCCACGCGAGCGATTCAGAAACACCAGCACCTGCACAGCCATTGCAAACCAGCTTGGATTCACCGGCCCGCTCTGGTTTTTGAGTTCTGGTAACATACCTCTGTTCCTCCATTACAATTGTAGGTGATCTAGATACAGTTTGCAAGCCAGCGTTTTGAAAAGACAGGAGCATTCCGTTATGTCCCCAACCTTTCGTCTGGCAGGCGAGGCCGATCTGGAGACGCTGATCGACTTCATGCGCCAATTCTACGCCATTGATGCCTATCCGTTTGATGAGCCGGCGGCGCGCAGGGCGCTGCGTGAGTTTCTGGCTGAGCCGCTGTTTGGCCGGGTCTGGCTGATCGAGGTAGATGCAGCGCCGGTGGGCTATCTGGTGCTGACCCTGGGCTACAGCCTCGAATTTCACGGGCGCGATGCTTTTATCGATGAATTATTTGTAGCGCCTTCGTATAGACATCAAGGCATCGGCAAGCGCGCCATGCAGTTTGTGGAAACGGCCTGCCGCGAGTTGGGCGTTCATGCCCTGCATCTAGAGGTCGAGCGGCACAATCTGGCTGCGCAGGAACTCTATCGCCAGTTTGGCTTTGAGGACCATGATCGCTATCTGCTGAGCAAGTGGCTGGGCGAAGATCACCAGTCGAAGTGACCAGGCACTTGATTCTTTCCTGCTGCCCTAACATTCAAGTGGGCTGGGGGCGATCTCTTCCCGGCTTGTCTGTTGGCGGGCCGGTTCCTGGCGTGAGACGGTCCCACCAGCGCCGGAGAGCCTGGCGTAGCCGAATCGGCGGGGACACGATGGCCTCGTGGCCGTGTTCCAGATAGCATTTGAGGTTGGGAGGATGAATCCGCGCTCCTCCGAGTACGAAGATCAGGCTGCAGAAACCTAGCACCCCGACCATAATAGCAAAGATCACCCAGAAGACGGGAGGCGTGCCCTTGAGCAGCCCGGCGCCCTGCATGCCGTAGACCTGGGCGAAGTACAGAAAGGCGGGCACCATTGCAAAGGCGCCGGCCAGGCGCAGCATTTCCACCAGCGCAAAGGCCCGGCCAACGAGCTTTGATTCTACGCTCAGGCCGCCAATGAACAGCCCAGGGGAGACGGTGAAGCCGGCGCCCAGACCCAGCAGCGCCCCGATACCCAGGACGAGCGCGCTGCTCAGATGCCCAGTGTTGGTTGCCAGCAGCCCGGCAGCAGCGATCAAGCTGCACATACCAATAGGCGGCAAGATGAGGACATAGCGCGTGGTGATGAGCATGCCAAACAGAATGGAGGATAGGACGGCCCCGATGAAATCAGGCCAGAGAATCAGGCCTGTTGCCAGGGGAGAGAAGCCCTGCACTTGCTGTAACAGCAGAAAGAGTAGTTCCAGCATGCCGGTATAGGCGCCGCCAGAGA
>CAZFWN010000387.1:0-3357 GCA_964522745.1 uncultured Ktedonobacterales bacterium
GAGTCAAGAGGCATGAGCGGCTCTGCCGGCAGTGGCTCGCCCAGGTCTTCAAAGTTGCGCGTATAGAGCCGGGCGTAGAGACCACCCTGCTCCAGCAGGTCGGCATGCGTGCCGCGCTCGATGATGCGCCCCTCGCTCAGCACCAGGATCAGATCGGCGCGCTCAACGGTGGTCAGCCGGTGGGCGACTACAATAGTGGTGCGGCCCTGCATCAGCCGGTTGAGGGCGTCTTGTACCAGCGCCTCTGATTCGTTATCCAGCGAGGCGGTGGCCTCATCCAGCAGCAGGATACGCGGGTTGTGCAGCAGGGCGCGGGCAATGGCGACGCGCTGGCGCTGCCCGGCGGAGAGCTTGACGCCGCGCTCGCCCACCAGCGTCTTGATGCCATCGGGCAGGTCATCGATAAAGCCCAGCGCGTTGGCGGCTGCCGCCGCTGCGCGCACCTCGTCGTCGCTGGCGTCCAGCCGGCCATAGCGGATATTTTCGGCAATTGAATCGCCAAAGAGCGTTGGCTCCTGCGGCACAATGGCGATCTGCTCGCGCAGCGAGCGCGCCAGCACGCGGCTTATGTCGATGCCATCGATGCGAATGGCGCCGGAGTCGATCTCATACAGCCGCAGCAAGAGGGCCAGCGTGGTCGTCTTGCCAGCGCCGCTCGGCCCGACCAGCGCGACGACCTGCCCCGGCTGCGCCTCAAACGAGACATCGCGCAGCACGGCGGGACGCGGCGCGCTTTCGGTTTCGCCTGCTGGCTGCGGATAGCTGAAGGAGACGCCCTCAAAGGCGACCTTGCCGCTGATCGGCGGCATGGCCGGCGCGTCGGCATCGACCAGTGCTGGCTCTTCCGGCTCATCCAGCAGGGCAAAGACGCGCTCCGCCGCGCCCAGCGCGGCCTGAAGCTGGGCATAAAGGCTGCTCAGCGACATCAGCGGGCCAACGACCATAAACAGGTAGAAGATGAAGGCGATCAGATCGCCCGCCGTCAGCCGGCCCGCCAGCACTTCACGCCCGCCAAACCAGAGGACGATGACCATCGCGGCAAAGCCGATAAACTGGCTGACCGGCCCCAGCAGCGCTTGCGAGACGGCGCGGCGCAGCGCTTGCTGCAATGAGTTGTTCATGCGTGTGTTAAAGCGCCCCTGCTCGTAGTCCTCGCGGGCGAAGGCTTTGACCACGCGCTGCGCCGAGAGCGTTTCCTCCAGCACGACGCCGGCTTCGCCCAGTCCCTCCTGCACGCCGCGTGTCCTCTGGCGGATGCCCCGGCCCAGCCGGGCAAAACTGAGGACGGCCAGCGGGGCGACCACCAGGATGACCAGCATCAGCCGCCAGTTGATGACCACCGCGATGGCAATGCTGCCCACCAGCATGACTACCTGGGAGACGATAGGCAAGACATTGCTGGTCAGCGAGGTTTGCAGCACGGTGACATCGTTGGTGACGCGGCTCATCAACTCGCCCGTGCGCCGGCTATCAAAGAAGTGCAGCGGCAAGCGCTGGAGATGGCGGAAGAGCTTTGTGCGCAGATCAAACGAGAGCCGCTCGCCCAGCGATGTGACCAGATAGCCCTGCACAGCCCCGAATATCGCCTGCGCGAGAAACACGCCCAGCAGCACGCCGACCACCAGATTAAGCAGCCCAGATTGGCGCTGGCCCAGAATAGTATTCAGCAGGGTGCGAATGACCAGCGGGAAGATCAGTCCCATGCCATTGGTCACGACAAGCAAGAATGCGGCAAAAATCAGCCGCCAGCGATAGGGGCGCAGCAGCGCCAGCACACGCCGCGTGGCCTGTTTTGCTTCCGCCGAACGCAGCGGAATGCGCCGCTGTGTTGCCTCAGCCTCTTCCGTATCTGGTGGTTGGTCGCCAATTTCTACTTCAGCCATTACTGGCCCCTTCTCTATGAGCGATGGAAACGCCAGAAATCATGCAGCCACAAAACAGATACGCGCCAGCGGGCTGACGGTTGCAGACGTTCCGTTTTCAGCGGCAACCCTGGTGCAATATTCCTGAGTGAAGCAAGCATCAAGCTATCTACCGGCCTAGAGTCGCCCCAACAAGGGATAGCTGAAGTCTTTGCCCTGAAACGCCTGCACCGCGCCGTAGATGCAGAGGGCGTAGCCTGAGAGGCTGATGATAATGACAAAGGTGAAGAGCGCGAAAAACCAGGCAGGAATGGCAGTGGAGGTGGCGGTGTCACTCGTAATTGCTTGCGAGGCGGTAGCAAAGATCGTACTTATAAAGCTAAAAAACAGCACAGTGCCGACCACCAGGGCAAAGACACTCATCAGCAGATGAAAGAAGAAGGCTTGCCTGGCCTGGCGCGAGGCATAGGGCATGTTGTCGCGCACGATCAGCCAGATAATGAGCGGGGCAATCAACGGCGCGAAGAAACTGCTGAGATGTGCAATGCCTGCCACCATCGTCTCATTCTTCGATGATTGCGCTGGGGAACCGGCTGGAGGGGGAGCGCCGCCGAGATTGGCTGCGCCAGATGGAGGAGTGCCGCCTCCATAACTGGTATTTTGACTGTTCGTCATTGCCATACCTCATATTATTTAAGGTATTGTCCAGCTTGCAACGTTGGCTGGTCGGTTTTATGCCCCTCATATGATAGCAGAGATCTGGACGCCTGGCTAGAGTGCTGGCGGTTTCTCCAGTTGTGGTTTTTGAGCCTGGAGGCTTGCCAGCACAATGCCGGCGGCCAGCACGGCGCCACCTAGCCAGAAGCCGCCCGGCAGCGTCTCGCCCAGGAAGAGCGCGCTGAGCAATCCCCCGACGAGCGGCTGCGCGAAGAAGAAGATGGCGGCGACGCTCGCGTCCAGCCGCTCGACGCCCTTATACCAGAGGAACCAGGCCAGCGAGGTTGCGCCCCAGCCCAGGTACAGCACCGCCAGCACAGTAGCCCAGGTGATGGCGCCGAAGGGGCGGCGGGCTAGCTCGAAGGGCACAAACGGCGCGAGCAGCAGGATGCTCCAAAGCGTGGCGTAGGTGCTGGCGACCAACGCCGAACGCCGCCGCACGATTGGGGCGCCCAGGACGGTGAACAGTGCCCAGCACAGCGCGGAGATCAGCAGCAGCGCGTCGCCCAGCAGCGAGGAGCCGAGCGCGCCGCCTTGTGAGGCTACAACAATGACCACGCCGGCCAGCGCCAGCGCGCTGCCCACCAGCACGCGCCAGCCGGGCCGCTCGCGCAAGACGAGCCAGGCAATTGGCACCACAAAGACGGGCGTGATGGTCGTCAGCAGCGCGCCGTCGTGCGCGCTCGCCAGCGCCGTGCCCCAGAACTGGGTGATGATAGTGGCCGCCAGTGTGCCGCCCAGCAGGAGGAAGCGCCAGGTATCGCCCGGCGCGTGCTGC
>CAZFWN010000388.1:0-3357 GCA_964522745.1 uncultured Ktedonobacterales bacterium
AGCAGGGCAAGATGACCGACGCGATGGCCTCGCTCGCCAAGATGAACAACGCCCGGCTGGCCCGCGAGGTCGTCGCCGATGCGCGTGAGATGCTCGGCGGCAACGGCATTTTGCTGGAGTATCATATCGCCCGTCACCACGCAGACATCGAAGCCGTCTTCACCTATGAGGGCACCGATACGGTCCAGTCGCTCATAGTGGGCCGCGCAATCACTGGTAAGTCGGCTTTCGCGCCGCATTAAGCTGGCTGTCATGGAACCCAAGCTTATTCTGGTGGACGGTTACAACATCATCAAAAATACGCCCGAACTGCTGGCCGTCGAGCGGCGCAGCCTGGCCGCTGCCCGCGAGGCGCTGGTACACAAATTGAGCGTCAAATACCGCCATACCCCCCATCAGGTGATCGTCGTCTTCGACGCGCAGCAGTCCCGCGAAACCGAGGAACACGTACAGCGGGTGAGGCTGATCTATACGGCCCAGGGCCAGACTGCCGATGAAGTCATTGCGCGGCTGGCCCGCGAGGCCGCCGGGCGCGATCAAACCGTCGTGGTTGCCAGCAACGATTGGGAAGTGCGCGGCAGCGTCAAAGAGGCTGGCGGACACGCCGCCAGCAGCAAAGAACTGGCCGACCATCTCAACGCGCCGCCGCGCTTGCTTCAGAAGCGCTTTCAGCACCAGCAAGGCGTGCTGCGCCGCCTGCAAGGCGACGACGACGCGGACACCTCGCGCCACACCAAAGGCAACCCACGCCGGCCCAAAAAGGGCGAGCGCCGCCCGACATCCAAGCCCCCACTCTAGGAGCCAGATGCATGCAGCGCTGCGGCTTCCAGATTGGGCTGGGTGGCATCATCGAGCGTCAAATGTGAGCCGTCTCACCCTCCAAACGTGACCCTCTCTACAGCATTCTCCTCCCCGGCAAGGTATGCTGACCAGTAAGAAACGGCGCAGCGACCAGACGGCAAACGGCGCCATCCCCATCTGGAGAAGAGAACCATGCAAGTGCTATATGCGGTGCTGATCTGGCTCGCCTGCCATTTTTTGGGCGATTTTGCCTTTCAATCAACCTGGATGGCCGCCAATAAAGGCAAAAGCTGGGAAGTTAATTTCTACCACGCGGCAACCTATACCGCCGTCTTTGTCCTCTTCGCCAGAGCGACGCCTGCCGCCATCGCCGTCATCTTCCTCAGCCATGTGATTATTGACCCGCTCAAGACGCGCTATAACATCATCAAGCCCATCTGGGTCGATCAGGCACTGCACTTCATCGTCATCTTTGCCCTGCTGGCCGTGCAGTTTGCCTTCCCGGCCTCCATCTTTGGCACTCAGGCAGCGATTCCCAGCCTGATCCTTGGCAGATAAATAGAGAGCCGGCGGCTTGAACCTCCGGCTCTCCAGCACAGCCGCTCTTATTCCTCAGTGTTCCCCGCAAACCCCGACTCTGGCAGGCAGAATCCAGGCGGGCAGAGTCCGCCAATCGTCAGCGTCGAGACGGTCTTGCTGTTCAGCTCGGCCACACGGATCGCGTGGTTATTCGTATCGGCAATAAAGAGCCTCTCGCCCACAAAGCTCAGTCCGCCCGGTTCGTAGAAGCGCGGCTGCTCACCATCCTCTTTGCCCGGCGTGCCATCGCCCAGGACACTGGAGACCCGGCGGCTCTCCGGGTCGATTTTCCTGATCTTATGATTGTAGGTATCAGCCACATAGACCGCGCCATCCTGCCAGGCCACACCCAGCGGATGCTGGAAGCGCGCCAGATCGCCCACGCCATCTACGTCACCAAACTGGAAGAGGTCGCCGCCGGCCACCGTCGTGACCTCGGCTTCATCCCCCAACGTCACCTTGCGCACACTACTAATCTCGCTGTCGGCCACATAGAGCGCGCGGCCATCGCTCGTCAGGCCGCTGGGCTGCGCAAAGGCCGCGCGTCGCCCGGCGCCATCGATACGCGCCTCGCGCCCGCTGCCGGCCACATGGCGCAGTTCCTCGCTGGCCGGATCATAAAGCCAGATCATATGCGGCCCGGCCATTGCGATATAGAGCAGACCATCGACAAAACACAGATCCCAGGGAGAATTGAGTCCCTGCTCCAGTGCTGGAGCGCGCAATTCCGGCCCGATACTTTGCTCACCTGTGCCAGCCACCGTACTGACGGTGCGCTCGCGCAGATCGAGCCGCCGCAGCAGGTGATTATCGGTATCGGCCACATACAGCCAGTCATGCTCCGCGTCCAGCGCCAGCCCTTGCGGATTACGAAAGGTCGCCTCCTCAAACAAGCCATCATCCGCGCCCGCCGCGCCGGCACCAATCGTGTCCAGCAACGTGCCATCCAGTGAGGAGATCACGATGCGATGATGGCCGCTGTCACTGATAAACAGGCGGTTGCTCTCTGGATGCGCCAGAATCTTGCCCGGATACGCAAGCGGCGTATCAACTCTCGCCTCGCTCTCCAGATGAAGCGGCAGGGGCTGCTCATCCAGCAGTCCACCCGCGCGGTAGGCTTCCAGGGCCGCCGCGATAATCGTATCTAGCTGCTCGCGGTGGCCCTCGCCGGAAACCGCGCCCAGAATGTAGCCCGCCGGATCCACCAGCACCAGCGTCGGCCAGCCGCGCACGGCATAGGCGTTCCAGAGGCGGTGATTCACATCCACCACTACTGGGTGGCGAATATCATAGCGCAGAATCGCCTGGCGGATATTGTCTGTATCTTTTTCGTTCTCAAATTTCGCCGAATGCACGCCGATGACCACCAGCGGCTGCCCGGCATACTTCTCTTCCAAATATTTCAGGTCCGGCAGGACGTGCATACAGTTGATGCAGCAATAGGTCCAGAAATCCAGCAGCAGCAGCTTGCCGCGCAGTTCCGCCAGCGTCAGCGGATGATCGGTATTCAACCAGGCCGCGCCGTTCAGTTCAGGCGCGCGCACCGGCTCGCGTTGTACTGTCGCCATAGAGAAACCCCACTTTCAACAAAAAGAGGTGAGCGCCATGCTCACCTCTCGCTGAACATCACTCTTATTGTAGTCTCAACACATTACCGATTCGTTTCAAGCTACAAGGGGCATCAGCCATGTGAAAATAGGTTGTCCAGGCAAGATTTCGGAGTCCAGATGCTTGCTGATGGCTCTTTCAGCCCTGTTGCAGCAAAAATTCTTCGATCTCCTTGCCGCGTGCGTTGGAAAATCCCTTATCCTCACCGCAAATTGTGAACCCACATTTTTCCAAGACCCGCAGCGAGGCGCGATTGTCTTTCGCCGCGCGAGCATACAGAGGGCGCACCTGGACGTGCAAGAGAAACACTCTGAGCGCCGAAGTCGCAATGCCTTTGCCCCAGTATTCCTTCCCAATCCAGTAGCTGAC
>CAZFWN010000389.1:0-3350 GCA_964522745.1 uncultured Ktedonobacterales bacterium
GAAGCGGAGATGCTCGGCGTTGATCTGGTCATTCCCGACACCGGCTACTTGCAAGACAAGCATGATCGCATTCGCGCCCTGATTATTACGCACGGCCATGAAGATCATATCGGCGGCCTGCCCTATGTCCTGCCGCAGTTGGGTTTTCCCCCCGTCTACGCCACCAAATTGACGCGCGGGCTGATCGAGGTCAAGCTGAAAGAGCATCGTTTGCACAACAGCGTGACCATCAACACGATCACCGATGAGGATCATCTGAACATCGGGCCGTTCGGCGTCGAGTTCTTCCATGTCAATCACAGCATTCCAGATGCCGTCGGCGTCATTCTGCGCACGCCCGCCGGCATCGTGGTGCATACCGGGGACTATAAGATTGACCATACGCCCACCGATGGCAAGCCCGCCGACCTGGGCAAGCTGGCCCGCGTGGGGCAGGAGGGCGTGCTGGTGCTGATGGGCGATAGCACACGCGCCGAATCGCCGGGGCATACGCCCTCCGAACGCAGCCTGAACGATACGTTCGATAAGCTCTTTGCCAACGCCCCTGGGCGCGTCATCGTCGCCACCTTTGCCTCATTGATCTCGCGCATTCAGCAGGTAGTGGATACCGCCGTCCGCTACGAGCGCAAGATTGCAG
Organism: uncultured Ktedonobacterales bacterium; assembly: GCA_964522745.1. GTDB lineage: Bacteria > Chloroflexota > Ktedonobacteria > Ktedonobacterales > DATBGS01 > DATBHW01. The sequence continues at coordinate 638 of CAZFWN010000389.1, forward strand.
TAGTGGGCCGCACGATGATTAGCAACGTGCAGATGGCCCGCGAACTCGGCTATCTGATTATCCCCGACGACACGCTGGTGCGCCCGGAGGATATGTTCTTCTATCCGGCAGAGCAGATCACCATCATCTGCACCGGCAGCCAGGGCGAACCGACCTCGGCCCTGAGCCGGATGGCAAATGGCGATCACAAGATTGTGCGCATCCAGCCCGGCGACACCATCATCCTTTCGGCCACGCCGGTCCCCGGCAACGAAAAGCTGGTGGGGCGCTCGATCAATAACCTGCTGCGCCAAGGCGCGGAGGTCTTCTATCAGGGTGTCGCGCCGGTGCATGTCTCCGGGCATGGCAGCCAGGAAGAGATCAAACTGGTCCTCAGCCTGGTCCGCCCGCAGTATCTCGTGCCGGTGCATGGCGAGATGCGCCAACTGGTGGCGCACGCCAAACTTGGCAAGAGCATGGGCATCGCCGAGGACCACATTATGATCGCTGAAGATGGCGATGTGCTTGAGGTCGGCGCCGCCGGCATCCGCCGGGTCGAGCATTATCCCTGCGGCAACATCTTTGTGGATGGCGCCGGGGTCGGTGATATTGGCAGCATTGTCATGCGTGACCGCCAGGTGTTGGCGCAAGATGGCATCCTGATGGCGATCCTGACGGTGGATAAAGAGACCGGCCAGCCGGTTGGCGGGCCGGACATCGTCTCGCGCGGCTTCATCTATATGCGTGATGCCGACGAGTTGATCGACCTGGCGCGCGCGCAGGTGCTGGAATCCTTTGGCATGCACTCGCGCAACGGCCACACCGCCGACTGGACCTATGTGAAGGCCAAGATCAAGGACACGCTCAGCGATTTCCTCTATGAGCGCACCAAGCGCCGGCCCATGATCCTGCCGGTGGTCATGGAAGTCTAGGGGAAGAACACACAGTCAGCAACGGCTGGAACCGTCGCTGACTGTGTTGCTTTTATGTTGGGCGCCCGGCGCCCTTGCGCAAGGGCACCAGCCGCACCAGGGTGTTGGCAAGCCGGGTGATGGCCGAGAGATAGGCTTCATGCGGCGAGGGAAGCTGGGCGCCCTTCACGCTATAATCCTCGGCGGTTGCCAGCAAATAATCTGCCGGCAAGCTGCCCAGCACCACCAGGCCACCCTCCAGCTTCATCTCCAGGGATTCATCCCCCTGCGCGGGCACACGCGCAAAGAGGACGCCTGCGCGCCCACCGGGTTCCAACGCGCCTAGCCGCTCCGCCAGTTTGGTCGCCCCCACGCGGGCATCATCCGTGTTATCAATGGCAATTACCAGATAATCCGCCCCAACCTGCATGCCCCCCGCGTGTTCCAGGAAGAGGGCATCGACATCGACCAGCAAACAGTCTGCCTTGCCAGCGATCTGCTGACGAGCGCGCTCTAGCACCTGCGGCAGTTGCTTAGGAGCCAGCGTGCCTGGCGTCCACAGACCAAGATTCTTCATTGGTGAGCGCTCAAAGAGCGCAGTCAACGGGGAACGCCGCTGCGAGAAGTCGGCCACCAGCACACGCACGCCCTGGCGCACCAGCGCCTGGGCCAGATAAAAGATGGCTGTGCTGACTCCATGCCCGCGATGCTCCTGAGTAAAGACGATCATCCGAACACTCGCTGCGTTCGCAGCACCCATACGTATGCCATCCATCCCGGCGAAATAAAGGACATCACAACGGCCAACGCCTGTTTGAGAGACAAATTATCCCGCTGCCTGCTCAGTGACCAAGGGGGGACAACGGTGAGTAGCCATCTTGGGCACATTCTATGCCAGAACGTCCGGGCACGTCCGTATGAGCGGCTACACAGACAGTATACTCAGCCCCTACGAGGCGCGTCAAGCAATGCAGCCAGGTTAGGCAAAAGCGCCACATCTCCATTGACCGACAGCCCCCGGCTATGGCATACTCTCCCTGACAAAAAGGGAGTGTGTCATTGGGAGAAGCAGAGGAGGCTGCGGTGATCATCGATGCTCATACCCACCTGTTCCCGCCGGAGATTTGCGCCCGGCGCGAGCAGTATTGCGCCCGCGATCCCTGGTTTGGCGAACTCTACAGCAACCCTAAAGCCAAAATGGCAACGGCAGAGCAGTTGATCGCCTCGATGGAGAGCGCCGGCGTGGACTGCTCCATCGCCTTCCCCTTTGGCTGGAGCGATCCTGGCATCATCGAGGAATGCAACAGCTATCTGCTGGAGGCGATGCGGCTCTACCCAGGCCGCATCGTGGGCCTGGCCGCGCTTCAGCCTACCGCCGGCAAGGGCGCCGCTGCCGAGCTAGACCGCTGCGCCCGCGCCGGCATGCCCGGCTGCGGCGAACTGATGCCGCACGGCCAGGGCTATCGCCTCAGCGATCTCGCGCTGCTGGAGCCGATTATCGAAGTGGTGCGGGCGCATCATCTCTTCCTGCTGACCCACGCCAGCGAGCCGGTGGGTCATCTCTATCATGGCAAGGGCAACGTCGCCCCCGGCGACCTGGAGGTCTTTCTGCGGGCGTTTCCCGATGTGCGCGTCATCGCAGCCCATTGGGGCGGTGGCTTCCCCTTTTACGAACTGATGCCCGAAGTACACGCAGCCGCTGCTAACCTCTGGTACGACAGCGCCGCCTCGCCCTATCTCTATCGCGCCGACATCTTCCCCATCGCGGCGCATATCGTTGGCGCGCAGAAGCTGCTCTTCGCCAGCGACTACCCGCTCATCTC
>CAZFWN010000390.1:0-3312 GCA_964522745.1 uncultured Ktedonobacterales bacterium
TGGCCCGGCTTGCCGAAGCGCAGCCCGCCCTGATCGAGCATGATCCGCCCAATCCGGCCAACGGCGCGCCCATCGAAGGATTGGCCGCCTGGCGCATGTTTGCCCCGACGGGCGAAACCTTCTCTGCCGGCGCGCATCTGGCGCTGGTTGAGGTCGAAGGCGAAACGGGCGAAGTGCGCATCCTCAGCTATATTGCGGTTGATGACTGCGGGCGCGTGCTGAATCACACGCTTGCCGAGGGTCAGATGCACGGCAGCCTGGCGCAAGGCATCGGGCAGGCGCTCTATGAAGAGGCGAGCTACGACGAACAGGGCCAGCCACGCGCGGGCACCTTCCTGGAGTATGCCCTGCCGACGGCTCAGCAAATCCCGTCATTCGTGACCGGGCTGATCGAGACGCCTTCGCCGGATAACCCGCTGGGCGTCAAAGGTGTGGGCGAGTCCGGCACGATTGGCGCGCCTCCAACGATTGTCAACGCCGTGCTGGATGCGCTGGCGCCGCTGGGCATCACCGCGCTGGATATGCCGCTGAGGCCGCAGCGTCTCTGGGAACTGATCCAGCAGGCGCGGCAGGGCACGCTCCAGCCTATTCCAGATGCGCCTCCCGTCTTTTCCTGAGTAAGCGCCAGCGCCCTGTACCAATGGTCAGGCCACGCACACGCCTGAAGGACAGAACCCACGCGCCTCCTGAATGTTACAATAACGCTAGCCGATGCTGTTGTTTCCAAACAGATCAGGAGGCGCTTCCATGACCACCACCACTCAACCCTCAGATTCCTCGGCGCCATCTGCCGCAGCGCGGGCCAACTGGCAGCGCGTCGCCACGCTCTCAGACTTTGAGGCATCTGCATGCAAGACGGTGCATGTCGCCGGGCGCACGCTGGTCCTCTGGCGCTCCAATGGGCAGGTCTACGCGCTGGATAATCGCTGTCCGCATATGGGCTTCCCGCTTGACCGGGGCACCTGCCGCGATGGCATCCTTACCTGCCACTGGCACGCCGCTCGCTTTGATCTGCGCACCGGCGGCACCTTCGATCAATTTGCCGATGATGTACAGGTCTTTCCCGTTGAGGTGCGCGGCGATGCGGTCTGGGTTGATACCGCCGGGGAGCGCGACCTGCAAAGCTACTATCGCTCGCGGCTGCGCGATGGGCTGGAGCAAGATATTCGCCTGGTGCTGGCGAAAAGCGCCATCGCCCTGCTGGATGGCGATGGCGACCCGCGCGAGCCGTTCCGCATTGGCCTGGAGTTTGGCGTGCGCAACCGCCGTATGGGCTGGGGCCAGGGCTTGACTATGCACACCTGCTTCGCCCGGCTGGTCCCTGATCTGGAGCCGGAGGACCGCCCGCGTGCCCTCTATCACGGGCTGGATGCCGTTTCGCGTGATACCTCAGGGGCCGCGCCGCGCTTTGTCCTCAAACCATTGCCTGGCCCGACGCCTTCTGCCGCCACGCTCAAGCGCTGGCTGCGCCAGTTCCTCGCTGTGCGCGACGATGAGGGCGCAGAGCGCGCCCTGGTCAGCGCCGTGCGCGCAGGAGTCAGCCCCGCCGAGGTGGCCGCGATGCTCTTCGCTGCCGCTACTGACTATCGCTATCTCCAGATTGGGCACGCGCTCGACTTCATCAATAAAGCCTGCGAGGCGCTCGACCTGACCACCTGGGAGCCAGACCTGGCCGAAAGCGTGCTGAGCAGCCTGGTACGCGGCATCGCGCAGGGCAGCCGTCAGGAAGAGAGCAACGCCTGGCGGCATCCTATCGATCTGATCGCCATTCTAGAGCAGGCATTCGCCCAGCTTCCCGGAGCGCTCGAAGCCGGCAGGCTGTGGCATGGCGCGTGGGATGGCCGCGTAACCCTAGCGCAGCAGTTGCTTGAAGACGACCCGCAGGCAAACGTCGATGCCCTGCTGCTCGCGCTGCGCGAGGGCGCCACGCCGGAGCAGCTTGGCGGCGCGGTCAGCTATGCCGCCGCCCTGCGCATTGCGCGCTTCCACCTGAGTAACGAGTTCGGCGATTGGGATACCACCCTGCATACCTTCAGCTTCGCGCATGCCGTGCATATGGGCCTGCGCCGCATCGCCTCCGTGTCGGAGCCAGAAGTCGCGGCGGCAGAACTGCTGCGCGGCGCATTCGACGCGGCGATGAGCATCTACCTGGACCGCTTCCTGAATATCCCGCCAGCCAAAATCCCGCAGCCTCAGCCGGATGGCACGCCAACCTACGTGCTGCTCGATGGGGTGCTGCCCTTGCTGGACCGGCAGCAGCAGGTCAACGAGGCGGGAGAACTGGTTGCCCGCTATCAAGCGGAAGGTGGCAGTGACCAGCGGCTATTGTCGCTGCTGGGCAAGGCGCTGCTGCGCGAGGATCGGGATTTTCACACCATCCAGACCACCGAAGCCGCCTTCACCGAATATCACCTGCTGCGCGGCGCGCCGGAGGCGTCGCATTTCCTGCTGGCCGCCGCGCGTTATCTGGCCGCGCACGCGCCCACGCCACGCGCCCAGGGCCAGACCTATCAGATCGCCCTGCGCCTGCATCGCGGCGAGAAATTATTCGAGGGGTAGAGCGCTCACCAATCGCTCGTTCCTGGCCCACCCTTGAACGGGCCAACAATCTCGCTGGTAATCCAGCCGCCATAGAAGTCACCTTCTTGCGGCTGGACCTGCTCGCCATTTACAAAGCAGGCATCCACTTTCGCGGGATAAAAAGCGATATAGTTCGCCAGCGCCTCATACGGATGTGTCGGGTTCGGATAGTACCAGGCCGCATTGGGGACCATCTTCTCGCCAACCTGGACATTGTAATACGACGCCTGGCCCTTCCATTCGCAGAAGGTATGGCGCAGGGTCGTCGTCAGATACTCCTGCTTCACATCCTCTGGAGGAATGTAATAGACCGGCGGGTTGCTCGTTTCCAGCACGCGCAGAGCGCGATCCGTCTCTGCAATCACTTCGCCGTGAAAGATCACCTGAATATGCTTATTGCTTGGTTCCAGCCGAGGCGGGCGCGGATAGTCCCAGACGGATTCCTGCCCTGGGCCGGGCTGGATATGCTCTTGCAGGCTCATTGTACAGCCTCCTTCTCTCAAGATTATAACTGATCGAGGCCAGACAGCCGCCCACTTGTACCGCTGGCTTCTAGCCGACGCGTCTGTTTCGCCGGCTAGAAGCCAGCGGTACAGGTACTACACCTTGGCAACCAGCGCGAGCTGCCCCTGGTCGAAATAGCGCACTTTGCCCTCCGGCAGTTGCAGGCCCAGATCAGGCTGCAAGGCTTTGACAAACTCGGTATCGTGGCTGACGATAATCAGCGTGCCC
>CAZFWN010000391.1:0-3309 GCA_964522745.1 uncultured Ktedonobacterales bacterium
CGGCGCCAAGAATCCCCAGCAGGCCGAGCAAAATATCGGCGCGGCGGCGCTGCCCGCGCTCAGCGACGAGACGATGCGCCGCGTCCAGGCTGTCTACGATCAGTTTATTCGCGCGCAGGTGCAGGACCGCTGGTGATACGACATCCGCTTGCAGCCATTCGCCGAATGAATTCGGCGCCACCACGTCCCGCAGGGACATCCTGGCCGCAGGCCCTAGCGCCGATTTGAATCGGCGGGTGGCTTTGAAAAAAAGGGGCGAGCGGCCAATCAGGCCGCTCGCCCCTGCTTGCTACCTTGCCGCGCTAGGAAGCGGGTTTCATGCTGAGCGCGGTGGGAACATCCAGCCGGATGCTGGGGGACATGGTGGAGCAAAGCACGACGCTTTTGATATAGGTGCCCTTGGCGCCGCTGGGTCGGGCGCGCACGACGGCGTCGATGGCGGCGGCGACGTTCTGGGTCAGATTTTCCTGGGTGAATGAAAGCTTGCCGACGGGGATGTGCAGCAGGCTAGTCTTGTCCACGCGGAACTCGACGCGCCCGGCCTTCACCTCGCGGATGGTCTTGCCGATGTCGAAGGTGATGGTGCCCGTCTTGGGGTTGGGCATCAGGCCACGCGGGCCGAGGCGGCGGCCCAGCCTGCCTACCTTGCCCATGACATCGGGGGTGGCGATGGCGACATCAAAGCCCAGCCAGCCCTCGTCGATCTGCTTCATCATATCGTCCAGGCCAACGAAATCGGCGCCGGCCTCTTCCGCTTCTCTGGCCTTGTCGCCTTGCGCAAAGACCAGCACCTTGACCTCTTTGCCGGTGCCCGCCGGCAGCGTGACCACGCCGCGCACCATCTGGTCCGCGTGGCGCGGGTCCACTCCCAGCTTCATATGCACTTCGACGGTGGGGTCGAACTTCACAAAGTTCATCTTCTGGAGCAGCTCCAGCGCTTCCACCGGCTGATACTGTTTGCCCGGCTCCAGCAGCTTGGCTGCGTCAACATATTTCTTTCCGCGATGGGTTGCCATGATAGTCTTTTGCCCTCCTGGTGGCGCATATCGTCCGCAGTGACTTTCGGGCGTTTTGCGTGCCAATGATGTGTGAGGCTTACGCCTCGACAGTGATTCCCATGCTGCGCGCCGTGCCGGCGACCATCGCCTCGGCGCCCTCGATATTGATGGCGTTGAGGTCTTTCATCTTGAGTTCGGCGATCTCGCGCAGCTTGGCCCGGCTGAGTGTGCCCACCTTGGCCTTATTGGGGGTAGCCGAACCCTTGTCAACCCCGATGGCTTTCTTGAGCAGATCGGGCACCGGCGGCGTGCGTGTAACAAAGGTAAACGAGCGATCTTCAAAGATCGTCAACTCAACCGGCACGACCTGGCCGGCCATACTGGCGGTGCGCTCGTTATACTCTTTGCAGAACGCCATAATGTTGATGCCATACTGGCCGACTGCCGGGCCGATTGGCGGCGCGGGCGTGGCCTTGCCCGCCTGAATCTGGAGCCGGACGACGGCTCGTATACGTTTTGCCATGCTTGCTCCTTGAGGAAATATCCCAGATAGACAGAGCAAAGCCAGCGCGCATCAGATGCCGCGCTGGCCGGCGCTCAACCATGTATCCTGACCAGAATAGTATTATACCCTTAGACCTTCTCGACCTGCAAGAAGTCCAGTGTGACCGGCGTTTCGCGGCCAAAGAAGGTGACGACAACGACGACCTTATTGCGGTCTGGATGAATCTCAGAGACGAGGCCGATAAAGTCGGTGAAGGGGCCATCGATGACGCGCACATGCTGGCCCACCGTATAGGCGATCTTCAGCTTGGGCTTCTCTTCCGTCTTGCGCGCTTCTTTGAGGATGCCTTTGACTTCGGACTCTTGCAGCGCCACTGGCTTGATAAGATTGCCTGGGCCGCCGCCCGCGCCGACAAAGCTGGTGACGCCAGGGATGTTGCGCACCACATGCCAGGTCTCGTCATCCATGACCATCTCTACCAGTACATAGCCAGGGAAGACCTTGCGCATCACCGTGCGGCGCTGGCCGTTCTTGATCTCGGTCTCTTCCTCCATTGGCACCACCACCCGCGAGATGCGCTCTTTCAGCCCCAACGACTGCACCCGCGCCTCCAGATGCGTCTTGACCTTATTCTCATAGCCAGAATAGGTATGGACCGCGAACCATTGGCGCTCGCCCACCTGTGGTGCAGGGGGTGATACGGGTTGTTCAGTTGTATTGCTTGATTCTGTTACCACAGTGGTATCCCACCTCCCCTGGTGCTGTCTGCGCCCTGGTACGACTTCAATTGGCCTTTGAGGATAGTGAAATTAGTGCGCGAGTGAAATCCACCATTCAACAAATTTTTGCAGCCCCAGATCAGCCGCGCCCAGGATCAAGGCAATCACGATACAGACTCCGCTGACGATCAACGACCAGTTGATGGTGTCTTGCCGGCTGGGCCAGGTAGTCAGGCGTAGTTCACGAATGGAAGATCGGATAAAGCGAACGAAAGCGTTATCGGGAAGGCGCGACCCGGCGGACTGGCTCTCGCTGAGCGCGTAGTCCGGAGAAGATGATACGGACGGACTCTGCGCCCGGCGCTCGCGCCTGGACAGGCGAGGCTCCGCCGGCTTATCAAGCGCGCGGGTCTCTTCTACCTCATCCTCTTCCTCCACCTCTTCTTCGTCGCCGCTGTCGCCTGCTGCCTGCTCCTCGTCCTCGCTCGCTTCGACATCCAGGACATCGGTGCCGGCTGTTGCCAGCTTTGCGCTCGTTTCCTCTTCTTGATCTTCAACGGCCTGCGCGGCCCTTGTGCCAGCTTTGGCCGCTTGCGAACGAGCCGCGATGGCCTTCTTGCGGTCAATGGTTTTGTTCGCCATGTGTTGCCTTCCTTCCTGCGCCCGGCCCCTGTCCTCGCAGGTTATTTGGTCTCGCGGTGAGGTGCATGGACGCGGCAGCGCGGGCAATACTTGCGCAACTCCAGCCGCTCCGGGTCATTCCTCTTATTTTTGGTGCTGACATAATTGCGCTCTTTGCAGACGGTGCAGGCGAGCGTAATCACTATTCGATTTTCTTTGCCTTTTGCTGCCATTGGATGGCCTCCACTCACGATTCAGCAGCAGGTGAGCGTTCTATGCCCGCCCTGGCTCAATCCGCGCAAACTCTGGCCTTGATGCCATTGTATATCATTTACGAAGCGCTGTCCAGCACTGGTACTCTTGGCCCAGCAGCCCCTTCGCCGAATTCATTCGCCGCTACGTGGCCCTGGGCCAGAATGTCCCTGCGGGACCGGCGTGCCAGCCCCGCAGGGACTTGTTGGCGCCG
>CAZFWN010000392.1:0-3280 GCA_964522745.1 uncultured Ktedonobacterales bacterium
GGCGGCGCTGGCCGGGCGGCTGGCTGCCCGCCTTTCGCCGTGCCTTTGGCATCAGCAAGCACTAAGGCGGGCGGTTGAAAGCCGCGCCTTCTTGACCTGCGGCCACAAAGCCCGCCTTCGCGGGCTGGCTCCCGCGTGTAGCGCCGCCTTCCAGGCGGCCCGTCCACTTGGGGCGCTGGAATGGCCGCCCCCTGCGCGAGCATTCGCCTGGAGGGCTAGCGAGGCGGCTCGCCAACTGGTACGGGCCGGCAAGATGCCGGCGCTACAAGCGGCTGCCTATCAGGCGCCGGAGGCTACTGCTCGCCAGACTTGCACGCTAGTGTCGTAGCCGGCGGAGACGATCAGCTTGCCATCGGGCGACCAGGCCACCGTCTCGACGATGCCGTTGTGACCGCGATAGATGAAGGCATCGGCCTCCGTGAGGGCATCCCAGACCTGCACCGTTCGATCACTGCCGCCAGAGGCGATCAGCTTGCCATCGGGCGACCAGGCCACCGCCTGTACCGGGCCATAATGTCCCTGGTAGGTGCGCAACACCTCTTTCGCCGTCACCCCCCAGAGACAGACTGTTGCTTCATCGCCGCCAGAAGCAAAGCGCAGACCATCTGGCGACCAGGAGGCCGCGTTGAGAAGCACCTGACCCTCATAGGTGCGGATAAGCTGCCCATCGGCTTCACGGAGTTGCAGCCGGGCATTGCTGCCAGAGAGCAGGCGCGTGCCATCCGGCGACCACGCGAGGGCATTCACCAGGCTGCCAGCGCAGTAAAACATAGCCCGCTGCTCTCCCGTCGCGGCATCCCAGATGTGTCCCTTCCCATCGCTGGCGCCGGAGGCGATCTGTTTGCCATCGGGCGACCAGGCCACAGAGAGTATCTGCACCGCCAGCCCCTTATGCCCCTGATAGGTGAGCAGCGCCTGCCGACTGGCAGCAGACCACACCCGCACTGTGCGATCAGCGCTGGCGGAGACAAAGCGCGTGCCATCGGGCGACCAGGCGAGCGCGTTGACCTGCCCGCGATGCCCGTGATAAGTATTGAGCAGGTGGCCGGTCAGGGCTTCCCAGACCTGGATGGTCTCGTCGCAGCCGGCAGAGGCGATCAGCTTCCCAGCGGGCGACCAGGCCACTGACTTCACAATGTCCTGGTGGCCGCTGTAGCGCCGGATCAGGTCGCCTTGTGCCGGCGTGGCCGGCCTGGGCGGCGCGCTCACTATCCTGGGCGTGATCGGCGCCGGCGTTGCAGGCGCCAGGTTTCTCAGCGTAATGACAGGCGCGGGCGTGGATGGCTGGCTCAGCGGCCTGGGCTGAAGCGCCAGCAGATTTGCCAGTCGTTGTAGTTCCTGCCTGACTATGAGCATGCTGGCCGGGCGCTTCTGCTGGTTGGTCTCCAACATCTGCATCACCAGCGTCTCCAGTTCGGGCAGCGCCCTGAGATCAAGCGGCTCGAAGACAAAGGGATGGTCGGATGGGTCCGTGCCGCTGAGCAACTGATGCAGCGTCGCGCCCAGGCTGTAGATGTCGGACTGGGTGGTCGTCTGCGCCTTGCCATACTGCTCTGGCGCCGCGTAGCCCGCCGAGCCAAAGGCAACGGTATCCCTGGTCTGGCCTGGCTTGAAGAGCCGCGCAATGCCGAAATCGATCAGATAGAGCTGTCCATCGGGCGTGAGCATCACATTGGCCGGTTTGAGGTCGCGGAAGATGATCGGCGGCTGGCGCGTGTGCAGATAGCCCAGCACAGTGGCAAGCTGCAACCCCAGGGACAGCGCCTCCTCCAGCGGCAGGCGCCCACCGGGTCTGGCGGCCAGATGCTCCTCTAGCGTCTGGCCGGCGATAAAGTCCATCACCAGATACCAGTGGCCGCCCTCTTCAAATTGCTCGTAGATGCGCGGCAGATTGGGATGGGTCAGATTCGCCAGCAAGAGCGCCTCCTGATGAAACGCCTCGGTTGCCTCGCTCAGTTCCTCCGCTGAGAGGCCGCGCTGGCTCATCTCCTTGACGGCCACCACGCGGTTGCCCAACTGTGTATCTTCGGCGCGATAGACGGCGCCAAAGCCGCCCTTGCCCACCGGCGCGACCAATCGGTAGCGCCCGCGCAGCAGATGATCGAGCGTCAGCACGCCCGCCGGGGCAGCATTCACCGGCAGCGCTTGCCCGCAGGCAAAGCACGCCGACGCCTGCGGTGAATTCGCCGCGCCACAATTGGGGCAATAGGGGGAAACATCAGTCATCGCGCTCTACGCTCCTTTGATGTGTAGGGATGCCTTGCGCCTGCTGCGCCTCGGCCAACATCTGGCGCAGTTGCTCCTCTTCCTCTTGCATCCACTGCTCCGGCAGTGTGTCATCTGCCAGCAGCCGTTGTCCCAGCGCATCCAACCCTTGATTGACCCGCGCCTCAGCCACCTGATACTGGCCCTCCAGCAAGAGGATCGCCGCCTGGGCGCGTGGTCTCAAGATCGGCTCGGCTCTGCCGCGCCGCTCGCCGCCCCGGCGCAGCCAGTCGCGTGCCCCGGCACTGTTGCCGCGATAGCGCGCCTCAAAATAGGCCGCCTCCAGCGCGAGGATGGAAGGGATAGGGGAGGTTGGGCAGGTAACGAGCGCCTGATCGAGATACTCACCGGCGCGAGGAAAAGCGCCGCTGTCCAGCGCCCAATAATAGGCACAGAAGAAGGCGAGATGCCGGTCACGCGGGGTCTCGGCCAGCGCCAGCCGGCTCAGCACCAGTTCGCCGGGCCACTCGCGGGGGCGTACTGCAAAGACGGCACAGCCATATAACTGCAACTCCACCAGATCATGCGCGCCGCTGGTCATTCCCGTGAGCAGCCTGAACAGGCGAAAGCCATCGCCCACGCCATGCTTGCCAATATAGGGAAGCACCAGATTCAGCAGGCCACTTACGACTGCCTCCCACGCCAGCAGCGCCAGCAACCCGATCAGCAGCGGGCTAAGCGCCGAGCCGCCGCTGATGGCAGCAGCCAGGCAGAGCGGATCAGCGTTGCCGGTCAGAGCGCTCAAGAGGCCATGCTGCGAGAGCGCGCTGCCGAACTGGCAGGGAGCCAGATAGCCCAGCAGGAGCCGCCAGGCGGCGACCCCAAACAGCGCGCTTGCCAGAGGGCCGGCTGCCACCGCGAGTACCCAACGCGGGCGCAGCAAGCGGCTGCTGAAAGGATAGGCTGCTACCGCCCCACCCGACAGCGAGCCAGGGTCCAGCCGCAGCCGAAAGCCATCGCGGGCGCGCACCAGCTTGAGCGGGCCAACCTGGAAGAAGTGAAGCTCAAACCCTAG
>CAZFWN010000393.1:0-3276 GCA_964522745.1 uncultured Ktedonobacterales bacterium
GGCTCGCATCTGCTCTCGGCAGTCGGTCGCCTCCCCAACACCGAAGCGCTCACCCTCGAAGCGGCTGGTATCCACCTGGACGAGAAGGGGTACATCCGGGTGAATGCGCATCTGGAAACGAACGTGCCTGGCATCTACGCGCTGGGGGATGTGAAAGGGGGGCCAGCGTTCACCCACAGCTCGTATGATGACTTCCGCATTCTGCGCACCAACCTGCTGGAGCAGGGCAGCGCCAGCACCGAGGGGCGCATCGTCCCCTACACCATCTTCATCGATCCCCAGCTTGGGCGGGTGGGCCTGAGCGAAAAGGAAGCCAGAACGCAAGGGCGCACCATCCGTGTAGCGAAACTGCCCATGAATCAGGTGGCACGTGCCCTGGAAACCGGCGAGACGCGTGGCTTTATGAAGGCCATCGTCGATGCCGAGACCCAACAGATCCTGGGCTGTGCCGTGCTCGGCCTGGAGGGTGGCGAGATCATGACCATCATCCAGGTGGCGATGATGGGCAAGCTGCCCTATACCGCGTTACAAGAAGGCATCTTCACCCATCCCACCCTGGCGGAAGGACTCAATGCCCTGTTTATGGCGCTTGATACGTAAAGGTCTGGAGCATGTTCATTCAGCGGAGCGAAGCCCCGGCACTCCCAAGGGCTTCGCTCCACTGAATGAGATGAATGCCTGCTAGAGAGAATTCCCCCCTGCTTGAAAGCAAGGCTTTCAAAGGCTATTGGAGGATCGAGAGGTCGATAGCGTGAAGCTGGTGGAGGTGGCTCGGCGTGGGGGCGGAACACAGCGTGGCGCCTTATCCTGGAGCGCGGTGCAGACCGAGAGCGGGTCGGGCGTTGGCTGAAGACGGCGGCGCCCGTTTCCGGGTTCATCGGGTTTGCCCATGGGGCGCACGCGTTTCTGGTAGCCTCTGGTTGACGTGGAAGCGAAACGCATCACGCAAGAGGAGGCAGCTACGCAGCTTGCCCACCATGTTGAAGCGTGGATCCACCTCTTTGAGCAAGCCCAAAGCGCATGAGCGCCTGCGCTCAAAAAGGCGCACAGGAGCTGGCCAGAACCTGCGAGAGCGAAAAGGCAGTTGGAGCCGGCGTCTATCCCGCTCGTGAGCAGCCTGTACCTGGTCGGAGCGATCGGTGTGAGAACCGGGATGCTCGCCCCACCTGGGAGGGAGCACGCATGTTGAACGCTCCCTGCAGATGGTATGCCTCATGCCGACCAGTGTATACCTTGGTGAAGGGAGGCAATTCATGCAACGCGTGCAAACGGCAGGCGCTACCCGTCGATCAACGGGATACTTGCCCATTGAAGAGTATGGGCTCATTGGGAACCTGCACACCGTGGCGCTGGTCGGAAAGCATGGGTCCATCGATTGGTGTTGCCTCCCCCGTTTCGACGCCACCAGTGTCTTCGGCGCCCTGCTTAATGCGGAAAAAGAGGGCTGCTTCCGCATCGCGCCTCCCGAGGCCCCTGGTATGGAACACAAACAGCTCTATCTGCCTGACACCAACATCCTGATCACGCGCTTCCTGGCGGTCGATGGGGTCGGCTCCTTCCAGTTCTTGCCGATGCTACGCTCTGCCGGGAAACATAGCCCTCTCCTTCGACGATGCATGGACTACGCGGAAAGGAACCGCTTGACAACCACTGCCGTGTCTTCAGGATTTTCTTCAGGGAAGAAGTGGCCCCCCTTTATCGCTTGTCCATGCACGTGCGGAGCCCATTGCCGCCAAATGCCGAGCGGCCCCCCGTCTTGTGCATAGAACGTGTCGAGCCAGCCACCCTCGCCCCAGAGATGCAGCATCGGGCACTCGATGCGCCTGGATGCTTCCTTGTCAGCACGATCGTGTTCGACATCGATCGTGGCTGCGGCTCGATATTCCTCACAGATGCCATGCACGCGGGCCGGATCGCGATAGGTGGACAGGTATTCTTCGAGAATCTCTGGACCAAAGGAACCATGCCCGAAGGGATTCTCGAAGACGGCCTTGGGCGCACCGAGCAAGTAGCTCTCCGGGAGCGGCGGCTCCTGTGCCAGTAAACTCCAGGGCCAGTAGGTCTGCGCGAAGCGCGCATCGGCTCGGCTCCACGCTTCGAGAATCGGAATTACATCCAAGATCGCCAGACGCTCCACGTGCCTGGGATGGTCTAAGGCCATCCGGTAGCAGACACGTCCTCCGCGATCGTGACCAATGAGCGTGAAGGTCGGAAAGCCGAGGGTGCCCATCACGGCCACCAATTCCTCGGCCATGGCGCGCTTGGAATACGGAAAGTGGTTATCTGTAGAAGCTGGTATCCCGCTTTGGCCGTAGGCGCGCAGGTCCACGCAGAGCACGGTATGGTGCTCTGCAAGTCTCGGCGCGAGGAATCGCCACATCAGGCTGGTGCGCGGGAAGCCGTGCACCAGCAGAATGGCTGGCCCCGTTCCATAACGGCGCACGAATACTGAGTTTCCTGCCACCTCGACCTGTGAGGTCGCGAAAGGACTTTGACGCTCCATTGCTACCTCCTTGTTCCAACGCGCCGCGCCGAGTGATGACTCATAACATCTTCTCTCACAATCGTGGCGCTCCCTTTGGCGCGCCGCGGAACACCATGCTCTTTGCACGCGATATGCCATGAAAAGGCGGCTCAATTGAAGGTTGGACTGCCGAGATACATGATTCCTGCTTGGTGGGAGGTCGTCGCAAGAGCGTGGTTTGCAGCGCAAAGAGGCGAGAGCAAGTGCCCATGATTCCTGTTTGAGTATGTCCATCCTTGTGGTAGACTTCGGAAGCGGACGGTTTTGCAACTCATCAATCAGCTTCACGTAACGGTCGATTTTGTAACAACTGCGCAAGCAGGGGTGCAAGCTGGGAAGCAGAAGCTCTCGGCTCCTCTTCCGGGTTCATAAGAATTACTCCTTTTGGCAGCCTTTTGGCTACTGTGTGGATGAGAGCCTTTCTGTTATCCTTGTCTTATGGAACCATTCTACTCAAGCCGCAGATCTGCTTGAGATTGCCAAGAGTTCCGCTTTTGTAGAGCCGTTTTGGAAGCGCGAGAAACGAATGAGAAAAGTTGTCATGTCCCAGTTTGTGCCACGCCCGCCGCGTCCTGCGAGAGGGGTATGGAAGGGGGAGAAGCATGTTGACTGGACCAACACATTTGGCAGCAGAGAACAGCAGCAGTGCAAAATCGATGAGGCTCACAGAGGCCGATGCGCTGTGCTCTCCTGTGGATGTTAGCGCTAAAATTCGTTTGACCCAGGCGCGCCAATAAAGAATTGACCCACCC
>CAZFWN010000394.1:0-3271 GCA_964522745.1 uncultured Ktedonobacterales bacterium
AACGATTTGATTTCATACTGCACTCCTTACGCATGATGAGCGGGTTCTTGTCTTGGCGAATTTGTGAGCATGCTTCCGAGGTGCGTGCTCGTCAGGCGGCGGAAATACGGCTGTCCCTTGATCATTGATCCGATACATGGGAACAAACCCTGCCCGCCCCCAGGCCATGAGTGTTTCTCGGCAGACCCCATAGGCCAACGCCGCTTCCTCGACACTCAGCAGGCCGCGCTCAGCGAGCCAGGTGCCATGCGTTTTCAACTGGTGATAGCGTCGTAAGGAGACCACACGAGCAGCAGAAAAGAGCTTTCCTTCGTAGGTACGCCAGCCACGCGCGTTGAGTTGCTCGGCCACCTCAGCATCCGTGCAATCCTCCAACAACTGGTCAATGAGCACAATCAGTTCAGGCGAGCTGCAACGTCCGCGCCCCACAGGAACCGTGATTGTGTGGGTGGCTCCCCCTTTGAAGCGGACGTGAGCGGTGATCACCTCTTCTTGCCTCTTCACCGTCACATCTTCCAGCAGCCAGCGCACCATGCGCTTGCGGTCTCGATCAGAGGTGCGTGAATCCTTCCACACGCGTGGGAAATCTTCGACCAGATTCCTAATCGCCTGCTGTTCCAGTGCAGACAGTTTCCGTTGTTCGGCTTCCTGTTGGCGCTCGGCTTGCTCGGTGACCTCTGCCAATTCGCGCAAGCGGGCGTTCCAGTCAGCTTCCAGCACATCGGCCACCAGGCGGTTCTCAGGATCAACCCGTAAAAAACGGCGCTGCGCTAGTTCGGCGGCGTAGCGAGCACGCTCTACCTGCTGAACACGCAGCCGTTGGGCTTCTTGCACTTGAGCCTGCAGTTCCTCGTGGATCTGGATGCTGGTTTCGAGAGCCAGAGGAGTGAGTTGC
This sequence comes from uncultured Ktedonobacterales bacterium, assembly GCA_964522745.1. Taxonomy (GTDB): domain Bacteria; phylum Chloroflexota; class Ktedonobacteria; order Ktedonobacterales; family DATBGS01; genus DATBHW01. The sequence continues at coordinate 896 of CAZFWN010000394.1, forward strand.
GCGAGGAGCAGGTCAGCCATCGCCGCATCCAGACCGGCTCCAAGGAGACGCTGGCAGTATTTGTCCTCACCTCTTTCAATATGCTCTTTCTGACAGAGATATTCCGGGTAGAGGCGCTGGCCCTGCTTCACATCATGGTAGTGGACGGTCATCCGGTTGCCGCAGCGTCCACAGATTAAAAGCCCTTGCAGCAAAGCGGGCCCTTCCCGTGGAGGGCCGTGGCGACGATCCTCTCCGTGTGCCTGGCGATTGGCACGCAGTTGCGCGAGATGGGTTTCGTAGTCTTCCCAACTGATGTAGCCAGCATGCACCTCTCGAATGAGAAACAACCATTGATCCTGGGGAAGCGTTTGGACGTGAAGCGAGCCATCAGGATGCTTGCGGGTCTGAGTCCGTCCGAAGCAGAAGGCCCCAGCGTAGCGCGGGTTGCGCAGCACTTTGAGCACAGTACTGTGCTGGAGTGGCATCCAATGGAGTTCGCCGGTATGCGGACCGCTGCGCACACGGCGTGGGAAAAGGAGCCCCTGAGTGCGAAAATATTTGACGGTGGCCCAGGCGGACCCGGTGCGTTTGAAGGTCGCAAACAACAAGCGGACGGCTTGTTGGATCTGGGCATCGGGATCGAGCATGACCCTCTGGTCCTCCGCGTAGAGCAGGCCAACAGGTAATGGGACTTTCAGTGCTGCGCGTGAAGCTTTGTGCAGAATCCCACCCTTCAACCGCGCCTGCAGCACATGGAGCTCGGCCTCCGACATCGTGCCCTTTAACCCCAGCAACAAACGGTCGTTAAAGGTCGCCGGATCATAGAGGCCATCTTCATCCAGGATCAGGGTTCCGGTCATGGTGCAGATTTCGAGCAGATGATGCCAGTCGAGCGAACTCCGCGCTAAGCGGGAGACCTCCAGACCCATAACCAGGCCCACATGACCAAGCCCCACCTCGGCAACTAAACGCTGAAAACCCTCACGGTCTGCGGCAGAAGCGCCTGATTGACCCAAATCCTGGTCAATGACCACAACGCGCGAGGTTTCCCATCCCAACGCAATGGCTCGCTCGCGCAGAGCATATTGACGCGCAGTGCTTTCCGTATTTTCGAGCACTTGATGCAGCGTACTCTGGCGCACATACAACATCGCCTGACGCGAGAGCTGTCGTGCGGTGACTTTTTGTAAGGTCGCGGGTTGAAGGGCCATCATGGACACACCTCCGCAATCATGGCTGCTAGGATGGTGAGCAGCCCAGAACACTCAGGTCGCGGATCACGGGCGCCCTCCGGCGCGGCAAGGCGAGCCTCTGGCTGCCTCTCTCGCATCCAGGTCGCCAAACCAGAACACACCATTTGAGCCCATCCTGGGGGGGGACGAGAGATCGGTTGCAAGGCCCACGAGCGTGCCACTTCGTAGGCTGGTTCCAACGCTTTCCGATTCATGCTGATGAGCCCCCTTTTTTCGCCACTCGTTTGAGGGCGCGTTCAATGCTGCGAGGATGAACTGAGAGGTGGTGCTGCTCTTGCACCCACTCGGCAAGTTGGGCCGGTGACATCGTTTTCGCCAGCGGTTGCAGTTCGGCCATGATCTCATCAGTCAATTTGTGAGCGTGGCGCGGGCCAGTGGAAGCCGGGAGCAAGCCACTGACGCCTGCCTGTTCCCAGGCGGCTTGGGCCGCGTAAAAGGTGGGACGAGAGAGCGCAAACAGGGCCGTGGCCTCCGAGACCGCATAGCCATCCACACGCACCCGTCGTAAGAGTTCATATTTGACCTGCACCAGATCGCGTGGGTCGAAAAAAGGCGACCCGCTGGTAAAGAGCGGATCACGCACCGCTTCTGGATGGGGGTGCAGGGTGCGGGACGCTCGCAAGACCTTCAGTTTTTCATTGGGCATCAGCAACTCCTCAAAGAGCAAGGTTCTGCTGGTGAGTATGCCTGTTCGCGTGCCGATTGTCAAGGAAAAGAAGTACCATATTCCTACAAGCAATGCCCTCTCCCCCTTGTGAAGAGGCAACATACTTTCGACATCTTCGGCAAAATCTCCTTTACATTTGCGGCAAAATTGGCTTAACACTCGGTGCCCTCCCGGTCTTCCTCTTCAAGGCGTTGAATGAGACGGGAAAGCTCGAGCAGATCTGTCACGCGAAAGGCGGCGCGACCGGCTGCAAGCACCACACTGGGATCAGAGGGGGCAAGGCTGGTCCAGGTCGCCGGAAGCGCCCGGACCCGATCAGGTGTCTCGTAAAAGGTGACCCGATATTCGCCCCAGTTGTGCCGGTAACTGAGCATTTCAAACTGCTGGCCGTACAAGGGATGGAACGGATGGGTCACCGTGAAAACTCCTTCTGCGAGAGAGGGAGACGGTGTAGTTGACGACTGAGTCCAAGGG
>CAZFWN010000395.1:0-3227 GCA_964522745.1 uncultured Ktedonobacterales bacterium
CTCGCTGACACCCGCGTGTCGGGATGTGCCGGACTCCTCATTGGCCCTCTGTTTACGAACTCACGTAGACGCTGGCAAACTCCATGATACCTGTTGGCAGGAGAAGAAAGTTTTGCACTTTCTTTGAACTGGCCTGAACAGCGACGCCGTGATAGAGGAAGACATACGGAGCATCGTTCACGAGAAGCTTCTGAGCCTGAATATAATCCTGGGCGCGCGTTGCCTGATCACTGGAAGCGCGAGCTGCCTCCAACAGAGCGTCTACCTGCGGATTAGAGTACTGGCTGTAGTTGAGGCCACCGCCAGTGTGGAACCAGGAGTACGTATTGCCGTCCGGGTCCGGGCGCCCACTCCAGCCGACCACCGCCGCCTGAAAGTTATGTGCCGCAGTATCAGACAACAACGTGGCAAAAATCTCCTGTTTGATGTTGACCGTAATCCCCGCCGGTTGCAGTTCTGATTGGATAAACTGCGCTTCCTGTGTTCCCAGGGGATCGCCGCTGGTAATCAGCAAGGTGAAGCTCACACTTGATAGTCCTGCCTGCTGGAGATCGGCTTTCGCCTGGTTGATGTTGTAGCTATAGGGCGCGAAAGATTTGTCGAAGGCCCAACTACCTGGCGAGAGTGGTCCCTGCGCGAGGACGCCCACTCCTTTGAATACCGTATTGAGGATCTCGTCGCGGTTCACTCCCAATGCAATCGCCTGGCGCACAAGCACATTATCGAATGGCGCGGCCCTGGTGTTGAGTTGGATGCCGAAGAAGCTCAAAGCGGCCTGCTGGCGATAGATGAGATTGGGATTTGCTTTGGCTTGAGCAACGAGGTTTGGATTGACGCCATCAGCGACATCGATATTGCCCGTTTGCAGGTTGGTGAACTCCACGGTGCTATCAGTGATGGGTCGATAGGTCACAGAACTCAGATAAGGCAAGGACTGGCCCTGCGAATCCTTCTGCCAGTAGTGCGGATTACGGACAATGGTGAGATGATCACCCTTCACCCACTCCTTGAACATAAACGGTCCGCTGCCGGCATTGGTCGGGGCGTTTGCCAGGGTCGTCGCATCCAATTTCTGCACCGCTGTAGGCGAAAGGATCATTCCAGCGCGGTCAGTTAAGGTCAACAATAATGGTGAGAAGGCCGTTTTGAGATCGAAACGCACATGGGAGGAATCAACCGCCATCACATCCTTCACCGTTGAAAGCTCGCTCAAACGCGGTGAACTGGGAGTAGTGAGAATCCGATTGATGTTGAAGACAACAGCATCGGCGTTAAAAGGCGTCCCATCCTGGAAGGTTACATCGGTGCGCAGGGTAAACACCAGTTCGGTTGGCGAGGGATACTGCCAGGATGTCGCCAGGTCTGGTTGCACGTTGTTCTGAGCATCTACGTGTACCAGGGTATCGTAGATATTCAACATAACCTGGCGATCATAGAATGAACTTGATTTTAACGGATCCAGCGTGCTGAGGTCCGCAATCAGGCCAACGTTGAGCTTGCCTCCTTTGGTGGTGGTATTGGCGTTCCCCGAAGAGCAGGCTGAGGCGAGAAAGGCTAACAGGATGAAAAAGACTGGAAGGGCGCTCCACGCAGCATTGCGCGGAGAAACGCCTTTGACGAGGCGTTGGGTCGTAGACCGCATCTTAAGTTCCCTCCGTTCGTTTGATTCCGGGGTCACGTGGCCGCGCAGCAAGATGCTTGCTTGCGGTGCGCGATCCCTGCTCTCTATGGACATTCTACAGACGCCCGCGTTACACAGGCAAACGCGCAGAATAAATCCCGGAGACGTGCGGAACACGAGTATTATTGTTCATTACGCTAGAAGGTTACTTAACCCTCCCCATGCCTAAAGGGCAGGAGATTCTTCCTTCATCCAGCCCGCTTGCGACGTGCCGTTGCCGGACGCGCCGGAGAGGCAGTCTGTCCAGAAGACGCTTTTCACCTGCCGAATCGCTGGGCAGCGCGCGCCTTCGCTCGTGCTGCCTCTTTCTGCCGGTTCTTTGGGGCTGCCGTAGATTCGAGCGAACTGAGAAGCTGACCCGCGATCCTGGCGATGTCATCGACCGCTGTAGAGAAAGCGGCCTCGTTCGCTCTGGATGGTTGGGTGAAGCCGCTGATTTTTCTCACAAACTGAAGCGATGCCGCGCGAATCTCTTCCTCTGTGGCCGGCGGCTCAAAATTAAAGAGCGTCCGAATGTTTCTACACATCCCGCTTTGCCTCCCTTTCCTCGACGCTGGCGGTTGAACAAGCTGCCTCAGTCATCAATCGCCTGGTAAGCCAGGGTCGAGAAATCAAGAAAAAGATCGAGAGAACTGGGGGAAGCCAGGGCGCGCTGGGTCAGCAGGATGGTGACCATCTCCTCCTGCGGGTCCGAATCCCAGCAGGTGCCCAGGCCACCGGCCCAGCCGAACGTTCCAACAGCCCCCGCCACGTTGTCGCGCCTGGTGACGATGGACACGCCGAACCCCCAGCCGTGACTATCAAAGTCGCCAGGGACCAACCCGGAGATCGCCTTCTGTTCAGGCGTCAGGTGATCGGTGGTCATAAGCTCGACTGAGGGCCGGGAGAGGATGCGCCGGCTTTCGTATTTGCCCTTGTTGAGCAGCATCTGCCCGAAGGCCAGGTAGTCGTCGATGGTCGAGACCAGCCCTGCGGCGCCGGACGGGAAGGCGGGCAGACGGCTCCATTGGCCGCCCTCGGCCACGTCATAGACTTCGAGCGCCCCGGTTTCAGGATGAACCCCGTAGGAGGTCGCTAGCCGGTCAAGCTTGGCAGCCGGCACGCTGAAACTTGTGTCCTTCATGCCCAGCGGCTCGAAGAGCCGTTCGCGCATAAATGTCTCCAATGGCTGGCCGGAGGCACGCGCGATCAGCACGCCCAGCACGTCGGACCCGGTATTGTACATCCACCGCTCGCCAGGCTGGTACATCAGCGGCAACGTCCCCAGGCGGCGCATCCACTCATCTGGCGCCGGCATGGTCGCAGGGGTCGGTGGCCCCATTCCGATCTGCTGCTCGCTCGCAGTCTTCAGAATTGGATAGGCGTCCGGCGGGGCCAGCATCTGGCCGAAGCCCATACGGAAGGTGAGCAGGTCGCGCACAGTAATGGGCCGGTACGCGGGTACGGTGTCGTCGAGCGGCCCATCAAGCCGCTTGAGTACCTGGCGCCCGGCCAGTTCGGGCAGCAGCCGATCCACCGGCTCGTCCAGCCGCAGCTTGCATTCCTC
>CAZFWN010000396.1:0-3218 GCA_964522745.1 uncultured Ktedonobacterales bacterium
GCCGGCTGGAAGCCGGCGCTACAGGTCGCTCTTATTTTGTTTTGGCCCTGGGTGAGTCCGGCTGGTTTGCGGATTGGCGGCGCTCGGCTTTGCGGGCGACGGCGCGCAGCCAGGCGCGCTCCAGCCAGAGCAGCGCGGCTCGCGTGGGGATGCAGGCCACCAGGCCACTGACCAGCGCCAGCCAGTAGGGCACATGCGGCTGGAGCAGTTCAAAGACGAGCAACCCGACGGCTATCGCGCCCATCAGCGAGATCAGTCGGGCCACGCCCTGGATGGCGCCGGGTTGCAGCCAGGGGTCGGTGGCCGGCGGCTGGCGCTGTGGCTGCTGCTCTGATGGAGCGGCGCCGCGCCCTCTATCCCGCTGTTTCTTCGCCAAGACGCGCCTCCCTGATGCGTTCATCCTGCTGCTCGATGTCTGGCGCGCCTGCGGCCTCGCCGCCGTACTTCACGTTCAGCTTTTCGACCAGCCCGGCGATCTCGTGCCAGATGTAGTGCTGATAGTCCAGCATTTTGGCCTGCTGCTCGTCATAGGCTCTGGTTTGCTGATCCTTTTCCCGGCGGGCATTATCGAGGAAGCGCTGCGCCAGGGTGTAGGCGTTCTGGCCGCGCCCGTGCAGATAGGTTGAGAGTTCGTCCAGGTCGTGTAAGAGTGCGCGCAGTTGGGCCTGCGCGTCGAGTGTGTCAGGCATGCTGTTGCCTCCGCTCCAGCGTGATTTTCAGCGCGTCTGCGAGGCGATTGAGATCGTTCATCACCCCGATGACGGCTGCCAGTTCGATAATCTCCTCATCGCTAAAGGCGTCTTGCAGCGCGGCCCAGACCTCTTCGGTGACGCCGCGCGCGTCGGTGGTCATCAATTCAGTGAAGCGCAGCGCCGCCAGTTCGCGTGGCGAGAACTCGTGGGCGTGCTGGTCGAGATGATACATCGCGTCCAGCAGCGCCTCGCTGACCCCCAGCCGCCCTGCCAGGGCGGTATGCGCGGCCCTTCAGTAGCCACAGTCGTTGATCTGCGAAACCCGTACCGCCAGCATCTCTTTGAGCGCCGGCTCGACGCTGCCGGTCTCGAAGACCGCCGCGAGATGCGCGGCCAGGGTGGTCATCAGCGCCGGGCGATGGGCCATCGTCGCCAGCAGGGTGGTCATCTCGCCGCGCCGCGCCTGTACGTCGGCCAGCGCGGCGCGCTCCTCCGGTCCAAGTTCCTCTGGTGGCACTGGCTCAATGCGCGCCATGCTTCCTGATCTCCTGATTGTGTAACCGGCTATTCGCCGATTAAAATCGGCGCTAAGGGTCTGCGGCCAGGATGTCCCTGCGGGACTGGTGTGTCAGCCCCCGCCGGGCTTGTTGGCGGCACGCCCCTAGCGCCGATTTTAATCGGCGTCATCCTCGGCGGCTCTCTTCGCGCCGGATTAGTGCCGGCGACCCTTGCGCCGCTCGGCACGATTGCGCGCTTTCACTCGCTCATAGACGTCGTCGTTCGGGCCGGAGAGCGGCTCGCGGACGGGTTTGGCCTGTGCGGCTTTGCTCTCCTTGGGGTCGGCCTTGACGCTGGCGATCTTCTGGCGGGGCTGGCCGCCCAGGGTGCGCGGCAGGATGTTGAACTTATAGAGCAAGAAGAGGATACCGATCAGCACGACCATCCAGGTGAAGAGCGCAATGGTGACATTGCCAATGATTGGCAGTGTGACCAGCACCTGCGCGCCATGACCGGGGATATTCTGGAAGAGATAGCCCAGCCCGACCTGCGCGCCCAGCGCCAGCACCATGTAGAGCGACATGCCGAAGAAAAAGCGCCCCATGCCTGGCCGGTTGGCCGGCGCAGCCTTGCCGGCGGTGGTTGTGGCCGCGTCCTGGCGGCCCATTAGCCCGCGAAAGAAGTTAAATTTGGGCTTTGCTGCTGGCTCTGGTGTGCTGACGGCAAGCTGCTGGGTGGGCGCGGCTTTGGGTAATGGGGTGGTCTTCGCGCCTGCTTTTGGCTTGGGCCGCCTGGCGACGACCTCCTGGCTGGTGTCGGCCATAGATTCCTCACAATTCTGTGCAATAAGTCCAATCCCGCGATGCGATTACCCACAGTATACACGCTTCCGGCCCGCAACGCCAGCAGGCAAGATCGCTGACAGGGCCATGTAAAAGAAAGAAGCCTGGCGACTAAAGATCGCGGCTTCTTGGCCTGCGGCCACCAAGTAAGGCCGCGCGAGGCGAAGCCGAGAGTGCGGGCGCCCGGCGCCCGCAAGCGGCCTTGCCCGAAGGGCCGCCTGCGCGGACTAGATTTTCGCGTCCCTTCGTCCTAACCCGCGTAGGCGGGTTTGGTGGCGGCACGCCAAAGAGGCGCGGCTTTCAACCGCCAGCCGACATGTGCAGCAAGCGCGCTCAGCGGGCCATGTTTGAGCTGCCGGCCTGGCCGGTGCTGCTGGCCTCTGCCGGCGAGGCGGGGGGTAGATGCACGCCGATCTGGCTGATCAGATCGCCCTGGAAGTGGAAGAGGACACTCCCTGTTCCATGCTGTGGCGTGGCATCGCGCGGCAGCCAGGCGTACCTGTAGTGGACTGCCAGCCCTTTGGGACGGGCAAACGTCATGACTTCCTGGCAGACGTAGCCAGGATAGCGGGGGGTGGCCGCGACAAGATAGGCGTGATAAGCAGCTTTGCCGCTGAGCTTTCTGGTCGTGGTGATACGCGAAGTGGCGGGCGGGTAGTAGGCGACCTCTTCTGAACAGAGATCGAGTACAGCATCCCAATCGCCGGCGGTCAGGGCGTCGAAATAGCGCCGCACCGTCTCGACCTGGCGCTGCTGGTCGAGGGTGAGGGGCTGGTTGACGCAGGTGGCGATGGTCATGAGGAAATCGTCCAGTTCAAAGGGCATGGAGATGACGCACGCAAAGCCGGACTGTTGTGCTGCTTCTGGATCGCGGGGAGGATTGGTCATCAACAGGCCGACTGGCGTGGGATTGGCGCGCCGGCGCAGAATCTGCGCCTGGGTGAACGCATGCTTCGAGACGCCGGCAAAGAGGTCTGCCAGCACGAGGACAAAGGGCTGTCTATCCAACAGGGCCAGCGCTTCTTGCAGCGTGGTGGCGCTTTGCAGTTCATAGCCCTCTTCGCACAAGAGGTCGCCAAGAATTTCCCGCAGTTCAGCATCCGGCTCTACCAGGAGCAGCCGGGGCTGGGTAAGAGCGCGCGCGTGCATAGGATGCCTCTTTTGCCGAATAGAAGCCGTCTTGTGT
>CAZFWN010000397.1:0-3191 GCA_964522745.1 uncultured Ktedonobacterales bacterium
ACCTGGCGCGCAGGCGTTGCCGCTAATCATGCCCTGCTCGATCTTGCCGGGTATGTAGGTGGACCTTACCAGTCGGTGCGGGAGTTCCTGGCAGCCAGCCTGGAGGAGCAAGCGCAGATCCTGGCCTGGGCCACACGCCAGTTGGATGCAGGCGAGCGAGTACTCTCGCTGGACGAGGTCGAGCTTGGGCCGCCGGTCCCTGATCCGGAGAAGATTCTGTGTCTGGGCCTCAACTACCCAGAGCATGCCGCCGAAGCCCAGGCCGATATTCCGCCGGTCCCCACCTTTTTTGCCAAATTTCGCAACAGCCTGGTTGGCCCCACCAGCCCGGTCATCTTGCCAGCTGCCAGTCATTTCATTGACTACGAGGGAGAGTTGGTCGCGGTGATCGGCAAACGCTGTAAACACGTGACCGAGCAGGAGGCGCTGGCCTTTGTGGCAGGATACACGATCTGCAACGATGTGAGCGCGCGCGATCTCCAGATGCAGACCAGCCAGTGGACGGCAGGCAAAGCCATTGATACCTTTGCCCCGATGGGGCCAGGCATCGTCCTTGCCGCCGATATCCCCAATCCCCAGGCTTTAACCCTTACCACGCGCGTGAATGGCAAGATCGTCCAGCGAGAGACCACCTCACAGATGATTTTCTCCGTTGCCGCTGCGATTGCCTTTCTCAGTTCCTTCATGACGCTGGAACCTGGCGATTTGATTGCGACTGGGACGCCATCCGGCATTGGCGCGAGACGCCAGCCTCCCCTGTTCTTGCGAGCAGGCGATATTGTAGAAGTGGAGATCGAGCCGATTGGGCTGATTCGCAATCAGATGGTCGCGGAGGCCCGTTCCCAAAGGCTTTAAGGCTTTTGTGGTGGGGCAAGAACTGGTGAAAGGGGAACTTATGACCGAGATCAAGACACCAGGAGTGCCAGCGGAAGACGAGAATGCAGGCGGCATCACGGCCCTCCACCACCGCCTGCGCCAGCTAATTCTGGAGGGCGTCTATCCCCCAGGCGCGAAGCTGTCTGAAAGGGACCTTGCACGCACCCTCGGCGTCAGCCGCACGCCCCTGCGCGAGGTCCTGCGCCTGCTCCAGCGCGAGGGCCTCGTGGAAACCGGCCGGTATCAGCGCGCACGGGTCGCACCCTTGGACCCAGTGGCTCTGGATCGGCTCTATGCCGGGCGGATCCAGTTGGAAACGCTGGGCCTTGCCTTGACGATCCCCAGCATGCATGAAGAGGAGTTCGCTACGCTCGATGCGGCGCTGGCCGCCATGCGCTCCGCTACCGTGATGGAGGATTGGGATGGGCCGCATCGTCGTTTTCATGCCCTCCTGGTCGCGCAAGCAGGGGAGCAGCTTCGTGCCACCATCACCAGTTATGCGGACCAGAGCCAGCGCTATCGCTTGATCCTGTCCTCTCGGGAGATCCACGCGCAATCCGTGAGCGCGGTGGAACACGGGCGTATTCTCCAGGCATGCCGGGAGCGCCATCGAGAGGAAGCTGTGCAGCAGTTAGCGCGTCATCTGGCGAGAACGGCCTTAACCGTCCTGGCGCACATGGCCCCCGAGTACGAACCCGTGGCGGTGCGCACCGCGCTAGCACTCGTCCATCTGGGCTCATCGCTCCCCGTGGACACCCCCCAGCCAAGAAGGTCTGCAGCAGGGGAGAAAAAGAAGGGTCTCACCCGGACATCCCTTGAACCATAAGCACAGGCGCGCCCTGCTGGCAATGCAGCTATGACGGGGAGGAGAGACCGCTATGACGCGGCTGCTCGCGATACTCCCAGGATAGCTCCTTTGGTGGCGACAAAGCAGCGGCAGCAGAAAGGATGAGCAAGAGCAATGGGGCACATACGCACCCTCTCCGATATTGAGGAGATAGAACGGGTGCCACTCGCGGAACGACAGCTCCCCCAGAGCACCTATGCCATGATTCGACAGAGTGCACTGACCTTTCCAGACCGTCCTGCCCTGGTCTTCTTTCCCGATGGGGAACACTATCAAGCGTCTCTCCAGGTGACCTACCGCCAGCTGTTGGGGCGGATTCATCAGGTTGCGAACATGCTCTTTGATCTGGGGATTGGACCAACCGATGTGGTCTCCTTGCTCCTGCCCAATCTGCCACAGACGCATTTCGCGTTGTGGGGAGCAGAAGCGGCCGGGATTGTCAATCCGGTCAATCCGCTGCTGGAAGCCAGCCAGATCGCCGCGATTCTGCGGGCGGCACGCACGAAGGTGTTGATTGCGTTAGGACCGTTGCCCGGGTCGGACATCTGGGAAAAAGTGGTGGCGATCCGTCCACAGGTGCCCAGTCTCACCACTGTGATGCAGGTACTCGGTCCACCGAGCACAGAACAGAAGTGGGTGTCTTTTGAGAAGCAGTTAGAGCGGTATCCTGCTGACCGACTCCTTTCTGGACGAAGCATTGCTTCAGACGACCTGGCCGCCTATTTCCATACGGGCGGCACGACCGGCTTGCCCAAATTGGCCCGACACACCCATGCCAACGAGGTCTTCGATGCCTGGGCCCTGACCCAGGTGGGGGATAGTCGTCCAGAGGATGTCTTCCTCTGTGGGCTTCCGCTCTTTCATGTGAACGCGGTCCATGTGACAGGACTGGCTCCGCTGAGTATCGGTGCCTCGATTGTGCTGCTTGGCCCAGCGGGGTACCGCGACCCTGGAGTGATCAAACACTTCTGGAAGATTGTTGAACACTATCAGGCCACGTCGTTCAGCGGCGTCCCGACGCTCTATGCCAACCTGTTGCGCGTGCCGGTCGATGCCGATATTCGTTCGCTCACCATGGCGCTGTGTGGGGCCGCCCCCATGCCAGTAGAGGTGTATACCACCTTCGAGCAGCGCACGGGCGTGAACATTCTGGAGGGATACGGGTTGACGGAAGCGACCTGCGTGAGCAGTGCCAACCCACGCTATGGAGAGCGGCGCGTGGGGTCGATTGGGTTGCGCTATCCGTATCAGGCCATGAAAGCCGTGATCCTCGACCAGCAGGGTCGCTATCTGCGCGACTCTGAGCCCAAAGAAACCGGCACGCTCGTCGTGAAGGGTCCCAATGTCTTTGCCGGCTACGTGCAGGAAGAGCAAAACACCGGGCTGTGGATTGCCGATGGCTGGTTGAATACGGGGGATCTGGGGCGGCAGGACGAGGAGGGCTATTTCTGGCTCAGTGGGCGCACCA
>CAZFWN010000398.1:0-1317 GCA_964522745.1 uncultured Ktedonobacterales bacterium
GGAAAACAGAGGAACAATGGGCTGGTTGCCCAGGAGGATTGTATGAACGAACGGCAGGCATGGTCGCAGCGGCAGAGCCAATTGGGCAAGCTGCTCGATACGAAGGGGCGCGAGCAGGAGGCGCTGACGCTGGCGCTGGCCCAGCACGCGATGGTGCATACAGCCGCGCTGGCCCAGGCGGGCGCCTGGTCGTTTGAGGATGAGGTACTGGCCGGGCTGAGCGATGGGCAGATGCGCCGCCGACCCGCCAGAGAGCCGAACTCGATTGCCTGGTTGATCTGGCATATGGCACGTATCGAAGATGTGACCATGAACCTGCTGGTGGCCGGCAGGCCACAGGTGCTGGAGCGCGAGGGCTGGCTGGAGCGGCTGCGCCTCACGCGCAGCGATGTGGGCACGTCGATGGGCGATGTCGAAGTGGCCGGGGTGACGGAGCAGATCGATCTGGCCGCCATGCGCGCCTATCGCCTGGCCGTCGGACGCAGCACGCGGGAGATTATCACGGCCTTGCCGCCGGAGGCGCTGCACCGCAAGGTCGAGCAGGCGCACATCCAGCATCTGCTGGCCTCCGGCGCGCTTGCCGAAGGGGCGCTGCGGCTTGCCGAGGTCTGGGGCGGCTGGAAGATTGGCGGACTGATAAAACAACCGGCCATCCGTCACAGCTTTGTACATCTCAATGAAGCGCGCGCGCTGCGGCAAAAGATCAGCCGATGAGAGAGGCCCGGCGGCGAGCCTGCCCGCCGGGCCTCTTGTACAGGCACGAGGCGCTTAGTGCTTGCGCAATGCCTGGCGAAGCTGCACCATCGCCTCATGCTCAGGCGGGAGTTGCAGCCGCTCTATGATGGGTTGCACCTGGGCGCCGTCGGCCTCGTCAAAGTTGAGGCTGCTGACCAGGCTCCAGCAAATGGCCTGGTGCCAGGCCGGCCTGGCGATCAGCCGCTCATACACCGGCGCCTTCAACTCGAACGGCACCGTACCAGCAAATTCTAGCAGCTTGACCAGCAAAGCCTCGCTGGCTCGCGGGCCGGTCAGTTCTGCCCAGGCATCCCCAAAGCACTCCGGGTAGTCAAAGAAATCGAGCGTGATGCTCTGCAACAGCGCTAGCGACAAGCCCTGGTTGCTCTGGGAAAGCTGCTCGCGGGCGAAGTCCCAAAAGATCGCTTTGGCATAGGGCGAGAGCGTGGCGTAGTTTTCGGCCACATAGTAGGGGAAGGTCAGCACCGGCAGGTCGTTATAAAACTGGCAGAACAGTTCCACGCGCTGGAAATCGACCAGATCGGGCGCGCCCCAGATCAGGTCGTTGATCTGTTGCAGCGC
>CAZFWN010000398.1:1417-3164 GCA_964522745.1 uncultured Ktedonobacterales bacterium
CCATGCAGACGGCCATCGGGAAGCAGTTGAGCCTTTTTGCTTTCAGTTGTATTGCTTGCTGGGGATGTCATGTTATCTCCTTACAGCGCTGCCTGCTCCTGCTGCTCGCCGAAGACGCGGCGCAGGGTGTCGCTGATCTCGCCGAGCGTGGCCCAGCTTTCGACGGCGGCCAGGATGCGCGGCAGGAGGTTGGCGCTGCCGCGCGCGGCGTCTTCCAGGGCGGTGAGCGCCGAGGTAACGGCGAGATTGTCGCGGCGCTCGCGCAGCGCGGCCAGCTTCTCTGCCTGGCGGCGGCCAATCTCCGGGTCCACGCGCAGCACCTCCGGGCGAATGTCCTCCTGCACCTGGAACTTGTTGACGCCCACGACGACGCGCCTGCCCTCTTCCATATCCTTCTGGAACTGATAGGCAGCCTCTTCGATCTCGTTCTGCATATAGCCAATCTCGATGGCGCGCACGCTGCCGCCCAGCCCGTCGATCTTCTGGATGTAGTCCCAGGCGCGCTGCTCTAGCTCGTTGGTCAGCGTCTCGATGTAGTACGACCCCGCCAGCGGGTCAATCGTATCGGCCACGCCGGTTTCGTAGGCCAGGATTTGCTGCGTGCGCAGGGCGATCTGCACGGCTTCTGCCGTCGGCAGGCTGAGCGCCTCATCCTTGGAGTTGGTGTGCAGCGATTGCGTGCCGCCCAGCACAGCCGCCAGCGCCTGATAGGCGGTGCGCACAATGTTATTATCCGCCTGCTGAGCGGTGAGCGTCGAGCCTGCCGTCTGCGTATGGAAGCGCAGCAGCCAGGAGCGCGGGTCTTTGGCGCCGAAGCGCTCGCGCATGACGCTGGCCCACATGCGCCTCGCGGCGCGGTATTTGGCAACCTCTTCGAGCAGGTTGTTGTGCGCGTTAAAGAAGAAGGACAATTGCCCGGCAAATTGATCGACATCCAGACCGGCATTGATGGCCGCCTGCACATAGGCGATACCGTTGGAGAGGGTGAAGCCGATCTCCTGCGCGGCGGTTGAGCCAGCCTCGCGGATATGATAGCCGCTGATGCTGATGGTGTTCCAGCGCGGCACGTTCTCGGCGCAATACCTGAACAGATCGGTGATGATGCGCATCGAGGGCTGCGGCGGATAGATATAGGTGCCACGCGCCGCGTATTCTTTGAGGATGTCGTTTTGTACCGTGCCGGAAAGCTGGCTCGTGTCCGCGCCCTGGCGTTTGGCGACGGCGAGATAGAGCGAGAGCAGGATGGCCGCCGTGCTGTTGATGGTCATTGAGGTGCTAACCTGCTCCAGCGGGATACCCTGGAAGAGCGTTTCCATATCCTCCAGGCTGGAGATAGACACGCCCACCTTGCCCACTTCGCCCTCGGCCAGCGGGTGATCGGCGTCGTAGCCCATCTGCGTGGGCAGGTCGAAGGCGACGGAAAGGCCGGTGGTGCCCTGCGCCAGCAGATAGTGATAGCGCCGGTTGGACTCCTCGGCGGTGGCGTAGCCGGCGTACTGGCGCATGGTCCAGAAACGGCTGCGATACATGCTGGGCTGGATGCCGCGTGTATAGGGATACTGGCCGGGGTAGCTCAGGTTGGTGTCGGGGTCAAAGCCGGCCAGATCATCCTGGGTGTAGAGCGGCTTGACCTCGATACCGGAAGCCGAGGTGGTGGTAAAAGGCTGCTGGCGCTCCGGCGTTTTCTTGATGGCCTTCTTATAGACATTCTCGTACCACGTCTCGTAGCGTTCGTTGCTCATATCTG
>CAZFWN010000399.1:0-3149 GCA_964522745.1 uncultured Ktedonobacterales bacterium
TCCGCCATGCGGGTGTCCTCCACCGGGCCGGGCTCGACGACGTTGACCGTGATGCCCCGCGGGCCCAGTTCCTGGGCGAGGTACCGGGCGAACTGTGTCAGTGCGGCCTTGGCCGTGCCCAGTGCAATCATGCCCTCCCGGGGCTGGCGGCTGAGGCCGGTACCGAGATAGATGATGCGTCCCCAGCCCTGTTCGGTCATGGCGGGCAGGACGGCTTTGGTGACCGCGAACGCCGCACGCATCTCGTCGTCGAGCTTGCCGCCCAGTTCTTCCCACGTCATGTCCTGGAACGGCTTGATCACATACGGGGTGAGCGCGTTGTGCACGAGCACGTCGATGCCGCCCCAGGCCGCCTGGACCTGCTCGATCAGGCGCTCGACCGCTGCGGCCTCGCGCACGTCGGCCTGCACGGTCATGGCCTGGCCGCCTGCGGCCTCGATACCGGCCACGACCTCCTCGGCTGCCGTGCCGCTGCGGTGGTAGTTGACCACCACGCGCATCCCTCGCGCGGCCAGCAGGCGCGCGGTGGCTGCACCGATGCCGCTGCTAGCCCCGGTCACCAATGCCACCCTGCCGGTTGTCCCAGTCACAGGCCCACCTCCTGCTCCTCATCGCGGGCCGTCGACATGACCGCCCGGAGTGGTTCATCGCTGACGTTTACGACGTTTACATAGCACAAGCCGCACACGATGTACCAGTGCACGACACGCTCTTCAAACGCATTGCTGCACCCCCTATGCCAGCGTAAAGCGGCTTCGCCCTTGGCATGGACTTTTTTTACATAGCCCTGCCAGACGGAAGGGCACGTGTTGAGGATTAAGCTTATCAAGCGTATGATGTTTGGTCGAGCGGGATTTGGCCTGCTCCGTCAGCGGGTGCTCCATCCGCTCTAACCTCCTTGGCACCACCTCAAGGGATGGGGATCCCCTCCTGGCCTGATCGGTGTCGGAGACCACGAGGCCCACCTGTCCCTGGGACCAGACCCAGGAGAGTCGCCACTTTTGCCTGCACCCAGAAGCCCCCTCAGGGGTGCGCGCGGATGGCGCGGGCCACCGCTTCCACGTCGTAGTCGAGCACCCAGGAGAGACCGGCGGTCAAGGAAGGTTTCACCAAGCCCGTGCGCTCCGCATTGACCCGGGAGCTCTGTTGCAACGCGGCGGTCCGGTCCCGCCGCAGCACCTGGTACCGCACCAGGACGTCCGGGACGTCCGCGGCGCTCGCGCCCTGGAGCAAGGTCGCCAGCGCCATCCCGTCCTCGATGGCCTGGTTGGCGCCTTGCCGACTGTACGGCAACATGGGATGGGCCGCATCCCCCAGCAGGGTCAACCGGCCCCGCGACCAGGACGTCAGCGGGTCCCGGTCATAGAGGCCCCAGCGGAAGGTGGTCTCGACTTGCGCCAGGAGCCTGCCCACCAGCGGATCCCAGCCGTCAGCGAACGCAGCGGCTAGCTGCGCCGGATCCCCAGGCGCCGACCAGGATTCGCGCAGCGGCTCGTCGGTGTGGACGACTCCCACATAATTCAGCAGTTCGCCCGCGCGCACCGGGAACACCAGCAAGAATCTGCCCTGTCCAATCCACATCCGGCGTGCCCCGGCAGGCCACTCGGGCACCTTTCGGGCGGGGATGACGCCGCGAGAGGCCACGGTGCCGGAGAACACGGGCTCACGAGGTTCCACCACGTGGCGTTGCAGCGTCGAATGGATGCCGTCGGCGCCCACCACGACCTCTGCCTCAACCCTCACCCCGTTGGCGAATGTCACCACGGCACGCTGGTTGTCCTGGGCGAACGCCACGCACTGATGGCCCGTATGCACCACCCTCTCCGGCAAGCTCTCGACCAGGGCGGCCACCAGATCCGGACGGTAGAGGCCCAGCATCGTGTCCCCGGCCGTATGGCCGAACGCCTCCTGCGACACAACGGTGCCGTCCGCCTGGCAGTATCGCCAGTCGGTGATGGAGGCCCCGACCCGGGCTACGCGGTCGCCGACGCCGAGCCGCTCCAGCACCCGCAGGCTGTTGGGCTGGAGGATGAGACCTGCGCCCACCTCGCCCAGCTGGTGTGCCTGTTCGTACACCTCTACCTGTGCGCCCCTGGAGCGCAGGGCCACCGCTGCCGAGAGGCCACCGATCCCGCCACCGACGATGACGACGTTGAGTGCTGCCATCAGGAACCCTCCTTCCGAGAACCTGCCCTCTGGTGGTATCACCCCTGCGGATCATATTCCCCGGTCGTCTTCGTGCGTCTGGAGGCGTGCCAGAACAGGGCGAAGGAAGAGGGGTCACGAACCGGGGATGACCCGTGATCTTGCCTCTTTTCCCCTGCATCATGTGTGCCCGTCGTGCACCTTCAATACCCGCTGGCATCACTTCCTTAGAGCAACTTGCGAGAAGCAGAGGCAGGCACGGGATGTGCGGAGCAGACGAGCATGCGTGCCTATTCGACCGACCTGAAAGAGCGCCTGGTGCGCGCGGTGGCGGACGGTCTGCCCCTACGAGAAGCCGCGCGCCGTTTCAACGTCGCCGTGACCACCGTCAAACGTGCCGTGGTGCAGCAGCGCGCGTCTGGCTCGCTGGCGCGCAAGCCGATTCCGGGCTACCCACGACGCATTGGCCGCGAGCAGGAAGTGATTTTGTTGGCACGGCTGCAGGCCGAGCCGGATGCCACCGTGCTCCAGCACGGTGCCTGGTGGGCGGAGCACCAGGGCCAAGAGCTGAGCGAGGCCACGATGTGGCGGGCGATCCGTCGGCTGGGCTGGACGCATAAAAAAAGTCACTGGCAGCTTGCGAGCGCAACGAGGAGCAGCGGGCGGCCTGGCGCGAGGAGATCGCCAAGCGCGACCCGCAGCAGTTCGTCTTTGTCGACGAGAGCGGCACCCACACCTCCCTGACCCGGCTCTATGGCTGGGCGCCGCATGACGAGCGGGCGACCGGCTCGGTGCCGCGCAATCATGGCAAGAACACGACCCTGGTGGCGGCGCTCACGCCTGGTGGACTGCAAGCCCCCTGAACCATTGAGGGCGCCATGGACACCGCGGCGTTCGAGCGGTATGTCACGGAGGTGCTGGGGCCGACGTTGCGGCCGGGGCAGATCGTGGTGCTGGACAAGCCTCCGTGTCCACAAGGCAGACAGCATCCGCGAGGCGATCGA
>CAZFWN010000400.1:0-3088 GCA_964522745.1 uncultured Ktedonobacterales bacterium
GCGGATGGTCGTGGTCCGCACGGCAGCGGCAGCGAGCACGGTCAAGGTGTCTGGCGCTGTTGGCGCCTGATTCATCCAGACCTGCCGTACCCCAGCTCCCTCTGCCGCGCTCATGTGCTCGACTGCTGCTGCGGCTGCCTCTGTCTCAACGAGGACCAGTCCGACGCGCTCACGGGCCGGTCGCTCGTCGGATGCCTGTCTGCCTACAGGCAGGGTCTCACTCGGTTGCATCGATTCCAAACTCCTTTCATGTCGAGGGCTGCTATTCCCGCTGCACAAACGAGGCCGGGAGTGCCTTGCAGACCTCGATCCCTCCTTCCTCCGGCTTCCTGCCCTTACCGCTGGGCGGCGTGGGCCAGCGGCTCCCCACGAGCACGTATTCCTTCAACCGCGATCAAGAGGTGCTCTGGGCCGCGCAGATTGGGTGTAGGACGGTAGGGGGGCGGATCCACGACCAGACGTGGCTGCTCCAGGCGCTGCACGAGTTCAGTGAAGGCGACCTGGGCTTCGATGCGCGCCAGCGGCGCGCCAAAACAGCTGTGAATGCCACTGCCAAAGCCCAGATGCTCGTTATCCCGCCGCTCAGGGTCAAAGCGGTCCGGGTCCGGGAACCGCGCGGGGTCCCGGTTGCCTGCAGCGAAGGCCAGCGTGACCAGCACGCCCTTGGGAATCGTTGTCCCGGCCAGCGCAATCTCGGCCAGGGTGGTCCGGTTCGGCAGGAACTGGACCGGCGGCTCATAGCGCAGCAGCTCCTCTACTGTGCTGGGGATCAACTCTGGCTCGTTCCGCAAGCGCTCCAGGATGGCCGGATACCGCAGCAGGGTGAGCAGCCCATTACCCAGCAGATTGACGGTGGTCTCATGGCCGGCGACCAGTAGCATCGTGGCAGTGACGATCAGGTAGGGGTCCTCCATTGGCCCCTCCGGGCCGGTATCGGTCGCCATGCGGGAGAGCAGATCGTCTCCCGGCTGCGCGCGGTGGCGCGTGATCAGTCCAGCCAGATAGTGGTTCAGGTCAGCGGTGGCCTGTTCCCGCTGGCGGCGGTCTTCCTCGGTCTGCCCAGCCACGCTTTCGATAAACGCCTTGGACCACACGTGGAACTGCGGTTCATCTTCGCGCGGGACGCCCAGGATGCGACAAATCACCGTCACTGGCAAGGGATAGGAGAAGCGATCGACGAAATCGACCTGGCGCTGGCCCTGCAACTCGTCAAGGAGCGTGGTCACGATGCGCTCGATCTCGGGGCGGAGCTCTTCCAGGTACGCCGGACGCTCCGGCGGCCCAAAGTGACGCATGGCCAGCGCGCGCAGGCGGTCATGCTCCGGGGGGTCCAGGTTGATAAACCGATAGGGGTCAGAGGAGGTCCGTGGGCGTCCTCCCGTTTGGGTACTGTGACGCAGATCGGATGAGAGGCGCGGGTCATGGAGCACCGCTTCGATCGCGCGATAGGTACTCACGACATAGGTTCCTGCCTCGTCGGGGCCATCTTCCTGAAAACTGACCGGGGTCTGGCGCAGCCTGGCCCAGAGCGGGTAAGGGTTGGCGCGATTGGCATAATCGTAGATCTGGCGGAGAATGGTCGTATCTTGGGACATGGGTGGTCTCTCCTTTACACGGACACAATGGTGCCTGACTTGTGAGCGGCATTGGCCGAGGGACCCGAACGAGCCTCGGTCGTCCGCGCCAGCCTCACCTTCATTGAGGTGGCTTGGCTCGGCTGGTCAGATCCCATAGGCCCTCCCGCACGATGCGGACCCCCAAACGGAAGTTGGGCCTGTGGGGGCCACGTGCGCCATCCGCCCAATGGAATAGCAGAAGCAGGTTCCTTCCCGAACGTGTCGTCCGCATGCCCCCGGCTTTCCAGCCTTGATGCTTCCCCACCTGTGACCAGGTGTGAGCAGAGAGGATGCTTCCACAAGACCGATTGGCCTTGAAGAGCGGGGGCGTGCGCGTCGCCACGCTCCACTCCAAAACGTTGCATAGGTGCTGGCGACGGAACCACCAGCGACGCGCAGGTTCACACCCGTGATAAACGAAGCCGCCTCCGAAGCCAGATACACGGCGGCTGCAGCCACCTCTTCGGGCGTCGCGAGTCGGCCCAGTTCGATGTGGGGACGCTGCTCGCGCAAGACGCCTGCTCTGCCTGCTGTGGCGTTTCCCCTTGCGCCTTGACTTGAGCGGCAATGAACTGCGCAGCCAGCGGGGTCTTGACGGGGCCGGGCGAGACGGTGTTGACCAGCATGCCATCCCTGGCACAGGTTTTCGACAGGCTCTTGGTCAGATTGATGACCGCTGCCTTGGCCGCGTTGTAGTGCGGGATAAACTGATCAGGCTGCATGCCCGCTTCAGAGCCAATGTTGATGATCCGTCCCCAACGGTGCTCTTTCATGGAGGGCACCAGCGCACGCGTCAGGCGCACGGTTCCGCCTAACGTTCGCTTCTTGCCGCACCAGCCCGGCCACCAGATGGTCGGACAGCCCACCCTCAGGGCTTGATCGACCGCCTCCAGCACGAAGCCCAACTCCAGGGTCTGGGAGCTCTCTCCAGAGATATGGCCCCAGACGAAGGGGAGTTGCCACCGGGTGCCCCTACGCGGGCCGGCTCCTGTTCACGATGTCGCGGTGGATTCGCCACTGCCCGGCCTCACGCTTCCAGATGAGGAGGTACTTGCCCTCGTCCGCGACGGCGTTGTCGCCCGCGTACAGCGTGTAGCGCCCCATCTCGTAGGCCAGGTCGCCCGCGCGCTCCACTTCGAGCGAGTCGACGCGAAAGGCGCTCAGCCCTGCGTCAAAGATCCCTTGCCAGACCTCCTGTATGGCTGGCCGGCCCCAGGCGATGTCGGCGTTGGGCGGCAGCATGGCGCCCTGCGCGGTGTAGAGGCTGGCGCAGCCGGCGGCATCCTGCCGCCCGAACGCCTCGATCAACTGGTTGGTTGCCGCCTCGATGGCCGACTGCACTTCCGTTTGCGGTTCCCTGGTGGACATGCTGGTCTCCTTGTCTCAAGCGCCATGGCGGTCTCCCACGCCGTGGCGCACATGCACATGGGGGGACGACATCATCATAGTGGACCCTCGAGTGGAGCGTGGGG
>CAZFWN010000401.1:0-1327 GCA_964522745.1 uncultured Ktedonobacterales bacterium
TATGCGGCTGACTGAGATGCCCGTTGGGCCGGATGTGAGGAATATTGATCCTGAGCGGTGGAAGGTGACGGGGCTGTATCCGGGGTATATGAATCTGTATGAGAGCGGCGAACTGGCAAAGCGCGCTGAGGCGGCGTGGGAACTGCTGCGCGCCTGCACGGTCTGCCCGCAGGATTGCGGGGTGAATCGCATCAGCGGCAAGACGGGGGCATGTCATTCGGGGACGGAGGCGATTGTGGGGTCGTGGAATGTGCATCGGCGTGAGGAGCCGCCGATCAGCGGGACACGCGGGGCGGGCACGATCTTTTTTGGCTACTGCCAGGCGCGCTGTACGTATTGCCAGAATTTCTGGCTGAGCCAGTATGGGCGGGGGCATCGGGTTGGGCCAGAGCGGCTGGCGGATATGATGCTGTATCTGCAAAAGAAGGGCTGTCATAATATTGATCTGGTGACGCCGACGCATTTTGTGCCGCAGATTTTACAGGCGCTGCTGGTGGCGATCCCCAAAGGTTTCCGGCTGCCGTTTGTGTATAACTGCGCGGGGTATGAGTATCTGCATGTGCTGCGGCTGCTGGATGGGATTATTGACATCTATCTGCCGGATGCGAAGTATGCAGATAATACCTGGGCGCTGAAGACGTCGAAGATGCACCATTATGTGGAGTATAACCGGGCGACGCTGAAGGAGATGTACCGGCAGGTGGGGCCGCTGCAAGTGGATGAGGAGGGGATTGGGGTGCGCGGGATGGTAATTCGGCATCTGGTGATGCCAAACGATATTGCGGGGACGCGTGAGGTGCTGCGCTGGATCGCGGAGGAGCTTGGGCCGGAGACGCCGGTGAGCGTGATGGACCAGTATTTCCCGGCGTGGAAGGCGCACGATGATCCCAATCTGAACCGCCGGCTGCATTGGCGCGAGTATCACGCGGCGATTGAGGCGGTGGAGGAGTTTGGGCTGTACGCGGGCTTTGTGCAGGAAGATCTGGCGATGCTTGACCAGAGCAACGACATTTAGCGATTATTCTTATAGCCATATGGTTGAAAGAAAGCGCGCATACGAGCAGCATGATTCGGAAAGTGGATGTGGGCGATATACACGAGGCGAGGATGCTACTCGCACTTCAGAAGCTCTCGTATCGCAAGGAGGCCGATCTGATCGGCTCCGATGAGATTCCGCCTCTGCATGAGACGCTTGAGGCTTTGCAAGCGTCCAGCGAAACCTTCTACGGGTATTTTCTGGATGGGCAGTTGGCCGGGGCCATTTCGTATAAGCGCGGCGACGATCTGCTGGATATTTATCGGATGATGGTGCATCCGGCGTTTTTTT
>CAZFWN010000401.1:1427-3058 GCA_964522745.1 uncultured Ktedonobacterales bacterium
GTCTGTGGATCACCCATTTTGAGAAATGGCTGTAAGCCGGGCGTCAGTGAGTGGGTTGATGCGTATCTTCGGCTTGCTGGCTGTTGGGCTGAAGGATGTTTGGTTCAGCAGGAGAGTTTGTGCTTTCAGTGGTATGCCGGCTTTTCCAGAAGCGGTTGAGAAGTAGATAGCTTGCGCCGATTGCCAGCAGGATGATGGAGGCGATGAGGAAGCCCTGATCGGCCTGGGCACGGATATGGGCTGCGCTGGCGACGGAGAGGGAAGCGCTGGTGCGGGCGAGTAGTTCCGCGCTGGAGACGATCAGTTCGGTGATGCCGCTGCAAGCAAACCAGGCGCCGATGAGCGCTACCCCAAAGAGGGTAATCTGGCGCCAGCGGCGCTTGCGCAGGGTAAAAAGGACCATTGCTCCGCCGATGATGATCTGGCCGAGGCCAAAGGCCAGAGAGAGAAAGAGATTGGTGAGTGGTGGTTGGGCGGCTGCGGCGATCATATGTGCGGTGAAGCTTCTCCTCACAGTCTATAGGAGTGATGTCTTCCATCAGTTTACACTATGATCCAGGGACTACAATGCGTCTCTCCTTGCTAAAGGAGTGATTTTTCAAGGAAGAGGCATTCCATGCCTTTGATAAAGGTGCGATGGGTTTCCTGGAATCCGTTCTTGCGATAGAGGCGCTGCGCGGCGATTTGCGTTGCCATCGTGTCCAGATGCAATGTGGTGTAGCCGAAGGCACGCGCCCGCTGCTCCAGGAGTGTTACTATCTGCTGTCCAATCCCGCGTCCCTGAACGTCAGGATGTACGCGCATGCGTTTGATTTCTGCCCGTTCTGAGGTGGTTCTTTTCAAGGCACCCATTGCTATGAGCCGGCCCTCGACTGTTCCTACGAGGAATTCGCCGTTATTGCGCAGGTAGACTTGCTCAATCTGATCGAGATCAGCATCCCAGGGACCGCTGCCTACATAGGCGCCCGTTTGTTGTAGCCCCAAGATATGCAGGTTGTGTACCTCTTCAGCATCCGAAGGTTGATATTGTCTGATTTCTATCATAGGGAATTTTCAAACACATCAGGAGTTTGCAAGAAGTTTGCAAAACAGCCCTTGACAATCTTGTAATGGGATGATATAATCCTACGCTGTAGGAGTATCACTTACATCCATTCACACCTATTCACCTGCCGGCGGTGGGTGATTGCTTTCTCTAGAGAGCGGAGCGACCTGTTCGACCCACTGTTGGAACGCTGTTTGACGCACTTCTTTCCCGCCCTGATTGCTGCTGTCGGGTCTGCTTGTGCAAAAGGAACAGCATGCCAGCAGGTCAGTGCGCGAGTACATTGGGTTATGCGATTGGGTATGATGACTGGATTACCTCCAGGGTCTTAGGAGCAGTATTTTCGAGTAACCGCTTGTCTTACCATCCGTAAGATGCTGAGCGGTTACTTTTGCTGTCTTTTTTCGTCGTTTTTTATGCAATGTAGCCGCCGTTGGGCAAACTCCGGCTTTGTAGCAAGTATAGCATAAAAGCTGGGGAATGCCTAGAATCAGGCGGCAAGGGCAACTGGCGAGAGGAGCTTCTATCGCATGGCAGTTAGTATGGCCGTGACGCACCCGGAGCGCGTATCATTCGCGCACATTCC
>CAZFWN010000402.1:0-3057 GCA_964522745.1 uncultured Ktedonobacterales bacterium
GCGCGGACTCGTCAGTCCCGCATCTTCGTGGCCGAGGCAGCCAGAACGCGCGTGTACGCAGTCGCGGGTGAGCTGGGAGCCAGGCGCGGGCACTATCAGATGGAGGATTATGCCCAGCAGACGCTGGGCTTTAACCTCCAGCAAGGACGCCCGGTCCGGGTCGAGAAGTTGGTCGCGTTCTACATCTCTCGCGACCGGGCAATCAACGAGCCCCTGACCAATGCCGAGAAGGCGGTCGGGCGTTTTGGTACCTTCGATGACGCCTTCAACCATCACCAATGTGCGTGGGACGAGCTGTGGGGCGACTGCAACATCCGGGTGCCCAACGACGAGCGGGTCCAGTTCCTGCTGCGCTTCCATGCCTCCCATATCCTGCAGGTCTGCTCTCCCCACACAGCCGACCTGGACGCGGGCGTGCCCGCGCGTGGCCTCAATGGGGAAGCCTATCGCGGACACATTTTCTGGGATGAACTCTACATCTATCCCTTCCTGAACTTCCGGCTGCCCAAGATCACGCGGGGCCTCTTGATGTACCGATATCGCCGGCTCGACGAGGCCCGCGCGCAGGCTCGCGATGCAGGCTACCGGGGCGCGATGTTCCCCTGGCAGAGTGGGAGTGATGGCAAAGAAGAGACCCAGGTCGTGCATCTTAACCCGCGCTCGGGGGTGTGGGAACCAGACCTCAGCCGGAACCAGAGGCATGTGAACGCGGCCATCTTCTACAACATCTGGCACTACATTCAGGCCACAGGAGATACCGATTTCTTACTCGGATCAGGGGCAGAGATGATGCTGGAGATCGCCCGTTTCTGGTCCAGCATCGCTCACTTCAACCCGGAACGTGACCGCTACGAGATCTACGGCGTCATGGGGCCGGACGAGTTCCACGAGAAATACCCTCACTCCGATGAGCCGGGTCTGCACAACAACGCGTACACCAACGTGATGGTGGCGTGGATTGCGGATATTGCGGGCAGGCTGCTCGATCTGCTCCCAGAACGTCGACGGCGGACGCTCTGGGAACAGATGAACCTCACCAACCAGGAGATCGAAACCTGGAAGGGAATGAGCCGCAAGATGTACGTCCCCTTCCTCACGGATGGCATCATCAGCCAGTTCGAAGGCTGGGAGCAGCTGGAGGAGCTGGACTGGGATGGCTATCGCCACCAGTACGGCAACATCCAGCGACTCGACCGCATTCTGCGGGCGGAGGGAAAGGATCCTGACCGCTACAAGGCGGCGAAGCAGGCGGATACCGTAATGTTATTCTACTTGTTCCGGCAGGATGAGCTGAAGCAGATATTCGAGCGTCTCGGCTACCCATACACGCCAGAGACGATGCGCAAGACCGTCGCCTACTATGATGCCCACACCTCGCACGGGTCCACGCTGAGCTTTGTCGCGTTTGCTGGGGTCTATGCGGAGATCGACCTGGCGACTTCCTGGGAGCGGTACATGGTGGCATTGGAGAGCGACGTTGGCGACGTGCAGGGCGGCACCACAGCCGAGGGCATCCACATGGGGGTGATGGCGGGGACGCTGGACCTGGTGCAGCGCAGCTACCTCGGCGAGGTAATGCGTGACGGTGTGCTCTATTTCAATCCGAAGACCCTGGACCATCTGCGCGGTCTGACCCTCCCCATACGCGTGAGCGGAATGCTGCTCGACGTCACTCTCGAGGACGGCCATCTGCGGATCTGTGCCGAGGCCGATAGTCTGAACCGATCGGTGAAATTAGGCGTTGGCGACCAGGTACGGGAGATCAGGTCGGGGGAGAGCTACGCCTTCGACCTCTGATTGCTAAGGAGAACAACACGATGAACACACCACAGGCAATTATCTTCGATCTGGATGGTGTCCTCACCGACACCTCAGAATATCATTATCAAGCCTGGAAACATCTGGCCGATGATGAGAGCATTCCTTTCACGCGCCAGGAAAACGATGCGCACTTGCGCGGCGTTGGCCGCCGCGACTCGCTGCTGTACCTGCTCAAGGGGCGCACCGTATCTGAAGCGCAGATGCAGGAAATGATGGATCGGAAAAACCGTTATTATGGAGAATTGATCAAGAACATGACGCCCAAAGAGGTGGTGCCGGGCGGGGTCGCCCTCTTGCACGAGATACGACAGGCAGGCATTAAAACGGCCATTGCCTCTGTCAGCAAAAACGCGATGACCGTGTTGCAGCAGGTGGACCTCGTCCCCTGCTTTGATGGCATCGCCGATGGTAATAGTGTCGCGCATGGGAAGCCGGCACCAGATATCTTTATCTTCGCGGCTGGCCTGGTGAAGACACCAGTGCGGGACTGCCTGGGGGTTGAGGATGCCACCGCCGGTGTCGAGGCGATCAAAGCGGCAGGAATGACGGCTCTTGGCATTGGCCCACAAGAGCGTTTTCCTATGGCAGACAAGGTCCTGGACACCCTTGATAAGAAAACACTCCAGAACCTACTTGCATAACAAAAAACGCTCGGCATCTCCTGTCTCATCAAGGTAACAGATGATGGGAAGCGGCAAGGCTCCTTGCGGGCTGCCATTTACCAACCGAATCCAGGCCGCAAACATCTACAACCGAAAGCAACTCACCAGTTGGTGCAGCAGGTGCATCTCGGTATCGGGCACCGAGAAGAATAAGCCGATGGCTTCCTGCCCCATGCGTTCAAAGTCGATCTCATTCTGGGCCTTCACCTGCTGGATACCAGCTCCCTGGAGCAGAAAGAGCCTGCTAGAGAACTCGGTCAGCGCACAGCCAACCAGAAGTTTATTGCTCGCTATCTGGCTTACGGCTGAGATGACAATTTTGCGCGCCTCTTGAGACGGGCTGTCCCGGAAGAGGTCACGCAACTCTTGCAAGGAGAAGGAATACTTGCTGTCTCACATCTGAAGCAGATTGCACTTCTTTTTGCCTCAATTCGCCACAAGGGGATATATCCATAGCACCCTGTGCACACTTCATAGGTGCCAACGGTCCATAGATGCCATCCCTTTCGTTTGGCATCTGGTAGTGGCTCACTTGAGCAGGATGGCCCGCTCTCTCTTGTAACGATGGAGAAAG
>CAZFWN010000403.1:0-3046 GCA_964522745.1 uncultured Ktedonobacterales bacterium
CCCATTTATTTGCTCGGCCTACTGCTTGGTGCAGGTCGATGAACTGCTCGCTCACTTGGTTTCCTGCTTGTCGGAGAATACCCGTCGGAGAAGAGGGATTCTCGGACGAGTCGGTTCCTCCCAGCCCAGTATCTTCGTTCTACAGAGTGACCGATGGCGACGAGTTAGCGCCCAAAACTCGTCGGAGAATCTTTGACGGTCACAGAAGTGAGGAAGTTGCATGGCTGCTACTGCTCCCGAACTCCCTCTGCTCCAGGCGTTTCAGGCATCACTCGTGACGCGCCATCCGCTCACCCAGCGCGCGTACGTGGGGACCCTGCGTGATTTTCTCGCCTGGCTGGCCACGCGGCCAGGAGGGACCCCTTTTCATCTCGAGGCGTTCACCCAGACCGCGATACAGGGCTACCTCGATGCCCTGAAAAGCCGGGGCGCAGCGCCCCGCACCCGCTCCCGCGCCATCGCGGCGCTGCGCCGGTTTGGACAGTGGGCTGTGGACGAGGGGTATCTGCGCCGCAATCCCGCGCGCCAGCTCGAACGGCCCACCGTCGTGGCATTGGCGCCTATCGAATTATCAGGAAGCCAACGGTTTGTCTTGAAAGCACTGGTCGAGCGCGTTGATTCTCCCCGCCTAATGGCGATCTTTACGCTGGGCTACTGGGTTGGGCTGCGCGTCAGTGAAGTCGCTACCTTGTGCATCGATCACTGTCACGTCAATCAGCGTGCGGGCGCGATTACCCTGCTGGATGCCAAAGGCAGCAAAACCCGGACGCTGGATCTGCCCAATCCAGCCCGCCAGGCGCTCTGTGCCTATCTGCACCCAGTGGCGCCCCATGCGGAGCAGCGTGACCCAGAAAGCCGCTACGTGTTTACCGGGCAACGCGCGGCCTGGCTGCGGGCAGAGGGACGGCCAGATCACCTGTCCGAACGCGGGATTGAGCATCTCTGGACTGCGCTCAAAGCGAGGGCGACCGCAGCCGAATGGGAGCTGATCAAAACGATCCGCTTCCACGACTTGCGCCATGACTGGGCGCATCGGGCAAGACAGTCGGGCTGGTCCCTGGAGGAGATCGCCGTCTATGTCGGACACCAGACCAAGGATGGAGCGCCAGCCATTGCTACCACGGCTCGCTACACCCTGCCCAGCCGCGCGCAACTGAAAGCGCGTCTCCAGACGCTCGAAGGGTAGGAAACGCGATGACCGCCATTGACCACACAGCTTATCCACGCTTTCGAGCGACGCTCACGCCGAGTGAGCTGCATGAGCACTTTACTCCCTCGGCAGCGGAGCTGGCTTTGGCGGTGGCCCAGACGCCAGATGCTGCCGGGAAGCTGGCCTTTCTGGCGCTCTATAAATGTATGCAGGTGCTGAATTACCTCCCTGGAGAGGAGGAGATCCCACCGGAAGTCATCGCACACCTCCGTTGGTATCTTCAGGTGGCTGACGATGTTCCCATCCAGGTCTCACCCCGATCGCGTCGGCGCTACGCACAGGTGATTCGTCAAGCCATCGGGGTGAAACACGCGGTCCAGGAAGCGCTCCAGGTTGCCCGGGCCGCGATGGAGCAGGCGGCCCTGGTCCGCGATCACCCGGCGGACCTGATCAACGCAGCCCTGGAAACGCTGCTCAAGCAGTGGTATGAGTTTCCTGCCTTCAGTGCTCTCGACCGCCTTGCGGGAACCGTCCGCGTCGAGGTGAATGAGCGCTGGTGTCAGCAGATCCTCGCTCGCATCCCGGCTCCCGAACGCCAACGGATCGAACTGCTGCTGGAGACCCCCGATGGCGCCTCCGACTACACCCGGCTCAAAGAGACCCCCAAAAGTGCCACCCTGTCCCACCTGGACGAATGGTTCCAGCGGTTGCGCTGGCTTCAGTCGTTTGGCAACGTGGCCGCCTGGATTCAAGAGGTGCCGGTCCTCAAAATTCATCACCTGGCTGCCGAGGCCCGCGCGCTCGATGTGGCCGAGCTGCGCGATCACACCCTGCCGCGTCGCCTGGCCTTAGTCACAAGCCTGCTCTACTATGCGCAGGTGCAGACCCGCGATGAACTGGTCACGATGCTGATCAAGCGGGTGGCCGCTATTCATCACCAAGCGAAGGAGCACTTGGAGGTGCTCCTGAAACAGGAACGGGCCACCATGGAGCGTTGGATGGAGGGGTTGGCGGACATCACGCGCAGCGTGGCGGCGGGCGCTGATGATCCGACTGTCGGGCACGTCGCACGCCTGGTGGTGGGCCGCGTGGGCGGGCCAACGCAGTTCCTCTCTACCTATGAGACGCTTGCTACCTATCATGGGAGTAATTATCTGCCCTTGATGGGGTCTGTCTTTGGGGCACACCGGGCCGCGTTGTTTCGCGTGCTGCGGGCGCTCGATCTGCATTCCACCAGCCAGGATCAGTCGCTGGTCAGAGCCGTCGCCTACGTACTGGTTAACGAGAAGCGGCGGGTGAAGTATCTGCCACCGGCGATCGCGCTGGACTTTGCCAGCGAGCAGTGGCAACGGCTGGTTCAGACGAAGCAGAATGGCAAAGTCGTCTATCATCGGGCGCGGCTGGAGATGTGTGTCTTCACCTGTGTGGCGAACGAATTCAAAAGTGGCGACCTGGCGCTCTCCGGTTCGCTGGAATACGCCGATCTGCGGGAGCAATTGCTCCCCTGGGAGCAGTGTGAGCCAGACGTGACCAACTATTGCCTGCAACTCGCCCTTCCTCCTGATGGGAAAACGCTGGTGGAGACGTTGCGTGGAGAACTGACCTCGCTCGCCGAACAGGTGGATCGTCGGCTCCCTGATGGGCAGGTGACGCTGACGAACACAGGCGAGATCCGACTCAAGCGCACGCCGACGCAGCGGCCTTCTAAAGCCATTCAGGAGCTAGACGCGGCGATTGCCCAGAAACTCAGACCCCGCTCGGTACTAGAGGTGTTGAAGAACGCCTATTACTACACCAACTGGACTCGGCACTTTGGGCCGCTTTCGGGGTCAGAGACCAAAGTCTCCGAGGCAGCAGCACGCTATATCACGCTGGCCTTTTGCTATGGCTGTAATT
>CAZFWN010000404.1:0-3043 GCA_964522745.1 uncultured Ktedonobacterales bacterium
TGAAGGATGGCGTCAGGACGGAGTTCACCATCATGGCCCAGGTCAAGCCAGGCCATGAACAGGAGGTGCGGGAGACGATCGAGCGGGGCCAACTCGACCCCAGCCGGGTGGAAACCGCGAAAGCGCTGGGCACCTTGCACGAGGCCCGGTGGGTGATCTTCGACCAGGGCAAGCGGGTCCTGTTCGCCAGCAGCTTCGATGGCACGTGGGATACCTACATCGATGACTTCGGGAGTCCGGCGGCAAAGACGGTCTTCGACGCGGTCTTGTCGCACTGCGAGGGCTATCCGGGCATCACCCATCCCACTATTCGGGAGTGGCTCGTCGCGCACCAGGTGCAAGCGAGTTCTTTTGGCAGCGCCTATCCCCAAGCTACGGTCAAAGAGATCTTGAAAGCCCTGTCCGTGAATCAGGCGTTCCAACAGGTCCTTGACAACCCCGCGGCTGAGCAGGCGCTCGAGGCTCCCGCGTTACAGCCGCTGCTCGAACAAGCGGCGACATAAGTGGTCGTGCTGCTTGACCAGTGGAGGCAGGCCAGTTGACCAGCCTCCACGGGGGGGTTCGTTTATCTTCGCCTGCCTGGCCTGCCTCCGTCGAGGCTTTCAGGGACGGTCGAGTGAGGTACATCGGACCGCTTGGCGTGAGCAGGCGCGCTGGGCCTCGTGTGACTGTGCCAGGTGGCGTCTTCTGTGTGAATGCCACGCCAGGATCAGGGGAGGGAATCGGTATGACGCAGACCTTTGTGCGCTACACCCCCGAGGTGGAGCGCCCTGAACCGCTGTTCGAGGAGCATCTGCACACGATCCTTGAGACGACACTGCGCTACATCGAAGTATCGGTCCAGGCCGAGGGCATCGGCCGGGCGGTGCGTGACGCGCATGCCAAGGGCTATGGGCTGGCCCGCGCCGAGGTCGAGATCCTCGCCGGGACGCCCCCCGCATATGCCCAGGGCATCTACGCCAGGCCGGGGCGACATGAGGCGGTGGTCCGGTTCTCGAACGGGAGCCCGCATAGCGGAGCGGATGCGCTGCTGGGCACCGCCCTGGGCATGGGGCTGAAGCTCTTCGGGATCGACGGCCCGACCCTGCTGGAGGATGAGCCGGAGAGCGGCACCTTCGACTATGCCATGATCAACCATCCGGTCTTCTTCGCCAACACCGTCGAACACTACCTGCTCATCCAGGAACTCTTCCTCCGTCCCCGCCCTGCCGCGTCTTCCAGCCAGGAGTCTGCCGACGTAGCGCGGGCGCGATTACACCAAACCCTGTATGACTTCCTGACGGGATGTGGTCACCTCCCCCCGGAGAAGTGGGCCTGGGAGCCGTTGTTCGTCCTCCTGGGGGCACGGGGCAAGCCCATCGTCAACTTGTTGCTCTGCACCTACTGGACGATGGGAGCCGTGCGGCACGGCGACTACATCGCCAAAGTGCGGGTCACGCCGACTCCGGCGTCTGCCGCTGGCGTGGTGCGACGCACCCTCGATCCGGCGTCTACGGCGGAGGCCTTCCGCCCCGCGCTGGTGGCGGAGTTACGCGAGCGTCCCTCCGAGTTCGACATCCAGGTCCAGTTATGTGTCGATCTGGCCCAGATGCCCGTCGAGGAGCCGTCGGAACAATGGTCGGAGACGCTCTCGCCGTTTGTGACCGTCGCTAGGCTGCGCCTGCCGCAGCAGGATATCGGGGAGGATGACAACCTCGCGCTGCAGGACGCCACGTCGATCACGCCCTGGCGCTGTACCGAGGAGCACCGCCCACTGGGCAATATCATGCGGGCGCGCAAGGAGGTCTACCGCCAGTCCTCTATCCTGCGCCACCGCCTGAACGGCCAGGTGCGCCAGGAACCGCGGAATCTCGCAGAACTCTTCGGCGCCTCGGGGCGGCTCCGGGACCCGTGCTAGAGAGAGTGACCACCATGCTTGACCTGGGCGACCTGCAGCGCGGCGTGCTCGGTCCCCGCCCGTCACCGTACGCTGGCACGTATCTCCTGCTGCGCATCAACGATCCCATCGCCGGACGCCAGGCGCTCCAGCGCCTCGTGCCCCTGATTGCCTCCGCCGCCGATCAGACCAGCCCCGTAGGGGATGCCTGGCTCGCGGTGGCGCTGACCTATCAGGGCCTCCAGGCGTTAGGGGTTCCCCAGAAGTCGCTTGCCAGTTTCTCACCGGAGTTCCAGCAGGGGATGCGAGCGCGCGCCGCCGAGCTGGGCGATGTCGGGGCGAACGATCCCCAGCACTGGGAGCCGCCGTTCGGGACACCTGAGATCCATCTCGCGCTGGCGATCCTTGCGCCGGATCAGCCACGCCGAGAGCTGGTGCTGGAGCGGGCGCACCAGGCGCTGCAGGCGATGCCGGGCCTGACGGCAATCTCTCGCCAGGATGGCGCATCCCTGCCCACCGGACGCGAACATTTCGGCTTCCAGGATGGCATCAGCCAACCGGCCATCGAGGGGACCAGGATGCCGCCGAACAATCCCCTGGAAGCGCCGCTCAAGGCTGGGGAATTTGTCCTGGGCTATCTCGACGAGTGGGAGCGCCTGGCGCCCCTGCCGCAGCCCGAGGTGTTAGGCCGCAATGGGGCCTATGTCGCCTTGCGCAAGTTGCATCAAGATGTAGCCGCGTTCCGCCGGTTCCTGGCGCAGCACGCCACCAGCGCGGCGGAGGAGGAGTTGCTGGCGGCGAAGATCGTGGGCCGCTGGCCGAGTGGGGCGCCGCTCGCGCTCGCTCCTGAGCAGGATGACCCCGCGTTGGCCGCTGACCCAGAGCGCCGCAACGCTTTTCTGTATTACGAGGACGACCCGAAAGGGCTCAAATGCCCGCTTGGCTCCCATATCCGGCGGATGAACCCGCGCGACCACTTCAAGGACGAAGTCGTCCAGGTCCATCGCCATCGTGTGTTTCGCCGAGGCCAGGCCTACGGCCCGATCCTGCCCGAGGGGGTCATGGAGGACGACGGAGCGGAGCGGGGCCTGATCTTCCTCTTCGTCGGCGCAGACTTGAAACGGCAATTCGAGTTCGTCCAGCGCGAGTGGATCAATCAAGGCACCT
>CAZFWN010000405.1:0-3041 GCA_964522745.1 uncultured Ktedonobacterales bacterium
GTTTCCTCCTCGGCAGTGCGGTTAGCACTATCGCCAGATAGCTTTTGCGTGTACCATCCACCCTTCCTATGGCGGAAGAGCCAGGGGCGGCTTATCCTCCTGGCAAGTGCCACAAGCATAAGCCGCTGAGAGTGCTGTATTTGGGGTTTAATCCGCTGCGGTCACGCCGGCGCCTGCTGGCGCGGGGACGCGAGCGCCCAGCGGCTCGATCTCCACGATGGCGTTGTAGTCGGGGACGCCGGCGGCCACGTCGCAGGTGCGCCGCCGCACCAGCACGTTGCACTCCGGCCAGTACGCCTGCACGCTGCGCGGCTTGATGCGATCAATGTGAACACGGCACTCCAGGCTCTGGCCGTTATCGCTCTTGACCAGCACGCGCTCGCCCTCGCCAACATGCAGCGCGGCGGCGTCCTCCGCCGAGAGCAGCAGCGCGTCGCGCCGGGCCGCGTTCAGCGTATCCTTCTTCGCGTGGATCAGGCTGTTGAACTGCTTGCCGCGCCGCGTCGAAAGGATGAACTTGCCCGGCGGCAGGTCCAGTTCCGGCGGCGTCAGCGCGAAGAAATGCCCCTTACCGTCGGGCGTCTTGAACTGCCCATCCTTATACAGATAGCGCCCACCGTACTGCACCTGATCCCCTTGCTTGCGCAGCGTCTCGATGCCCGCGTAGTTTGGCATCACCCGCGCAATCTCATCGCGGATGGCCTGCGCGTTCGCAAAGATGATGTGGTCGCGCTTGTCTGGATAGGTCCGCGCCGCCACCTCCTGAAAAATCTGCCACTCGCAGCGCGCCTCGCCCACACGCGGGCCGGGAATCTCCGGCGAGAAGATGATGCGCCGCTCGGTGGTCGTCTCCGTGCCGCCGCCGGGATTTTCGTAGCGCGTCTGCGCGGGCAGCAGCACAACGGTATCCGCCGGGTCAAGCAGCATTTGCGTCGTCACATAGATGTCTTGATGGACGCGCAGTGGCAGCTTCTCCATTGCCTCGCGCACATACTCTGGCTCCGGCAGGATTTCCAGGAAATTGCCGCCGCTGCAATAGAGGACATCCAGATCGCCATCATAGGCGGCGTCGATCATGCTGGCGGCACGCATCCCCGGCGCCTCCGGCACATCGAAGCCCCAGAGCTGGCTAAAGCGCTCCACGCTCTCAGGATTGCTCACTGCCGCGCCCCCCGGCAGCAGATCGGGCACCGCGCCCACTTCGGCGCCGCCCTGCACGCCGCTGTGCCCGCGAATGGGCACCACGCCGCAGTGTTCCTTGCCCAGCCAGCCCTGCGACAGCGCCAGATTGACAATAGCCTTGACGTTCTGCACGCCAAACACATGCTGGGTAATACCCATGCTCCAGACAAAGATGCCCGTCCTCGCCGCGTGAATCATCTCGGCAAAGCGCTGCATCTCGGCGCGGCTGCTGCCGCTGGAGCGCTCCAGCATCTCCCAATCCTGTTTGGCAAGCGCGGCCTTGACATCATCCCAACTGGCGGTGTGCGCGTCGATGAACTCCTGATTCACCCAGCCCTGCTCAATCAGATACTTGAGCGTGCCGTTGAGGAACGCGATGTCGCCGCCGGTACTGATCTGATAGAACTCGTCCATGATTTTGGTGCCCATCAGGGCGCTCTCCGTCACGGACGGCACCCAATAGCGCGCCAGCCCCGGCTCCCGATAGGGATTGACGACGGCTACTTTCGTGCCGGCCTTCTTGGCGTAGTAGAGATATTTGGTTGTCACCGGCTCGTTGTTGGCAACGTTGCTGCCGATGAAGACCAGCAGGTCCGTGCCAATCCAATCTTTGTACGAGACCGAGGACGCGCCGACGCCAACCGACTGCTTGAGTGCTACCGAACTGGGCGAATGGCAGACGCGGGCGGAGTTGTCCACATGGTTGGTGCCCAGGAAGCGCGCCGCTTTCTGCGCCACATAATAGGTTTCGTTGGTCAGGCCACGCGAGGTCAGGTAGAATGCCAGACGCTCCGGCCTGGTCTCGCGCAGCTTCCCGGCGATCAGGTCCAGCGCCGCGTCCCAGGAGACACGCTGAAAGCCGGCCTCACCGCGCCGGCGCACCATCGGATAGGGCAGCCGGCCCAGCTTGCGTAGTTCTGTACTGGAGAGCTTTTTGAGTTCGGCCAGATCGTTCTCTAGCCGCTGCCAGGGCATGGCGCCCATCGTGTTCAGTTCCAGCAGGTTCAGCCGGATGGTGCAGAGATGGATGCCATCCATCGTCCAGTCGTGCATGCCGGTTGTGCCCAGCGCGCAGCCATCGCAGCAGCCTTTATTCAGGATGCGCCAGGCATAGAGGGGATGCTGTTTGTTTTGCCAGGCGGTTTTGAAAATCTCCCAGAAATGATGCGGCTTCTTCTCGCCCAGGCCAAGCGGTTTCCAGTCGGCCCAGAGCGAGGGGGCAATCAGCTTTGCCATCAGTGTTACCTCATGTAAGGGGCTGGCTCGCGGCGGTCATTGGCATTCACGCGGATGATGAGAGCAGGCGGCTGCGGGCTAGCCCGGCTACGGCCCCACCATTGGGACCAAAGGGTACAGGCAATCAGTGGAGAAAATTATCGGAGAACGATACAAACTTCTTACCAAAAGCATATCAGACAACCGGCAAGAAGTCAAGAGATCAAGCACACCTCGCATCTCTGCCAGGAGCGGGCGCGTGTGTTATACTACGAAGAACGAAGCAAGACCAGCTTTTGCAGAAACCGCAGGTGCGCCATGACCGACACCACTCCCGATGAGGCGCTAACCGCTCCCACCCGCTCCCCGCTGGACCCGCTGCGCCAGGTGCGCGTCGAGGTGCTGCGCTGGTCTGGCGCCGCCAGCCAGGCCAGCGATGAACTGGCCGCCGAAGAGCCGCTCGAACTCCAGCTCGCCTCCGATGATAGCCGCCCACCCCAGACGCTAGCCGTCATCATGCGCACTCCCGGCCATGATGAGGAACTGGCCGCCGGTTTCCTCTACAGCGAAGGACTGATACGTGGCGCGCGCGAGATCACCAGCTTTGCCCCTGGCAGCGACCCCGATGGCCTGCCCTCGGATAA
>CAZFWN010000406.1:0-3027 GCA_964522745.1 uncultured Ktedonobacterales bacterium
CCGATCTGACGGCGAGCATCCTGGCCGTCTGGGGCATTCGCCATGCCGAGCAGCCGCCCGACGCCGGGCACGCCTTCGGCCACGCGCGCTTTGAGAATCTGAGCAGCCTGCTGCAAATGCTGATCATTGGCCTGGCAAGCGGCATCTTGATCTATGAATCGATCCTGCGCATGATTCATGGCTTTACCATCGATGTGCAGTGGTGGGCCTTTGCGGTGATGGGCGGCTCGGTGGTGATCGATCTGACGACCAGCCGCTATCTCGAACGAGCCGCCGGCGCCAGCGGTGGCAGCGCGGCGCTGGAGGCCGATTCGTTTCATTTTCTGTCGGATATGTGGGGCGCGGTGGCCGTTATTGTTGGCCTGATTTTTGCTCGTTTGGGCTTTCCGATAGCCGATCCGATTGCGGCGATTGCGGTGGCCGTCGTCATCGGGGGCACGGCCTTTCGCAGCGGCATCCGCACGACGGGCATTCTGATGGATAAATCGCCGCCAAAAGAGGTGCTGGACCGCATCAGGGCGGTGGCGAGCGCCGTTCCGCAGGTGCGGGAAGTGCGCGAGCTGCGGGCGCGCGTGGCCGGAAGCCGGGTGCTGCTCGATCTGGCGGTTGGGCTTGACCCGGCGCTCTCGATTCAAGAGGCGCACGAGATCGCCCATCAGGTCAGCACAGAAATTCAGCGCCAGGTGCCGGAGGTGATGGACGCGGTGGTGCATGCTGAGCCGGTGGGCGCCAGTCATGCACCCGACAATCAAGATATGCTATAATACCCCTTCTGGGTATGTAACATTTTGAGGGTCTTGTGCGTATAGAAGGTAGAGAAAAACACGAATCTCTGCCTGCCGCCAGGCGGGTCTTTAACTGCTGGCAAGTGGTTTCAGACCGCGAGCGACGCCGGTGATGCTCCAGGCGAAGAAGAAGAAGGCCGGGATCACGATGAGGCGATGGATGATGCCAAGCAGTTCAGGAGCGTAAGACGTCTCTTCGTAGAACCAGACCTGGACCGGATGGGCCAGGCTAAACAATAAGAGTCCCAGCACCGCCTGCCAGAGCGAACGCCCAACAGTGCCGCCAAGGCGTGCCCGTGTGACCAGTGCAAGGCAGGTGATCGAAAGGAGGATCAGACCGCATTCCAATCCGATGAAGGCCAGGGTTTCTGAGAGGGGGCCAAGGCCATAGAGGATGAAACAGAGGGAGCCGATGACAACTGCCAGACCGACGGCCAGCGGCCACAGTCGGGGTGCGTTGTTGTCTTGCTTGCCGTTCAGGGTTGGCAGGGCGTCGGCCAGGTTGGCAAGACCAGACATAAACAAGAGCATGGAGGTGAGGACGGCTCCCTGATGAATCAGAAGGGCGCTGTCGAGGCCGAGCAGTTGGAGGATGGAATCGAGCAGGTGGGAACACGCGAAGGCCAGCGCGCCCAGCGAGATCAGTTGAAAGGCGCGTTGTAACTGGCCGCCCAGGCGCAGCCAAAGGGACGACCAGAGTGTCCAGATGGCAATCGCCAATCCCGCCAGGTCGAGCAGGCTTTCAAGTTCGATAGCTGCTGGCGCCGATAGTTGCGCCAGGGGGAGGGCTGCGGGCAGCGCAGCAACAGGAACTATCATCATTATTATCACATCCAGTAGTCGTTTGCGAGCAGAAACAACATCTAGGTGCCCTTGTGCAAGTCATCCATTCAGATAATACGATGGATGTTTCGCCTGGCACTTTTTGTGCGACCTTTTCATGGCTAAGAAAGGTGGGGTTGGAGAGGTGGAATAGCCCTTTTGGGTAGGGGGAGTGGTTGGGGGTCTTGTCAAAAAAGTGTTTCAAGCCCGATAATATTACTGGGAAAAGTGTGCATCGTAGCGGAGGGTTCCCTCTGGAGGACGTGTACTGCGAGCGAGTTCATTGGGGAAGATTCCAGAAATCTCCTGCTAGGGGAGAATAAACGAGAGGGCCTATTCAAGCACTGCATCCAACTGTAAGGCTGGATGAGGGTTGAAGCATAGGAAATACAAAGCAAGATGACACAGCGTATGAATGAACAGGAATGGGTTCCCACGCTGAACGATTTGCTTGAGGAGGGTCGCAAGCGAGGTTACGTGCGTCGTGAGGAGTTAGAGGCAGCGCTCAAGCGCACTCGGCTCTACGATCCACGCATGCACGCTGGCTTGTCTGAGCAGCCTGACGATCCTCAGCCGCAGATCGCTGAGCTTGAGGATCTCGATGAAGCCGTGGATCAACTCCTCGCTGATGACATTGATATTGTCGATGACGAGGATGACGAACTCCGCGCCCGTGAGGATACCGATATCGAGCACCATCTTGAAGACCTTGAAAATGAAAGCGAGCCGCTGCATAACCTGCCTGGGCTGGATGCTGCCGGGCGCGAGCGGCTCCGTCGGGTAGAGCAACTCGCCCGCGAGGCTGAGCGTGGGGAGGCCGCCGAGGTCGATACCATCACGGCCTATCTGCGCGAAATTGGGCGTGTACGGATGCTGACCCATCAGCAAGAGATTGATCTTGCCAAGCGGATTGAGGCTGGCGACAAGACCGCCATACAGGAATTTGTCTTGGCGAATCTGCGCCTGGTTGTGAGCATCGCCAAACGCTACGTAGGACGTGGCTTGACCTTGCTCGATCTGATTCAAGAGGGGAATATTGGTCTGATGCGGGCCGTGCAGCGCTATGACTGGCGGCGCGGTCATCGCTTCAGCACGCACGCGACGTGGTGGATTCGCCAGGCGATCAGCCGGGCGGTGGCCGATAAGGGCCGCGCCATCCGGCTGCCCGTCTACGTCAACACCGCGCTGAATCGCGTGCGCCGCGAACGCCAGCGGCTGATCCAGGAACTCGGTCACGAGCCGACGGAGGAGCAACTGGCCGAGGCGGTGGGCCTGGAGGTGGAGCGCCTGCACGAGTTGGAAGCTGCTCCAGGGGCGCCAATCTCTCTTGAATTGCCGGTTGGTGAGGATGAGGAACAGGAATTAGGCGATGTGCTGGCCGATGAGGCTTCGCAGTCGCCGGAAGACGCTGCCGCGATGC
>CAZFWN010000407.1:0-3012 GCA_964522745.1 uncultured Ktedonobacterales bacterium
CCCTTGACAGTCTGTGCTAACACTACCCAGCTCCATCTGCCCTTGGTGATCCTTTCCTCAGGGGCCAATTCCTCCATTAGCCAATCAGGCAGTTGCACTTCAAAGTCAAACCTTTCCATAGGATCTTCCCAAGACCTGATCCAACTGAGGGATTGTGTACCTTGAAAAGATATAGCTTCATAACCTCCTGGTACAGGTTTTACTCCAGCGAGTTTACCATTCCCCAGCC
This sequence comes from uncultured Ktedonobacterales bacterium, assembly GCA_964522745.1. Classification (GTDB taxonomy): domain Bacteria; phylum Chloroflexota; class Ktedonobacteria; order Ktedonobacterales; family DATBGS01; genus DATBHW01. The sequence goes on from CAZFWN010000407.1 coordinate 230, forward strand.
CCTGAAACATCGAGTCAGAGGGAGGTATGTCCAACAGCACAGTCAGCAAAGTCTTATCACGATACTCAACGTGTCCTGCGTAGACGTCCCAGTCGGCAACAGGTGTTTCTGGAATCCAACTCCTATGGGTCCATTGGAACTCACCCAGTACCCAGCCACGACAACTATAGACCTTCTCGACTTCCCAGGTGCCCCGAGCGATGATACCCTTCTTCGGCTCCCGGTGCTTTTCCACCCAGTGGATAGCAACAGGAGGCACCCCGGCAGCGAGGAGGGCTGTCAGTGCTGCGCCTGATTCGAAATACTCCTTCGCCTCATCTATACTGACCTGAGCTTTTCGCTTTTGTTCCCTCGCGTCAGCTAGAGCCTGCGCAAGGCATATAGCGCACCTACTATACCTATGTCCCGTCCTTGGCCCATATGCTGCGTGTGTAGCACAGAAGGCGCGCCCACAGGTAGTGCACCGCCCATTCGTTAGAACCTCACAATTGTCTTCTGGGGAGATGGGTATTTGGCAGACTGCGGGCGTGGCTTGTGCCATATTTAGCGACCATCCTTTCAAAGTTGGCAACCTCTTATACTGCCTTCGTCCCACTCTTCATGCTTCGCTGCTCGCCTTGTCAGAGGTTACTATTACCTGGTTTTCCTATACGCATGAGGCGGACAACTCGCTCGCTCCAATTTACCAGAGAAGATGCAAGGTGGCAACATTTTTGACTATCAAAGTAGCAGGAAAGGAGAAATTGTTCCGAGTGGCTCGTTGTTTGAATGCCATTTGGGGCGGGAGTGGCAGCATTTTTTCAATGGTCACAAAAGGCCGTTTGGCTCCTGATCTGGAATATCGAATACAGGTGGGAAACAGCGCAATCTCGCCGTGCTCACCAGCAGGAAGAGGCTGCCCTGCGTCATTCACGATCAGCACGCGCACATACGGCAACGGCTTCCCGAGATAACTCAGCGGATAGGTGAACGATTCCTGCCCGGTGATCTGTTCCACCACATTGCAGATCATGGTTTCAGTCAGCCCGTAGCAGTTGATCACTCGTTTCCCCTGAGCCGTCAGCCGCTGCACCACCTCTGGCGCAGCACGATCTCCGCCGGTCACAATCGTCTTCAACGCGGGCAGATCGGCATCGATGAGCAGCGGCAACAGCGATGGTGGAATCTGGGCGAGCGAAATGGCGTGTTCCTGCAGAAACGCAACCAGCCCAGTGGTGCTGGCTCCGGCGGGCAGCGGGTAGAGGGTGGCTCCAGCGAGCCACGCACTCAGGATTTCAGAAAGCGAGGCATCAAAGCCCAGCGGGAGCAGCTGCGAAAGGTGATCGCCTGGCTGCACCTGGAAGCGCGCAATCAATGCCTCAGCCAGCGCACCCAGAAAGGCGTGGGTGGCCAGGACCCCTTTTGGCACGCCGCTGGAGGTGCCGCTGGTATAGATCACATAGGCCAGTGTCTCTGGCGTCACCTGGTTGATGGGTGCCGTCACCGGCTGACTGGCAACGGCGGCACACGTCGCCGCTTCGTCCAGACACAGCACCTGAGCAGAGCACCGCTCGTTGCCTGCCGGCAAGTGTGCACGGAGGTGCTCAAACGTCAGGATGATGCGAGGCTGGGCCTGTTCGAGCATGAAGTGCTGGCGCTTGCTATCCTCCTCACGGGTGACAACGAGATACGCTCCCCCAGCCTTCCACACCGCCAGAAGAGCCACCACTACCTACAGGACGGCTTTGCCATGTTCCAGAAAGATCGCCACCACCTGCTCAGGGCCAACACCGAACTGCTGAAGCGCGTGTGCCAATTGATTCGCGCGCGCGTTCAGGTCCTGATACGTCAGCGTTTGGCCCTGAAAGGTGATGGCCGGAGCAGCAGGGGTCACTGCCGCCTGCGCAGCAAACAGATCGGGCAGACACCGCTGCTGCCAGAGGCTCGACATGCCATACCTCACTTGCGATACATCGTGCCCAGGAGCGACGAAGGGGGCTTGCGCTACGAGAGGTGCAGCTCCACATTCTATCAATAAAGCGATGATACAATGAAGCACCAGCACGTGTCAATGCAAGAGGTGAGCGAGCGGCCAGCTTAAGGAAGAGCAGTTCGCGGAGTCTGCCAAGGCAGGCAGGGCATGGAACAGGACAACGCTCAGGGGTGCCTCCAGTCCCGTTCGCGGCGAAAACTGAAAGAAGGTGAAAGCAATGACACAGGTGAAGCTACGGCTGGTCGGAAAGACACACCAAGCGGTGGACGAGGCTCTCGCACACCTTCAGTTAACCGCACACGTGCGGGGGAAGAGGTGGGCGTACCAGAAGCGCCGGGGCGAGGTGCGGCTGGATGCACTGTTGGTACTCCCAGCCGGGAACCAGCCACGCCGCGCGAGCGGTGCTGATGGGCAAGCAAGGGATACTGACAAGAGACCGGAAGCCGAGCCAATCCTTGTTGAGGATCTGGACCTTCCCACACGCACCTAGAACGCGCTGCTGCGCCATGATGTCTTCAGCGTGGAGACGTTGCTTGAACTCCCCGAGGAGACGTTGCGCTCCATGAGACATGTGGGCCAAAAGGGCCTTCAGGCCATCGTAGATTCCTTGAAACAGCATGGCTTATACCCCTCATCGGCATTGGCAAAGACCTGGCCTGATTGAAGCCAGGCGAAAACTGTCGCTACGAGGAGCGGCTGGATCAGCTGGTCAACGATCTGGTGGAGGTCTCGCGCGTTTGGTGGTAAATGACCTACGAAGTGAGCAGCTTTTGCCCTCTGGGCGGGCAATTTGCCCAGAGTCTTGAGCAGG
>CAZFWN010000408.1:0-2994 GCA_964522745.1 uncultured Ktedonobacterales bacterium
AGCAGCTTGCCATCCTTCAGAAAGAGCGTATCATCGACCCAGACTTCGCCGCCGCCGGCCTCCGGGCGCAGGTCACAGACCATATCCCAATGCAGCGCCGAGACGTTCTGCCCGCCCGTCTCCGGGTAGCTGTTGCCCAGCGCCAGGTGGACCGTCCCGCCGATCTTCTCGTCAAAGAGCGTGTTGCAGATGCCCCGCGTGATGCCAAAGTTGTTGCCAAAGGCGAACTCGCCCAGGAAGCGCGCCCCGCCGTCTAGCTCCAGCATGCGCTCCAGAAACTCCTGACCCTGCGCGGCGCTGGCCTCCACCACCCGGCCCTGCTGGAAGCGCAGGCGAATATCCTGCACCACGCGCCCACCATGTGCCGAGGGCACGGTGTAGCGAATCGTTCCCTCCGCAGAATCTTCGACAGGACCAGTGAAAAACTCACCGCTAGGGAAATTCCGTTTGCCGTCGCTGTTGATAAACGTCCGCCCGGCAATCGAAAGCGTCAGATCGGTGTCGCGGCCCTGGATACGCACGCGCTCTTTGCCCTTCAGCCAGTCCACATAGCGCTGCTGCCGGGCGCCTAACTCGCGCCAGCGCTCGGCGGGCTGCTCGTCGTTCAGAAAGCAGGCATCATAGACAAAGTTCGTGAAGTCGGCCAACGACATGCCGGCGTTCTGGGCGTAGGCATTGGTGGGATAGAGCGTGCCGCACCATTTGAAGCTGCCCTGCCGCTCGCGCTCGCTGAAGCGCCGGCGGAGGATGCTCTCGTTGCGCTGCGCCAACGCCTGGCGCGCCGGGTCAATGCCCGCCAGCGCGCTCACATTGGTCTCGCTGCTGATCGTCAGGCGCGCGTTGATTGTTTCGGCGCGCAGCGTACTCAGCGGCGAAAGATAGCTCAATTGCTCGTCAGAACCTTCGCGCAGCAGCACCTCGTTGAGATCAGGCAGCGCGATACGCGGCAGCGGATAGCCGCCGGCACGCAGCACCTCTCGATAGACCGCCTCGACCAGCGGCGCCGCCTCCGGCGTGGCGTTGATCTCAACCGTCTCGCCCGGCTGGACATATAAACAATAGCGCGTGAGCGTCTCTGCCCAGCGCTGTATCTGGAGATCGGCCACGATACATAGGCTCCTTTACCAGCATGTGATAGGTCTCTGCTCAATGATAACAGATGACGGCCAGCCTGGACAACCAGGGTGGCAGGGCGGTCAGAACTTCTCAAACGTTGTGCCAGACGCGACGCCGGCATTCTAATCGTCCACTTGCCAGTAACGCAGGCGTCTCGCCCTCCCGTACCAGTTGCGCTGCCGAAAGGGTGGCGCCACCGGGGAGACACCCCGCTTGTAGCGCCGGCTTCCAGCCGGCGCTACAAGCGGCATATTGAAAATCCTTCGCCGTCTGCTATAATCACAAGAAGAATGGGAGCAACTGTGAAGCGGGAAAGGGGAACCGCCATGCCGACGCTGCACTGCCCGAAATGCCATCGCCCAGCCAGAGAGGACGCGCGCTTTTGTTCTGCCTGTGGGACGGCCCTGACGCCCCCGGCTGCCAAAGCCCCGCCGGAGAGGAAAGCGGGAGAGCGCCCGCCCGGCAACTGGCGACAGTTCAAGAACGCCTGGTATGGGTTCACGCTGGAGAAGCCGGTTGGCTGGTTTGCTCGCACCCAGAGCGGTGTGACCACCGTTGCCCCCAATGCAGAGGGCACGGTGGGCGTCATCATCAGGCCGCTCCAGGTGCGCAAGGGCACCTCCGCTGAGACACTGGCCCGCCATATCGCGGGCGCGCTCGGCAAGACGCTTGGCGCGTTCAATGCCTGGAGCGATCCGCCGGCAAAAGGCGAGGCCGCCGACCCCACCACGCTGGTGATGCGCTATCAGGGCACCTATAAGAACGTGCCGCTCGCGGGCGTGCTGGTGCTGCGGGTGAACGGCGAGCTGGCCCTGATGAGTGGCTTTCAGGCGCCGGCCAGCAAGATCAGCCAGCTTGCTCCCACGATGCAGTATTGCATGACCTCGCTGCGCTTTATCGAGCCGGTGCCCATGCAGCGCTTTCAAGAATCGAACGAAGGCGCCTTCAGCGGCGCTGCCCCGCAGGGCTGGACCGTCCGCGCCACCATGCGGCGCTCGCCCGACAGCACGCGCACGCCGCTGGTCCATCTGCTCGCCACCGACCCAATCGGCACACTCAGCCTGGAGTCGCCGCCGGAGTATCAGCAGTACACCACACAGATGAATCCGATGATGATGAACCCTCTGCTAATGCAGGGCGGCCCGCGCTATATGCCGGTGCAAAGCGCCGCGCAGTATATTCAGCGCGTGCTGATCGCCAACATCCGGCAGCAGCATCCGGGCGCGCAGATCGAGGGCATCGAGCAGCGCGCCGACCTGGCTGAGCGCGAGACGCGGGAGGCGGCGCGCAACGATCACTTCGGCTTTGGCACCGTCTGCGACGTCGCTTCGGTCAGCTATACCTCGCAGCGCAACGGGGTGCAGTATCGCACCAAAGATTTTATGCAGATCACGCATATGCGCGCCATCGGCCTCTGGACGGCCAAGATTATCGGCATCCTGCGCGCCCCTGCCGACCAGTTTGAGGAACACGAAGCGATCTGCGCGGGCATAGCGGAGTCTCTCAAGCCCAACGAACAGTGGGAGCAGCGGGAGATCGCGCGCGGCGATCAGATATTCATGCAGGCGCAGCAACGGCTGGCGCGGGTGCAGCAGCAGCAGGTCGCGGCGCTTCAGAACCTGCACCAGACGCAGATGGACATCGCGGAAAGCATGCGGGCCGGCATCAATCGACGCACCGAGCAGTTCTCGGCCTTGCAGCACGATATGACGCGCGTAATCAATGGTTATCAGTATGTCTATGACCCCACTGACCAGAAGGTCTACGATGTGATGGTTGGGCCAGGCCAGCTTTGGGGCGGCGATGGCTACGTCTACCGCACGAACTCTGGCCTGACACCTCCCAAGCTCGGCCTGCACCGGCTGGAACCGCTGGGAT
>CAZFWN010000409.1:0-2993 GCA_964522745.1 uncultured Ktedonobacterales bacterium
TTGATAATTAACGATATATCGTATATGCTCTGAAGAGCGATAACGATATATCGTATTGTACGCTAGAGGAAAATGAAAGGAAGAACAGACCCATGAATCCCGCTCTCGTCCTCGACTTCGTGAACTTGTTCTTCGCTGGTATCTTGGCCGGCATGGAGTTCGTGATCCACTACGGTTTGCGCGCGCCCGCCGAGGTGCTGGACGAACAGGCGCAGCTCCAGCTCCGTCAAGCACTGGTCCTGAGGCTGCGTGTGCTGGTGCCCGCCTTCTTTGTGCCGACGGCAGTGTCAGGGATTGCCGTAACGGTTCTCGATGGTGCCGCGCCCGGCTTGTGGCTCCGATGCGCGGGAGTGTTCGCCATACTCATCTGGATCGTGATCAGGATCATCGGCACCGTCCCGATCAACAGTGCCACGCTCACCTGGCAGCCCGACGCGCCACCAAAGAATTGGAAAGCGCTCGTCAACCACGCGGAGCGGTTCCATATTGTTGGTGTCTGGGCGGTGGTCACGGCGTTTGCGCTCTTCTTAACGGCCCTGGCACTCAAGCTGCCCGCTCATTGACCTTTGAGAAAGCGGAGGAGGCTGGCGGTTAAAACCGCGCCTGAAGGAACCTGTGCAGGACATTCTGGCACATATCCGCTGTTTTTGCCCTATAGTATCTATACAGCGTATCTCATATGAGTGAGCTTGATTAAAAATATTCGTGAAAAGGATACACCCTATGACCACCGAGCGTACCGAACGCGCAGAAATACCATCGACGGCATTGCCGGCCTCGGAGGCGGCGAGCGCCGCGCCGCGTGGCATCGGCACCGCCGTTGCCTTTGATTGGGGCTTAACCGCGCAGTTTCTGAGCATGGCGCCATTTCTGGCGCTGGGCACCGGCCCTGGCGATAGCCTGGCAGGCATGCCACTAGGGCTGCGGCTGCTGGCCGCTGGCGGCGGCCTGGTCTTTGCCGGGGCCATATTTGCTCTGGGCGAAGGCGTCCGGCGGGGCCGGCGCCTGGCCTGGATGGCGCAGATCGGCATTAACGCCGTGATTTTTCCGGCAGGACTGGTGAGAATTGCTCCCACTGTGAAATCAGTCAGCGCGGGCCATTTCGGCGATCTGGCGCCGACGCTGATCATGCTGGTGATCAGCCCGCTGGCCGCCTGGCTATTGACGCGCAAACAGACGCGCCAATGGGTCGCCACGACGACGAGCGAGCAGGCGCGTGCCCGGCACGGCGGCCACTGGCCCTGGGTGATCGCGCTCTTTGCCCTGATCGGCGGCCTGGCCGTAACCTTCGCAGGCTCGTACTGATCTGCCAGGCGCGCCGGCGTGTACCCCCTCGCGTAGATACTTGTAGAGGAGGGCGGCGAATCACTCCCATCGATCTCTTCAGGGGACGCGCCGCAAACAGTATGAGAGTATACCGACTTGGCGCGCTTGCCGGCCTGCGCCTGAGCGCCCGGCCCTCGGCGCTGTGGAGCGCGCTGGCGCTCTGGATCGTCTTGAGCGGGGTGGCCCTTGGCCTGCTCAACCTCTCGCCGCTGGCGGCCATCCTGGGCGCGCTGCTGGCCGTCGCGCTGCACTGGCTCTCCGAGTTATTTCACCAGCTTGGGCACGCCCAGGCGGCCCGCCGCGCCGGCTACCCGATGATCGGCATCGAATTCTGGCTGCTGCTCAGTTCGTCGCTCTATCCGCCCTCCGAGCCGGACCTGCCGGCAGCGCTGCATATCCGCCGGGCGCTGGGCGGCCCCATCGCCAGCCTGGCGCTCACCCTGCTGGCGGGCCTCACGGCGCTTGCGCTGCACGCGCCGGGCGGGGTGCTGTGGTGGGTGGCCCTGTTCTTCTTTCTCGATAACCTGCTGGTCTTCACGCTGGGCGCCTTTCTGCCGCTCGGCTTCACCGACGGCAGCACCCTGCTCTACTGGCGCCGGGAAGGAAAGAAATCCTGAGCCTTGACGAGCCGTCCTTGTTCCTCTAGAATAGGGACACTTTAGCAGCGCGCATGCTCCTGGAGTGTCCTTATCTTCTCACAAGGGGTGGCATATGGCTGATCGCGTCGGGCAACAACTGGGCAACTATCGCCTGACCCGCCTGCTGGGGCGGGGCGGCTTTGCCGAGGTCTATCTGGGCGAACACCTGCGGCTGAAGACCCAGGCCGCCATTAAGGTGCTGCACGCCCAACTGGCAAGCGATGAGGTCGAGAGCTTTCAGCAGGAGGCGCAGACCATCGCCAACCTCGCGCACCCGCATATCGTGCGCGTGCTGGATTTCGATGTGGACGCCGAGGGCGTGCCCTTCCTGGTGATGGAATACGCGCCGGGCGGCACGCTGCGCCAGCGGCTCCCCAAGGGCCAGCCAATGACCCCAGCAGAAATGCTGCCCCATGTCAAGCAGGTCGCCGACGCCTTGCAGTACGCCCACGAGGAGAAGCTGGTCCATCGGGACATCAAGCCGGAGAATATGCTGCTGGGCCGGCGCGGCGAGGTCTTGCTCTCGGACTTTGGCATCGCGCTGGTCGTGCAAAGCTCGCGCTATCAAAGCACGCAGGATGTCGTCGGCACGCTGGCCTATATGGCGCCGGAGCAGATTCAGGGCAAGCCGCGCCCGGCCAGCGATCAATATTCGCTGGGCATCGTGATCTACGAATGGCTCAGCGGCGAGCGCCCCTTTCGCGGCTCGATGACCGAGGTGGTCGCCCAGCATCTCTCCGCCGCGCCCGCGCCCTTAACAGAGAAGCTGCCCGCCCTCTCGCCTATGCTGGAGCAGGTGGTGCTGACCACGCTCGCCAAAGACCCCAGGGAGCGCTTTGGCAGCATGCGCGCCTTCGTCACCGCCTTCGAGACCGCCTGCGCCACCGACGCCTCGCTGCCCACCCAGCGCGTCAATACGCCCCCTGCCTTCAGCCAGCCGCTCAGCACGCCCGTCCCCACGCCGCCCGTATCAATCAACGATCATCCAACCTTTGTTCGCACACCATCCAACACGCCGACGCCGCCCAG
>CAZFWN010000410.1:0-2972 GCA_964522745.1 uncultured Ktedonobacterales bacterium
GCCAGCCAGCAGCTTGTTCTCTCAGTGGGGGAGACCCGCTCCGAGGCGAGCGATGACGTCAAAGAAGCGCTGGCGGCTCTCCGAATGGAGGTGCGGAGCCTTCGTCACGAACTGCGCGCCAAAACGGCGCGGGACGAGGACCGGCTGGCTCGACTTGAAGGCGCTCAGGTGCGGGAGAAAGCGCGGATAGACCACCTGCTGGCTCATCTGGGGCGGCTGGTGGCCCGCCTGACGGCAGAGCCGCTGGCCTCGCGCGCTGAGTTGGTGGTGACGGAACGGCTGCTCGCAGCCAGCATTCAGCGACTCTTGGAGATTCAAGAGCGCGTCAGCCAATTGGAGCCGAAGGCGCCGCCACGCCCCAGAGGGGGCCGGCCACGCCGGCCCCGGCGGCGCTGAACGCATGGCTTCAATCGCCCATCTCGACGCTCGCGCCGACGGTTGAGCAGCCCGGCGTTTTCTTTCCAGAAGGGGTCTGGCCGACGGCGTGGAGATACTGGAGAATCTCCCGATAGGACTGCGCCATGCTGGTCTCGTAATAGGGGATAGCGCGTTCTTCACAGAACTGTCGAATAATGGGCTGCGCGTGCTTGAGCTGGTTGCGCGGAATGGTTGGAAACAGGTGATGCTCAATCTGGTAGTTCAGGCCGCCATACCAAAAATCAACCAGCGGGTGCCCGCGCACATTGCGCGCGGTGATGACCTGCCGGTGCAGAAAGTCCATCGGCGTCTTGGGGTCTAAGACAGGCATGCCTTTGTGATTCGGCGCAAAGGTTGATCCCAGAAACAGGCCCGTCAACCCCTGGTGGATGGCGATAAAGAGCAGTGCCTGCCAGGGCGGCAGGAAGAAAAACAGCACGCCAAAGTACCAGAGAAAATGCAGCAGCATCAGGCTGCTCTCGGTCAGGGAGTGTTTTGCCCGCCCGTAGACCAGAAATTGCACCCCTTGCGCTTGCAAGGCAAATGATTCGAGACAGAGCAGTGGAAAGAACAGAAAGGCTTGATGCCTCACGAGGATGCGGGCAAACCCCCGCTTCCTGGCGGCATCTGTTTCAGAAAAAGCAAGGAATAGGATGTCAATATCGGGGTCGGTGTCCAATTCATTGGGATGACTGTGGTGCTGGTTATGCTTATCCATCCACCAATCAAAGCTCATGCCCAGGATAAAATTGCCCGTCAGAAAGCCGATCAGATCATTATGGCGAACGCGCTGCGCAATTTGCCGATGCCCGGCGTCATGCCCAAGGAATCCCATCTGCGCCGTCAGCACCGCCAGCGCGACTGCGTCCAGGCTGAGCAGCCAGACAGTGTGCAGCCAGGGAAGAATGACCCATCCCGCGATAAAGAAGGCGAACGTCAGCGTAATCTTGATCGTATAGTATGCTGTTTGCTTTTCTAACAAGCCGCGCGCTCGTATCTGCTGCTTTAACTCGGCGTAGGCATTATTTTGGCCGCGCGCCTCGTGGGTACGAGCGGGCTGATCTGGTTCAGCCTGAGGAATCGGCGTAAGATCGTTGGTGATCATCCAATCTCTCTCCTTTGTATCAACGCCGCCCTCTCGGTTGCTCCTGGAATCGATCCAAGAAAAAGTAAACGATGTTCCCCTGTCCTTGATCTGTCATGCTGCATTGCCACAAGGACGATAGCGCTGCGCCGTGTGCTGGAACGCGAGTGGAGTATCTGAGGGGTGAGTGAGCGGTTTTGAAAAGCGTTGTGCCACGATCATACCACGTTTTCTCAGAGTGCTGCTATCTCGCCCGTCAATCCGCCGATTAAAACGGCCTCGCACTGCCGGATCGAGCGGGCTGAAGAAGAATGAATCAGCAGCGCACGATGTGCGACTCTCTCAGGAAAGGGCACACACCTATGGAGACCACCACCGCTAACCCAATTGATGTCGTTATTAGTTTTGATACGACGGGCAGCATGTATCCGGTTCTCACTCAGGTGCGCCGCAAGGTCAAAGAAGCCGTCACTCGCCTGATGCGCGAACTGCCAGGCATCCACATCGGCATCATCGCGCATGGCGATTACTGCGACGCGGGAAGCACCTATGTCACGCAGCACCTTGACCTGACCCAGCAGACAGCAGCCATCACGGACTTTGTGGAGCATACACAGGCAACGGGCGGGGGCGATGCCCCAGAGTGCTACGAATTGGTGCTGCATGAGGCGCAGGCGCTCACCTGGCGCCCTGAGGCCACGCGCGTCTTTGTCTTGATTGGTGACGATGTGCCCCATCCGCCCGCCGCCAATCCGCAGCACCTCAACTGGCGGACGGAAGCTGCCGCGCTCACCGCGCAGGGCATCAGCGTCTATGCTGTGCAGGCGCTCAACCGCCGCCACGCCACGCCGTTCTATACCGAGCTGGCGCATACATCGGGCGGCTTCCGTCTCAGCCTGGACCAGTTCTCCGAAATCACCGACATGCTGCTGGCGATCTGCTATCGCCAGGATACCGACATCAAACTGCAACTGTATGAGCAAGAGGTGCAGCAGGCCGGGCGCATGAGCCGCTCGCTCCGGCGCGCCTTTGCCACCATGCAGGGCCGCGATCTGGCCGCCGAGACGGGACCAGTAGACCTGCGCGCCGTGCCTCCTGGCCGCTTCCAGGTCTTGGATGTCGATGAGTCCATGCCCATCCAAACCTTTGCGCAGCGCAACGGGCTGATCTTCAAAGCCGGCAAAGGCTTCTATGAATTCACCAAAACCGAGACGGTCCAGGCCAGCAAGGAGATCGTCTTGCAGCAGCGCTCCACCGGCGACCTCTTTGCCGGCAACCAGGCGCGCGTCATGGTCGGCCTGCCCTTCGACGAAGAGGCGCGCCTCCGGCCAGCCCACCTGGAAGAGTATCGCGTCTTCGTCCAGAGTACCTCCTATAACCGCAAGCTGATGGGCGGCACGCGCTTTCTCTACGAGGTCGCCGACTACGATCCCACCGCCTCAGCGGAGGCGTAGCGCCGCTATCTCCACCT
>CAZFWN010000411.1:0-2957 GCA_964522745.1 uncultured Ktedonobacterales bacterium
TCGTCGATCCCATACCAACAGTGCACACGCTCGGCGGGCTGGGCGTGGCGATGGCCCCGCTGCTCGTCGACAGCGGAGGCGTATGGGAGAGCGACGCGCGGCCGGTGCTGAGCGAGCCCTACCCGACGCAGAGCAGCCGCCGGCAGCCGGGCATGCTGATGGCGCCTTATGTGGTGAACATGCACGCCGACAACGCGCCGACCGGCATCGTCGATCCGCTCAACACCGTCGCGACCGGCAACGGACACGGCGTGGCGCTCGCACCACAACCCTTCACGGTGAGCTACAACGGACAGCTCAACGAGCCGTTGAGCGCGCTGACCGAGCCGCTTTCGACGGCGACGAGCGTCGCACGCCACGGCGTGGCGATCCCGCAGGGCGACGGGCGCGAACTACCCGCCCTGGACGACTGCTACTACCGGACGCTGAAGGCGCATGAGATCAAGCGCGCGATGGGCTTCCGGCCAGATTACACCCTGCTAGGCGATTCGAAATCACAGGTGAAGATGGCGGGCAACGCGGTGACGCCGAGCAGCGCGTCGGTCCTGGCCGAACGCGTCATGGCGTCCGTGGACTAGGGAGAGGGAGGGCCAACGACTATGAAAGATCGCATCGCCAAACAGGCATACGACAAAGGCTATGACGCGGGCGAGCGGGCTGCTCGCGAACCCGCGTATATCGCGCAGAATCCGTACCGCAAGCCGAGCAACTATCGCCGGGAATATGGCCGTTACGACTACTGGCAGATGGGGTGTGACGACGGCTGGAAACAGCGGCCACGCAAGATGAGCCAAGAGGAGGCGGACCAACTCAAGGCCGACCGCATGGCACAGCTCGAAGAGATTGTGCAGAAGGTGGCATCCATCGAGACGCGCAACGACGAATCGTGGAGCGCCTACGCCTGTCCGGTATGCAAACACCAGGGCGCGGAGGATGAGCACTACGATGGCTGTCCGGTTCCACCGGCCCGCGCGCTGGCGGCAAAGACGCGAGAGGCGGTGACGCAATGAACACAATAACGCGCAAGGTAAGTCTCTGGGAGGGCGAGCGCCTGACCATGGAGCGTTCGTTCGACCTCACTCGCCAGTCGTTGGAACTCTACGGCTCGGCCTACCGGCATTGGGCCATTGCCTACAGCGGCGGCAAAGATTCGAGCACAGTGGCGACGCTGGTCGCCCACTTGGTCGCGAGCGGACAGGTCCCCGCGCCGGAGTCGCTCACTGTGTTGTATGCCGACACGCGCATGGAATTGCCGCCGCTCCACATCAGCGCTATGCATCTGCTCGACGAGTTCGCACGTCGCGGGATCCGCACCCAGGTCGTCTTGCCGCCGCTGGATGCACGATTCTTTGTCTACATGCTCGGCCGCGGCGTGCCACCGCCCAAGAACCGCTTCCGCTGGTGCACGCCGATGCTCAAGGTCGAGCCGATGATGACGGCGCTTCGCGGCCTGCGCGACGAGACAGGCGAGAAGGTCCTCATGCTCACCGGCGTACGTGTAGGCGAGAGCGCGGCGCGCGACCAGCGAATCGCGCTCTCATGCGGTCGCAACGGCGCTGAATGCGGCCAAGGGTGGTTCCAGGAGACGACGCCGGCGGCGGTGGCCGACACGCTCGCCCCACTCCTGCATTGGCGGGTGTGCCACGTCTGGGACTGGCTGACCTTTCATGCGCCGGCGCTCGGCTTCCCGACGCAGCTCGTCGCGGAGGCCTACGGCGGCGATGAAGCTGAGGAACTTAACGCACGAACTGGGTGTGTGGGGTGCAATCTCACCAGCGACGACCACGCGCTCAAGCTCCTGCTCAAGACCTACGAGCACTGGCGCTACCTCGCCCCGCTGCTGCGGCTGCGTCCGCTCTATGCGGAACTCACCAAACCACGGAGCCGGCTGCGCAAGGACGGCAGTGAGCGGCGCAAAGATGGCTCGCTCGTCAAGAACCCGATGCGCATGGGGCCGTTGACTTTCGAGGCAAGGCGCAAGGGCCTTGCCGCAGTACTGGCCATCCAGCGGGAGATCAACGGCGCGGCGCGCGTCGCGGGACAGACGGAGATGAGCCTGATCAACGACGAGGAGCGGGCGCGCATCGAAGAGCTGATCGCGACCGAGACATGGCCTAACGGTTGGGATGGGACCGAAGTACGCGCCGATGTCGTCCTGCCACAGGTGGTACGCGAGGGCATGCTGCAACCGCTGCTCGCAACGGCGATGGAGACGCGCTAATGGGCATTTCGCGAGAGGCGGTGACGCAATGAGCGGTAAGACGCACATCGCTTGGACCGAGACGACCTGGAATCCAACCATCGGTTGCACGCGGGTGAGTAGCGGCTGCGATATATGTTACGCCTTCGCGCTGCACGACCAGCGGTATGCCGCCTGGAAGCGCGGACACTTCCCGACCGCTCCCGCGCAGTATCACAAACCATTCAGCGCAAGCTACACCCCGCCAGGCGCCGACAAGCCCCAGGGCGTGCAACTCCTCTCTGAGCGCCTGACCGACCCGCTGCGCTGGCGCAAACCTCGCCTGGTGTTCGTGAACAGCATGAGCGACCTGTTCCACGAGACGGTGCCAGATGAGTTCATTGATGCAGTGTTCGCGGTGATGGCATCTACGCCGCAACACACCTTCCAAGTGTTGACCAAGCGCCCTGAGCGCATGTTGTCCTGGATGCGACGCGTTGCAGCGTGCGCGCCTGCCGCAGTGGACGCCTATCTAAACAGTGAGAGCATGATCCAGGCGCGTGAGGCGCGTCGCGAGAAGGGCTTGCACGAACCGCCGCCACCCACATCCGAATTGCGATTCCTCTTCGACAGCGCAATGCGGACACATGATTTCGGCAGGGACCGCGCCGGTTGGAGCAAACTGGCGGAGCGCCATTGGTCGCCCTGGCCCTTGCCGAACGTCTGGCTTGGGGTGAGTGTCGAGAATCAGCGCGCCGCAGACGAGCGCATTCCACTG
>CAZFWN010000412.1:0-2882 GCA_964522745.1 uncultured Ktedonobacterales bacterium
CTAAAGTATGAAAAGCAAGTTCGCTACTACAGACTGGTTGATATACCCCTTCAACTCATTATCATTGTTGGCGCTATCTTAGTACCCGCTCTCCTTGCTTACCCTGAAGAAAGACCAACAGCAGCCACGCTAAGCGTAATTGTAGCGATAGCAGCAGCCTTAGAAAACCGTTTCAGATTCGGAGAGCATCAAAGAAACGCCAAAAAAACGATGGAGGCAATGATACGCGAACAGCTAACCTATGAGGTTATGAAGGACCGATACTCAGGAATGACTAGAGGGGCAGCATTTCGGATATTTGTGAAGCGTGTCGATGAAATCCTGCGCGAACACGACCAAACAGCTATTACCATTGAGGCAGAAGCCAAAAAAGCTACTCCCACCACGCCACAAACAACGCAATAAAAAGGGGGGCAGGCTCGCGGCCCACCCCCAAGAATCTTACCTCTTGCCCATTCCAATCACACGCTCTTCGCCGGAGGAGGTTCTAGCTGCATTGGCGTGACGGCTTTCTCCCTGTCGGAGGTACTCTTTATACTTCATCTACAAAGCGCGTCTCGCCAATTGCCAGCGTCCAGTTGTTGGCCGGGTCGAGTCCCTGTTTCTCCCACCAGGCAGCTAGCCGCTTCGGCGGTTCATCCATTCGCTCGGTACTCAGACGGAAGGTGCCCCAGTGCATAGGGATGATGATGCGCGCCCCCACATCAAGAAACGCCTGCCCGGCCTCTTCCGGGTTGACATGCGCCGATTGCATAAACCAGCGCGGCTCGTAGGCCCCGATGGGCATCAAAGCAACGTCAATGCCCGGATAGCGCTCACCAATCATCTTGAAGCCGCTGAAATAGGCGGAGTCTCCGGCAAAATACAGCTTGTGCCGGCCATCGCTGAGTATCCAGCCGCCCCAGAGGGTGGTATTCATGTCCCAGGGGGTGCGTCGGCTCCAGTGCTGGGTGGGCACGAAATCGAAGTGTAAGCCCAGCGCGTCCACGCCTTCCCACCAGTTGCACTCATGCACTTTGGTGCCGCCCCGCGCCTGAAACCATGACCCCAGCCGCGCGGGCACCAGATAGGTGGGCCGGTTGCCGAGCCATCTGATCGTAACGTCGTCCAGATGATCGTAGTGATTATGCGAGATCAGCACCAGATCAATCGGGGGTAGGTCGATCAGGCGCAGCCCTGGTGGCACGAGCCGTGTTGGCCCAAATGGTCCGACTCCCGACTTCTTGCTCCAGACCGGATCGGTCAGGATCGAGTGCCCGCCTAGCTGGATGAGAAAGCTGGAATGGCCGATCCAGGTCACGCTGGCGCGACTGACATTGTCGCGCAGCACGGCCCCATCGTTCTCGACGCGGGGCGTCAGCGTCGCCGGGGAGAGCAGACGCTCTGCCTGGCGGGTGCGGCGCTGCTCAACAAAGACAAAGCGCCAGATGTCAGCAAAGCTGCCCCGGCGCTCGTCGAAGCTGTCGAGATTGTGAAAGCGTTCTGGTTGTTGTGCCATAGGTAATCAAAGAAAATGGACATACGTAGTGTTACTGATACACGGCTCGATGGTATAGTGTAGCACAGCGGCAGAACCGGCGTCAACAACAGAACTGCGCAGCCGCAATTCTGTTGCGCTGGCCGAAAGCCAGCCAGGGCGAGTAGCCTGGCTTTGCGCGTAGTTCATGCCAGCAGAGAAGAGGATGTTCGCATAGAGGAGGAAGCCACTGATGGTATATCGTCGGATTGGACAACCCACCAGCACCTCTGTCACCGTCGTCAAACGCCACCGATGCAGCGGGCCAAATCGTGCCCTGCCTTCGCTGGAGGTGCTGTTTGACGATATGGGTACAGCCTATCTGCTTGGGCGCGACCTGATGCGGATGGTCGGGCGGCCCGAACTGGGGGATTTGAGCAATGCCCTCACCAATGCCTTCAACGACCCAAAGGCGAAGGTTGACACGGAACCATTGCTCCCGCTCGGCAAGTTTATCGAGTTTCTGCGGCTGGGCGAGAGCGACCTCACGGCGCTCCCTGCCTTGCGCACCTTGCCTGAAGCGGATCGCGCGGACCTGCATACCCACCTCCAGCGCCTTTTTGAGCGCTTTCCTGACGAGGAAATTCAACTGGTCCAACTGGATGAAAAGGGGCCGCCAACCAGCGTCGTCACCGAGGTAGGGATCTATCGCCTGGTGCTGACGAACGATCCGGCGCAGAGCAGCGCGTTGTCGCGCTGGCTGAAGCAGAAGCTGCTCCCCGAATTGTTGAAGCTGGCCGAGCAAGGGCAATAAGGTCGAGCGGGAAGCTGCCACAGCCTGAGGCAGCCTGGCAAAGAAGCGGCGGTAACATTGTTGCCGCCGCTTCTTTAAGTGTTTTGGTGAGCAACCAGGGACTTGAACCCTGAACCCGCTGAGTGACACTCCCAATCCCGTGCAAGGGGATGGGCTTCTGAGCCTCGCAAGCTGTGTGGCCTGTCTCCAGGGAGACCCTGAACCTGTCAAGTGGTTGACCAGCCCACGCACCCAGACAACACCAGTTACTAGCTGGTGGCCCGTGTCCGGGCGACTACAACGTGCTGGCTCTCTTCGACCTGGCATGGCTGTTTGTTCCTTGCCAGAACCCGGACGGGACCAGCCCGTTGATACGTGATGCGAGCGGGGAAGACAATCTTCTGGCCGTAAGCCAGCGGGTGCATATTGACGCTGCCCACCACATCTCGATGCCCGTTGAACCGGCATTCCGGGTTCCGACAGCGCCAGTTGCGCCCTTTTACTTTCTGTTTGTGCCCACATACTGGACACTGGCTGCTGGTTCCCCGCTCGCTGCCAGTGAAGCTCTCGATATGGGCATTGTTTGCTTTGTAGGTCAGATAGACGATGTCCTTGCCATATTCCCATCCAGCC
>CAZFWN010000413.1:0-2848 GCA_964522745.1 uncultured Ktedonobacterales bacterium
TCAGACATGGTGCCGCCAAAGACGGTGAAATCCATCGCAAAGACATAGACCAGCCGCCCATCGATCTCGCCGTAGCCAGTCACGACGCCATCGCCAGCGATGCGTTGCTTCTCCAGCCCAAAGGCGCTGGAGCGATGGGTGACAAACATATCCAGTTCGCTGAAGGAGCCAGGGTCGAGCAGCAGGTCCACGCGCTCACGGGCGGTGAGCTTGCCCTTCTTATGCTGGGCATCGATGCGTTTCTGGCCGCCGCCCAGCAGCGCTTCCTGTTTCATCCGGCGCAGTTCTTCAAGGCGTTCGTGGGTATTCATAGCAAGCTCCTACAACGAAAGTTTTAACCCCGTTCGACCAGTTCCAGCAGCACCCCATGCGTGCCCTTGGGGTGCAGAAAGATGCCGCGCCCCTCGGCAGTTGGGCGCGGCGCGTCATCCAGCACCAGCGCGCCCCGCGCTTTGAGTTCGGCCAGGGCCGCCTCGATGTTGGAAACTTCCAGGCAAATGTGATGCAAGCCTTCGCCGCGCCTTTCCAGAAAGCGAGCGACGCCGTTCGTCGGGTCCAGCGGCTCGATCAGTTCGATCTCGCTGCCGTTCGGCCCGCCGGCGGGCAGAAAGGCGATGCGCACGCCCTCGGTTGACACGGTCTTGACGGCGGAAGGCTGGATGCCCAGCAGATCACGATAGAAGCCCAGCGCCTCATCGATGCTGCGCACGACGATAGCAACGTGGTCGATACGCTTCACCATGCTGGCGGGCAACCCCGCGTCGTTGAGGGGTGCATACTCGCTCATGCGCGTTTCCTCACAATAGCCTCATCAAAATCATCCAGGATGGCCGACACTTCCTCCGGGCTGAGGTCTTGCAGGTCCAGGCGCGGCAGGCTCAGCGGCACGGTCAGAAAGGGGCCGCTGCGTCGGTCCGCCGCGCGCATCAGCCCATCCAGCGCCAGCAGCGCGCCGATGCGCACCTCCTCTGGATAGCTCAGCGTTTCGGCGGCCAACTCGAAGGTCTCCATATTGAGAACCTCGTGCGAGGCATCCGGCTGCACCAGCAGACTCAGTTCCAGGTCGGTATATGTCGCGCCTTCTCCCAGCGCGGGCGGCAGGATCATATGACAGTAGATGACATAGAGGTTCTGATCGCGGTAGAGGGCGTTGAGGGTATACCAGCGATCCGGCCAGAAATGTTGCAGGCTGTGGTGGCGCATCGGCCAGTCGCCGGTAGCCCAGTGCATAACGGTGCCAGCGGGAGTCCAGATGCTCGTGCGCGTTGCGCTGGAAGGTAAGAGATAGCCTTCCCAGGTTCCTCCGAGCCGCTGATCGTACTTTTCCTGGCGCATCAAAACGCGCGGTAGCATGTAATAACTCCATACTGCGGGCAGCCGCTCAACAAAGCGCTGCCCAGGATGTAAGACAGAATAGGACGGCAAACGGCTCGCCAGCCGCTTGCGCTTTCTTTAGAATACGCAAAGAGTATGCAGTCTGTCAAGGTGTGACCCGGCCTAACGCCGAGAGGATCAGATAGCCGATGCCCAGGCCGCCCAGCACGACGGTTGGCATCCAGAAGGAGAAGATATATCCGGCAGCCGGGCCGGGCGCCAGCGCCAGCAGCAAGACCAGCCCCAGTACGGCCACGATCACGCCCGGCGAGCGCGCGCCCGGCGCGGCCCATGCCCGGCGGTTGTGCATGGCCCATGCCACCGCCAGCAGCCCCACTGCCAGGGCGATCAGATGGGCCGGCTCCAGATAATGCCCGCTGATAATGCCCTTATCAAATAACTGGTTGACGATGCCCAGCGGCAAGATGATGGTAGTCAGGATAAAGAGCCGGCGCGCGTAGACTAGAAAGCCAATCAGCAGCCCGATGCCTGTCGCCAGCACCGGATCGATAGTAAACGCCTTCGTGACGCCGAGCAGCACCGCGATCAGCGCCAGCAGGCACAGCAGCAGCGCTTGCAGAAAGTGTCTGCCAGGCATCGGCGCGCCCCTGGCCGGCTGAGCGGCGGTCTGTCGTTCCGATAATCGCTCTGCGTCAGAAGCAGGTGGTGATGGTTGCATGCTGGCGGCTCCTTAACGTGGCAGGGTATCCCAGAGCGAGGCGCTGTCCCAGGCCACGCCGGGGCCGGGCGGCAGCACATCGGTCTGTATCGACGACGCGCCTATCTGTTTCAGCCGCTGGATGATCTCGCTGCGCGCCAGATCGGGTGTGTTGTTCGTGCGGCTGAGATGCGCCAGCCAGACCCAGCGCGGCGTGTTGTCCACAATCGTTTCTAGCGCGTCGGCGGTTTGTTGGTTGGAGAGATGGCCTGTCGGGCTGAGGATGCGCTTTTTCAGGTGCCAGGGATAGGGGCCGCGCAGCAGCCGCTCGTAATCATGATTGGCCTCGATGACCAGCAACTGTGCCTGGCGCAAGGCATCCAGCATCGGCCCCTGCACATGGCCGGTGTCCAGCGCGATGCAGACGCGCCAGCTTTGCGAGCGAATCAGATAGCCGCAGGGCGCGATGGCGTCATGCGGCACCGGAAACGACGAGACCTCCAGGCTGCCCACGCGGAGGCTGCGCCCCACGTCCAGCGGCTCAGTCTCGCAGCGCGGCCCGCCTTCTTCGGCAGTCGGCAAAATCTGGCGCAGTGTCTCCGGCGCGCTGATGATCGGCGCCTCCCACTCGCGGGCCAGCACCGCCGCGCCCTGCGCGTGGTCGGTATGCTCGTGGGTCAGCAAGATGGCCGTCAGCTTGCCTGGTTGCACCCCTGCTGCGCGCAGCCGCGCAAACAGCATGCGCGGCTGTAGCCCGGCATCCACCAGTAGCCGCGTGCCACCCGATTCGATCAGCAGCGCGTTGCCGCTGCTGCC
>CAZFWN010000414.1:0-2841 GCA_964522745.1 uncultured Ktedonobacterales bacterium
ACGGACACGTTTCCATCAGCCCGGCCTCGAACAGCTCATCGTGTTTATGATCTCCCATCTCTGGGGACAAAACTCCTGCTTTTCTTGCCTAGGCAAGCTCCACGGGGAAACGTCTTCGAGATGTTTGCTGAAGAGTTTGGAAACGCCCTCCAGAGCAGTATATCGCGCCGGGGGGTCTCCCGCAGGATGTGTGATAGCTCAGAACCGCTGCCAAGAGTGTAGGCACCGTTTAACATCTCTAGGGGCTGCCGAGGTTCGGGCAAACTACGAATTTGACGAGGTTTGACAGCTCCTTGTCTTATCAGCTTACTCGTGCTATTCGGCTTCTTTGGCCCGCGAAAACAATTTACAACGGTTAGCGTCAAGATCCATGGAATAGAGGGCGAGGATTCGAGGCAAGCGATGAAGGTGTTGTCTCTGGGAATCATCGCCTCCTTCATACTCGGCGAAGCAGGAATATCCAGGGCTCCGGTCTGGGGGTGCGCTCCACCTTCCCCTTCACTCATGCGGCCGTCCCGCGCCTCATCCAACAGCAGCGCGGCACGATTATTGTGGTCTCTTCAATGGCAGGCGTGATGAGCTTCCCTGGCGAAACGATTTACTGCTCAACCAAGTTTGCCCAGGTGGGCTTTGCGCTGGCGCTGGAGCGCGAACTGCGCCCGCATGGGATTCGCGTGGGCCTGCTCCTGCCAGGCGGGGGGAAAACCGAGTTTGCCATTGGCACCGGGCGCACGGAGTAGGGCGTGCGCCATTCCGAGATGCTGGAGGCGCAGGATATTGCCAATGCCGCGCTGCTGCTGGCGACGCAGCCCGCGTACAGGCGCATCATCGAGATTCGCCTGCGCCCGATGGTCGAGCCCCTCTCTGGCCGCGAGCAGGATGAGAGCAATACGCGCAGCGCCACCCTCACCTCTCCCAGATGAAAGTGGCGCTCCGGCTCACCGACTGCGCCTGCACGTTGGAGCAGCCGGGGCTTCTGAACGGTTGTGGGCTACGGGCTCACCGCGGTCAGCGCGTTCACCTGTCCGTTGCCGTTGAACGAGTTATAGCCTGTGCCGCCCTGGCACACCTGCGGCGCCCCGTTATCCACCGCCGGGAAGAAGGCATAGATCGAGAGGTCTGCTGGGCACGCCATCGGGTCAGCGGTGTTGGTGAGTTTCGCCGTCACCGCGCCGGGGTTGGTCACCCCCATGCTCACCAGCAAGGCTGCCACGCCAGCCACATGCGGGGAGGCCATCGAGGTGCCTTGCAGATAGCAGTAGGTTGCCGTACCATCAAAGACCTTTCGTAGGCAATGGCTCATCAAAGCTGCCGGCCAGGTGGAGAGCACGCGCCCGTTTGGCGCTGCTGCCGTGCGCTGGAGAATCGAGTCACCTCCTGGGGCGATCACCTGCACCGTGCCCACGCCATAGCTGGAGTAGAACGACTTGAGCAGGCTGTTGCCGTCCGCTGTGACGCCAACCACGCCCGGCACTTCCACCGGAATGACGGCGCAGTCGTTATGGACGGTTCGCACAACCGGGGTGGTGTTGTCCGGGCTGGTGACGTCCTGCGTCGGGTGGGCCAGGTCGTCCGCCTGATTGCCCTCAGCCGCCACGACCACCGTGCCCTGCTGCATGGCAAAGCGAATGGCGCGGCGCTCGGCCTTCCAGATAGCGCGCTGAACGGGGTCGTTCTTGCAGTTGAACAGCCAGGGATCGGCGAAGTAGCTGTTGTTCGTCACCTGGATGTGGTGAGTTCCCGCCCACATAAAGGCACACACCACCGCCTCTGGGAAGAAGAATCCATTCGCGTCACCTGCCTTGATGCCCGCAATCCTCGCGTTGGGCGCCACGCCGACGATGCCGATGCCATTCTTGGCAGCGGCAATCGTGCCCGCCGTGTGCGTGCCATGCCCGTTATCGTCCATCCACGCGCTCGGACTGGTATTCGGCACGCCGCCAATACAGGAAACGCTGTCAGCGAAGTCGACGTTTGGCGCCAGATCAGGGTGCGTAAAATCCAGCCCCGTATCAATATCCCCAACAACTACCGACCTGCTGCCGCCCGTGATGTTATGCGCCTCAAAGGCGTGAATCTGAGCCATGTCCCACTGGCGGCTGGAGAGGTTGTCCATGCCTGGGGCCGGGGTGCTGGGCACAACCGTCTCGCTGGAGGTGCCGGTATCGGCCGTGTCCTCGCTCAAGCGAGTGGCAAATGGAGCCGTGGCGGAGGCGCCTTCCACGCGACCATCTTGCGCCACATCGCTGGCGAAGGTCGGGTTGTCTGAACTGGCGATGGCAACGCCAATGGCATCGTAGCTGTAGACGAGCGTGCCGCCTGCGGCAGTGATGGCGTCAGCAGCCACTGCCGCCTGGTTGAAGAGGACAAGATACGTCTGCTGCGCGGCAGCATGGGCCAGCCGCACCCGTGGCCCCGTGAGGGCCAGCATGCAGACGAACGCCAGCAGCGCAATCGTCAGGCCTGTTTTGCCCAACCGAGAGGTAATGAGAACGGACCGTCTGAGCATCGTGAAAGCTCCCTTCTTCTTTGAAGACAACGATCAGCCTTTTCCCGTCAATGCGTTCCCCTGGTCCTCAGTGTAGCAAAGATGCCCTGTTTTGTCCAGGTGCCGAGGGTGCAAGGTTCCACCACCAGTTCTGGCAAGTCGCAGAGCAGAACAGCAAGGCTCATAAGGCAGATCCATCTTCCGAGCGGCAGTGAACGCCCTCTCTGCTGCTTGCCGTCTCTCTTACCAGAGGATCTGCGCCATCACACATCCTGCGGGAGACCCGTCCCTCTGCAAAGTGGCAAACTTTCCAGTTAGCAAGTGGTCGCTATTCAGGGCTCTTCCTCGGATTG
>CAZFWN010000415.1:0-2810 GCA_964522745.1 uncultured Ktedonobacterales bacterium
CCACCTGGTTTTGAGTTAAACCCGGGGGGTTTGGGGCCAAATCATGGCTGCTGAGCGTTTTCGCAAGATTCCACCATAAGCGTCGGAGTTGCTGATTATCCCTTGTGTGCTGGCTACGTTTGCAATCCTCTCATAAAAATGGGAGATTGAGCGCGCTGAACCAGGCAATGTGTGGCCAGATGGCGAACGTAGCCAACACAAGGTATGTATCAGCCATGCCGACCTCTTGACAATCTCCTGTTTGTTCAGTATACTTGCATCAAGTTAAGTGTCATTACATTTTGGGAGTGCTCTTGCTGGCTGGACGATGTTCATCCCTGTATGGCACAAGCCTGGCCTGTGTCTCCTTCTCATCTAACTCCATACGGCACCTTTCTCTGGTGGCTTGAAATCCGGTACTGGTTTTGCCTAATTTCGCAACTCGATGCGCTCTACCGATACACGAGTCATCTCATCCTGAGGTTCAGGGGAGGAGCATATGAAGTCGGAACCGGGCAATGAAGTGACGCCCTCCAGTTATGATGTTGAACTCCTCAGCGTCACCAAGGCCTTTGGCAGTTCCCTGGCTGTTCAGGATTTGACCCTTCAGGTAGAGCAGGGGATTTTCTTCTCTTTACTTGGTCCGAGCGGATGCGGCAAGACGACAACGCTGCGGTTAATTGCCGGTTTTGAGCAGCCGACGACGGGCCAGGTGATGATTGGCGGCGTGAATGTCGCCGGATTGCCTCCCTACCGGCGCGATGTCAATACCGTCTTTCAGAGCTACGCCCTCTTTCCCCATATGTCTGTATCCGATAATATCGCCTATGGCTTGCGCCAGCGGCATGTGAGCCGAAACGAGATTCGTCGGCGCGTGGGCGAGGCCCTGGAGATGGTGCGCTTGGGGAGCGCTGGAGCTCGCCGACCAGGCGAACTTTCCGGCGGCCAGCAGCAGCGCGTAGCCCTGGCGCGCGCGCTCGTGAACCGGCCAACCGTCTTGCTTCTCGACGAGCCACTCAGCGCCCTTGATCTCAAGTTGCGCAAAGACATGCAGGCCGAACTGAAGGCTTTGCAGCACACAGTGGGTATTACTTTCATTTATGTCACCCATGACCAGGAAGAGGCGATCACGCTTTCAAACCGCATCGCGGTGATGAACGCAGGGCACCTGGAGCAAGAGGGCACACCCGAGGAGATCTATGAACGCCCGCAGACTCGCTTTGTGGCGGACTTTATTGGCCTCACCAATTTTATTACAGGCACGGTGCGCGAGTCCTGCATGGATGAAACCGGCGAGCCGGGAATCAGATTTGTCGTCGTTCAGACCGCAATGGGTGAGTTTATCTGTGGTGGCCCGCAGCCAGCGATTACTTCTGGTGAGCAAGTGACGCTGAGCCTGCGCCCGGAAAAGATGCAGATGCTGCCTGCAGACTCGTCAGTCCAGACAGGGTGGAACAGTGTTGGGGGCAGAATCACGCAGGCCACCTTCCTTGGGGCACAGAATGAATACCGTGTCCAAGTTGGCAATGAGCGTAGCGGCCAGGAAATGATTGTACGTCAGCAGAATAGAGGAACTCTTCCCGATGTTGCGGTGGAGGATAGCCGCGATATGGGGCTGGATAGTGCCTGGCGCGTCTTCGGACCAGGCGAACAGGTGAAGCTTGCGTGGCGACGCGAGGCAAGCCTGGTATTGCGTGAGCCGGGGGCACGCATACAGCAAGAGGAGCGTGAGGAGGCAAGGCGCCAGCTTCCTGCGTCGTCCTAGTCTCAAGCATCATTCAAACAAGGGTGCGGAGGTCATCGGTGACACTCCGCTCACTCCCAGAAGGAGGCAGAGATTTGGCTAGTAATGAACGACCTGATCGCCTTGAGTCCCCAACCCCGCTTGATCTCAGCATGCTAGAATTGAACCCCCGTATGTCCCGGCGCGGGTTCATGGCTACGGCGGCTGCTGCTGGCACTGCTGCATGGCTGGCAGCATGCGGGACGTCAAGTACATCACAGCCCGCCACACTAGGAAACAAGCTAGAGGGACAGCTCCACATTTATAATTGGGGCTCCTACTATTTGGGCCGGGACGATCTCGCGAAATTCAATTCGACGTTCCATCAGACGGTGACCGAAGATGCGTATGACAGCAACGAGACGCTTCTGGCCAAGATCCAGGCCGGCGCAACGGGATATGATGTCTGCGTTCCCACCGGGTATATGGTTGAGATCATGGCCTCGCAAGGTTTGCTCTACAAGCTTGCCAAGGATCACATCCCAAACTACAAGTACGTCGATGCCTTGTTTAAGCAGGTGCCATATGATCCAGGCAACCAGTATAGCATGCCGAAAGACTGGGGGACGACCGGCTTTGGGTATCGCACCGACTTGCTGCCGGCGATGACGTCATGGAGTGACTTTTTCCAGATGGCCACGACTAAAGCGTCAGGCAAGACCATCGTGCTAGATGGGGTGAACGAAGTTATCGGCTCGATGTTGAAGATGCTTGGCTTCTCCTACAACTCGGTGGATTCAAACCAACTCAATCAGGTTTTGCAAAAGCTTCTGCAATTGAAGCCTCACCTGCTTGCGATCACCGCAACCGACGATATCAACTTGATGGGGAATGGGAATGCCATTCTCGCGCTTGATTGGAACGGTAATGTCCTCGCGGCGCAAGCAAATCAGCCGACATTGCAATACGTGATCCCAACAGAAGGCTCAGAGTTCTGGGTGGACAACTGGAGCATTCTGAAGGCCGCACCAGATCCCGTGGCAGCGCACGCCTTCATCAACTTCATGTTGGACCCTAAAATTTCTGCCAATGAGATCAATACTACCTA
>CAZFWN010000416.1:0-2790 GCA_964522745.1 uncultured Ktedonobacterales bacterium
CTGCCGGAGGCCGATACACATCACCTATGCTGAAAAAGCGCTCAAGCTATCACCGGGTGAAGAGAAAAACAGAGGGCCACGACCAGCGTAGGTCGTGGCCCTCTTCCCCCTCACCAGGGGCGCAGGCGTGCCAGGCCGCGTTTACGTCTGGCGAAGGGTTTGGTCGCCAGGCCGACAGCCTTCTGAGACCGTTCTTTGATCTGATCGCCAAACTCATCGAACTGGTCGCCAAACTCATCGACGGTCTCCTGGGCGCGTTTCCGGAGCGCAAAACCCTGGTCGATCAGGTATTGGCGGGTCTCGGCCCCCTCCTGGGGAGCGAACAAGAGTGCCAGGGTCGCTCCCAACGCGGCGCCCAAGACAAGACCCAACAGCAAATCAGCTCCACGATCACGCATAACAGTTCCCTCCTTTCCCAAAGAGAGCACCAGGGAAGCATGGCAGGAGGCAAACATGCCCCTCCAGAGACGGCTCTGCTACGCGCTGGCGACGCGCTTGCGGTGCCAGCCGCCGCCAACCAGCAGATGCACGACCAGGATAGAGAGGATCGCGCCGATCAGCGCCGTAATCAGCGGGATGCCATCGACGTAGTAGTCCCCCTTCCAGACCAGGGGCACAAAGGTGATGAACACCCAGATGCCGATCAGCGCGGTGATAAACGCTCCCAACATCCCGCCAGGCGTCGCCCGGTGCAGCAGCATCTCCAGAAGCACCGCTGCCACGATGGAGATGCCCAGGATCAGCAGCAACTGCAGCAGGTCATACTGAATCGGGGTCGCATCCCCAATCTGAATGGTAATCACGATGAATTTGGCCCCAGGGCCACCAATGCTGAGGCTAATGAAAAACAAATTGGCAAGGGTGACCAGCATGTTTGCAAGTGCCATCAGATACCTCCTGTCACGTGCGTAGCAACCGGAAACAGTGCCCGGATTATCACATGATGAAGCATGGGAGCCGACCCATCTCATCAGAGGAACTCGCGGCTGTGCTTCTCCAGGAGCACCACCTATCCTCTATCAACCAAAAAGCAATTCACATGCCAAAAAGCCGGTTTTGCAGCAGCAATTCAGACAATCGGTAGACACAGCACTTGCCTGAGGCGCACCAAAAGGGCGACCTGACGCCAAGTCCCCGGCAGCCCATGCCAGCCCCGACGTGAGATCACCCTATGATGGTATACTCCAGGTGGTGACACGAGATCAACGATGATGCAGGGGGCTGTGCTATGCCTGGCTATCAGTGGCCGTTTGAGAAAGTGTTGATTGTGAACCGGGGCGAGATCGCCGTGCGCATCATTCGCGCCTGCCGCGAGGTGGGACTGAAGAGCGTGGCCGTCTACTCCGACGCGGACCGCGCCGCCCGGCATGTGCGCCTGGCCGACGAAGCCTATCATATCGGGCCGCCGCCCGCCCGCGAAAGCTATCTCAACATCCCCAAACTGCTGGACGTGGCGAAGCGCTCCGGCGCGAGGGCCATTCATCCCGGCTATGGCTTTCTGGCGGAAAACGCCGGCTTTGCCGATGCCTGCGCCGAGGCCGGGCTGATCTTCGTCGGCCCAACGGGCGACGCTATGCGCGCCGTCGGTGAAAAGACCTCCGCCCGGCGCGTCGCCCAGAAGGCCGGCGTGCCCATCGTTCCCGGCGCCACCGCCGGCCTGGAGGATGCCCGCGAGGCCGCGAAGCTGGCCGAAGAACTCGGCTATCCCGTCATGCTCAAGGCGGCAGCCGGCGGCGGCGGCATGGGCCAGCGCGTGGTGCATCGGCCCGAAGACCTGGAAAGCTCCCTGCGCTCGGCGCGCAGCGAGGCCGCCAGCGCCTTTGGCGACAGCGAGGTCTATCTGGAAAAGCTGATCATGCCCGCCCGGCATATCGAGATGCAGATCATTGGCGATCAATACGGCAACGTCGTCCATCTAGGCGAGCGCGAATGCTCGGTGCAGCGCCGCCGCCAGAAGCTCATCGAGGAATCGCCCTCGGTGGCGCTGGATGACGAACTGCGCGCCAAATTCGCCGATTCGGTCATCAAGCTGGCTCACGCCATCAACTATACCAACGCCGGCACCTGCGAGTTCCTGCTGGGGCCAGACCGCCAGTTCTACTTTCTGGAGGTCAATACCCGCCTGCAAGTCGAGCATCCCGTCACCGAATGGCGCACCGGGCTTGATCTGGTCAAGGAGCAACTGCGCGTGGCCGCCGGGCTGCCGCTCTCCTTCAGCCAGGATGACGTGCGCTTCCGGGGGCATGCCATCGAGTGCCGCATCACCGCAGAGAACCCATACAACCGCTTCCTGCCCGGCTCCGGCACGATCAGCGCCTATCAGGAGCCTTCCGGGCCGGGCGTGCGCGTGGACAGCGGCGCCTTCGCCGGTATGGAGGTGCCGCTGTTCTATGATTCGCTGCTCGCCAAGCTGATTACCTGGGGCGAGAACCGCGACGAGGCCATTGCCCGCATGCGCCGCGCCCTGGAGGAATACACCATCGCCGGCGTCAGCACCACCATTCCCTTCCACCAGTTCGCTATGCAGCACCCGCGCTTTCTTGCCGGCGACCTTTCCACCGGCTGGGTGGCCGAAACCTGGGGCGAATCCGGCGAGAAAGCTGGCGCCGAAGTCCAGCCGGTAGACGATCATCTGCCGCCAGAAGCACTGGCCGCCCTGGCCGCCGCGCTGATCGATCAGAGCGCCGGCGCTGCCAGTCGCCGTCGCGCTCATCCCTCCGGCGCAGAGAACAGCGGCGAGCAGAGCAAGTGGCGCGACGCTGGCCGCCGCGCCGCCCTGCGGGGATGGTA
>CAZFWN010000417.1:0-2738 GCA_964522745.1 uncultured Ktedonobacterales bacterium
GCGCATCAGCATACACAGGCTTCTTGTGTCCGTCGAGGTAGAAGACGGGCACCGGCTGCGCGCGCTCCACAAGCCCTGGCTTCCACAGGGTTGCGGTCCAGCCGGCGAGCGCTTTGGTGAGAGGCGCATCTGCTCGAAGTCGAGCCAACTCCGCCAGAAACCGCTCGGTATGGCGGTAGCCGTAGGCGCGCTGGCGAGTAGTGAGCAGCGCCAGCGCGTCCCCGCTATAGCCTCGCAAATCCCAGATGCGCCGCAACCCAACCGCAGGCAGGAACAGCAGGGTCAAGAGCCCTTGACGTCGTGTCTTCGCGGTGGCATGGGCGAGCCGGAGCGGCACCTGCTCACCAGTCGGGAGAGCTTCATCCAGGGCCGAGAGGAGACCGGTCTCATGGGCTGCCGCCAGCAGCAGGAGGCTCCCGGCTCCCTCCTGCCAGCGCGACTCCTTGTCAGGGTCAGGGGGCTGATTTTCCCCCCACGCCTACGGCTCCGTGTCTCACTCCCAGCACGGCGCGGAGGCGATTGACCTGGCTGATACTCACCTTGAGCCCAAACCGCTCGAAAAGCGCGGCTTGCACGGTTCTTCCTGTGGAGGCAGGAGCGGCACGGCAGAACTGCGCCAGCCAGTGCTGCACAGGTGCTCGCAGCTTTGCCGGATGGCCGTGACGCTGATCATCGAGGGCACCTGTTCCCTCGGTACGAACGCGGTGGAGAAGCCGATAGGCGGTGGTGCGGCTCGTCTGCAGTCCTGCTCTCCTGGCGGCCTCTTTCCAGGAGAAGCCATGCAGCATCTCTGTAACCAACTGAGCTTTAGCGGCTCGGCGTGCGGCTCGATCCATGCTGGCCTCCTCTGAACGTGGAGTCTTTCAGAGGATAGCACACCAACTTGTTCCAGTCTACTTGCGTAGGAAAATGTGGTGGGCTGAAATCCTGTGAATACGTGGGTGAAACGCAAGCCGAAGGAAAAGCCTGGTTAGCAAAAAGAAGTGGGCATACTGAGGCAGAGTTATTGTCGTCATGGCAACCAGGAATCATTGGGGGGTACGGTGACGCAATCTATCTGGTGGAAGGCAAAAGGCGGAAAGATCTCGTAGATGAGGGATGGAAACTATTGTCTGGTTCCCTCGCGTTCCTGGCCCGCGACTATGGTGAGGAAAGCGTTCGTTTGATTGTCGGGTGGATACATGAAGACCAGGAATAACGCCTCCAAGTGAGCCTTACAGGCTCAAGCTGGAGGGGTCCAAGCGGGTGCATCCACGAGTTGTCAGTTAAGCGGCCTTGCGGTGATATGAGCGCTGGCGCGGGGAAAGCAAGGCCATGGCCTCCTCCCAGCGCCCGCTCTTGCACCACGCCCGCGCCTTGGCAACCGCCCGTGCCCCAGGTCGGCTCCAACGCATCCCGGCCTGCTTGAGCCGCGCCCCTTGAACCTGCTTGCAGCCGCTCTCAATGGACCCGCTGCCGATTTGCAGCCCTGCGGCGCGAAAGGTGGCGTAGCGCATGCGCTCCCGATTGTTGGTCAGGTACGTGATGGCCTCCTGTACCGCCTCGGCCCTACCCACCAAAGGCTGCATCTCGGCCAGCACCGTCTCGATCTCCCCGTCCCACAGCGTGTTCAGCCGCGCCTCCGCCCAGGCCGTGGCGGTTGTCGTCCCCTCCCCATAGCAGGCGTGCGCGGCATTCCAGACCTAGTGACTCGCATGATACCAATCCACCATCTGCACCGCCTGCGGGAAGTGTTCGGCAGCCAGGTTCCAAATCCTATGGGAGCCTTCCCCAATGACCACAACCTCGGTGGCCTGAAGTACCCCCCGTCGGGCCGCCTCCACCCACACGAGCCGTCCAAACGCCTCGGCGTCGCACAGGTCCGTTACAAGGCTGTGCTGCTCGGCGCGTACCTCTGGTGCCTCCCCTGCCTGCTTGGCGGGATGCGCCCTGGTGAGAGAGAACGTGCCCAGCTTGGCCTCTTTCCAGCCTTCCTCGCCCAGATGGACCATCGTGCCGTCCACCGAGACAGACCTCCGCTCCGGCCCAGCCGCAGGTGACGTGGGCGGCTGTGGTGCTTCCTGATTCCAGGCGGTGGCCTCTGCCTGTGCTTGCGCCGCAGCGATGGCCTGCCCCACACGCTCGGTCGCGGAGGCGACCGTCGTAGGGGACACCGCCACCGGCAACAGCCAGGCCGCCAGTTCAGCCGCCTCCCCAAAGGGTATGCTCACCCCCAAGCGGGCCAAGACCTGCTCCAGCCCGGCACTGACACTGTTGGCACACACGCCCCAGGCGGCATCCAGCGGGGCCTGCCCCTGGTGACAGGCAGGACAGAGGGAATAGGGTCGCCGCACCTGCACCCGCCCCAGCAGGGTATGCACCTGGATGGCCCGCTGCCGCTGGTACTGGGCTACTCCGCCACATCGACAGGCGACCGTCGCGACGGGATAGCTGGAGACTTGCACCGCACACAACCCCGTGAGTAACGCCTGGCCCAGGTGATGGAGCTGCGCTTGCGTCCGCTGTTCCAGCTCGGCTAGCGTGCGTGGTTGAGCATCGAGCCAGCCACCTACGGCATCCACGAGGGTGGTCATCTGCTCAAGTAGCGCGTCTCGCAAGCCTTGCTGCCGGGTCGGGGACACGCTACGATAGGTCATAGCCTTCCTCCTGCTGTGGTAGGACGAGCATACGGTCATGATTCCTGTCTTACCATAGCGGAAGGTTCCTTTCAAACTCACTGACAACTCGTGGATGCACCC
>CAZFWN010000418.1:0-2717 GCA_964522745.1 uncultured Ktedonobacterales bacterium
TGGGCACAGACCTGGCAACCAACGCAGGTGGCAATCTGCACCGGCGTTGCCATCAGCGCTGGTCCGTCTGCGGCCCCAAAGGGGATGGGCGTCGGCGGCGCGCCCGCCAAACCCTGAGGGCGGGTCATATCCAGGCAGCGCACCGGACAGAGGTCCATGCAGATGCCACAGTTGATACACGCCCCCTCATCGACCTGAAACCGATAGGCCATACAGCCCTCCTTTTTCTCTCCTACTTCGCTCCTTCGTCTGAGGGGAGTGTACGGCTGGCAGGTCACGCTGGAGGAAACACACGGTTACAAAACGGTAACAGGTCATCAGGTGGGAAATCCAGCAGGCTATTGACCATTTTGTAACGCCTGATAACCAGCAGCGTTATTGAGGAACGCTATGCTCAGGATACGTGAAGGCAAGGCAAGGAGGCCCTGTTTAGACTGCGACCGCCCGCACTGGGTGAGAAAAAGGAGACTCCTCATGTTTCAGCGCATTCTGGTTCCGTTAGATGGCTCACCGCTCGCCGAACGCGCCCTTGCCCCTGCTACCGCGCTGGCTCAGCGCTTTGATGCCGGGCTGCTCTTGGTGCGTACCATTCTCGTGCATGTCTTCCCTGGGGCTGATCCTGGCCCGGCGCAGCTTGAGGCGCTGCGGAAGGCCGAGGGGTATCTCGATGCCATTGCTACTCGTGTCAGAAAAACCGGGGTCGCGGTGCGCACCGCCATCCCGTATGACGCGCCTGCCCCTGGCATTGTCGATCAGGCGGAGTTTCGCCATGTTGATTTGATTGTGATGAGTACGCACGCGCGCACCTGGCCCGATACCCTGCTGCACCCCAGTATCACCATGAGCGTGCTGGAACATACGAATGCTCCCATCCTGGCCTTGAAGGGTGGAGGAGAAGAGAGGGGCGAGACCCAGGCGCCACTTCCTCGTTTTATGACGGATGCAATTGCGCCCATCATTGTTCCCCTGGATGGCTCACTGCTGGGCGAAAGCGCGCTAGCGTTAGCTGAAGGACTGGCAAAAACGTTTGGCAACCCGCTCCTGCTGGTGCGCTCGGTGGATCGGCCTCGTGTGGCTTCACCATCCCTGGGGAATCCCGTCATTGTCGCTAAGGTTGAAGAATGGGCGATTGAGGAGACACGGAGCTACCTCCAGCGCAAACAACTTGAAGTTGCCAATCGGGGGGTGCGCGTGACCACCGAAATCTCGGTTGGTTCGCCTGCCTGGTTCATCGACGAATGTGTTCAGGCGCACCATGCTGGCCTGGTCGTCATGGCCTCGCATGGCCGCAGCGGAATGGGACGGTTCCTGCTGGGCAGCGTTGCCCAGACCGTGCTGCGTGAAAGCGAAGCCCCGGTGTTACTGGTCAGGCTCCATGAGATACAGGTTGAGCCAGCGGCAGCGATACCGTCTGTCGAACAAGCCCTTAACTAGAGAGGAACGGCTATTTATGAGTCAGCACGTCGTAGAGAAAGAACCAGCAATCGAGCCAGTTGAACCCAAGCCTCAGCCAGCCAGTAGAGAGGATAAACAACCATCTGGTACAGGGAAACGCTTGCTCACCTGGCTTTATGGCCCCATCGGCCTGTCGCTTCTGGTGGTAGTGATGTTCGTGGGCTTGATGGGCTATGGCTTTATCGTCCTGATAAATACGGGTGTGAAAGCGAGTCAGTCCACCGGGACAACTACGAACAATTCTACTAGCATGCAGATGAACCCAACGACCAACCCTGGCAATGTGCCCAACGCCACGCAGAACTTTGGCGCGCAGCCAGCGCAATACACGGTGGCTGCTGATGGGGCCAAGGAGTTTCACTTTACTGCCGAGCAGGTCATGTGGGAGCCAGTACATGGTAAGCCGCGCGTGCTGGCCTGGACGCTGGACGGCACGGTGCCCGGTCCAACGATTCGGGTGACGGCTGGCGATCATCTGCGCATCACCATCGCCAATCATTTCCCAGAGGGAACGACTATTCACTGGCATGGGCTGGAAATACCGGCCAATGAAGATGGGGTTCCTGGCGTCGGGCAAGATCCCATCCAGCCAGGGCAGAGCTTCACCTATGACTTCACCATCCCGCTTGACAATGTGGGGACGTACTTCTATCACTCCCACTATGACGACCTGACCCAGGTGCCCGGCGGGCTGTATGGCGCCTTCATCGTCGATCCCAAGCCGAGCACCCCGGAGGCGGCCACTGCCATCCAGGCCGATCAGGAATATCTGCAAATGGTCAGCGAACTGGGCGGCTACTACGTGATCAATGGCAAGAGCTTCCCAGATACTCAGCCGATGAAGGTCAAACATGGGCAGACCATCCATGTGCGTTTGATTAACATCGGTGAGTTGATTCATCCTATGCACATGCACGGCCACTTCTTCACTGAAGTGGCGCAGGATGGGCAGATGCTCACCAATCCGCAGAAGATGGATACGATTGCTATTGCCCCAGGAGAAAGCTACGATCTGGTCTTCTACGCCTGGGCGGCTCCCGGCAGCATCTATCCCTTCCACTGCCATATCCTCTCCCATGTGATGAATCCGGGAGATACGATGGAAGAGATGGGCGGGCTGATTACACTGATCGAGTATGACAAATAGCTATCGCCGGCAGCACTGGAAACAGTGGCTTTGAGGAGCCGCCCCCACCTGGGGGCGGCTCCTTTTACAGTAAACTAGAGATAAGCCCTCTCGACACAGGGCTGGAGCAAGTAGT
>CAZFWN010000419.1:0-2694 GCA_964522745.1 uncultured Ktedonobacterales bacterium
CTACACTGTGGACATGAAACTTTCCGCCTATGCCAAGCAACAAGGCATTAGCTATCAGACTGCGTGGCGCATGTGGCAACGGGGCGAATTGCCTGCCCATCAGTTGCCGTCTGGCACCGTGATTGTCGAGGTGCTGCCCATGCCGCAAGCCGTTCGTCCGAGACGAGTGGCGGTCTATGCCCGTGTCTCGGAGGCTTCGAACCGCAAGAACCTCGACAGCCAGGCCGAGCGCGTTTCTAGCTTCTGCGCGGCGAAAGGCTGGCAGGTGGCAAAAGTCGTCAAGGAATGTGGCTCTGGCCTCAATGATCAGCGCCCGCAGTTTCTCGCGCTGCTCGCCAACACCAGCATCAGTCATATTGTGGTGGAGCATAAAGACCGCTGCTCGCGCTTTGGCGTGGCCTACATTCAGACGCTCCTCAAGACACAAGGCCGCGAACTGGTCATCATCAACGAGGCGGAAGAGGAACAGGCCGACCTGATGCAAGACTTCGTAGCCATCATCACCTCGTTCTGTGCCCGGCTCTATGGCCGCAGGCGGGCAAGCCGCAAGAAGACGCAATTACTGGCGGCACTGGAGGTGAACTGATGCGCCTGACTCGTGCTGTGACCCATATTCACCTCTGTGACGCCAACCACGCCAAGATCGCCACGCTGGATGCGCTGGCCGCTGACTATCTGCGGCTTTGCCAGGCGTACACGACCTACTTTTGCACGGAAGCGGAACCCAATGGCTACCTGGCTCCCCGTTTCGAGAGTCCGCTTTCTCAGCGCTAGCAGCGGGTGGCGATTCAGCACGCCGCCGGCATCGCCCAGTCCTGGCGAAGCAACTACGCCACTGCCGCGCAAGACTACCTGGACGCGCTGGCCGCCTATGGAGAAGACCATGAGCCAGACGAAGCGCCGCCCGAATGGCGCGACTGGAATACGCCCGTCTTGAAAGAGCCGGTGATTCAGGCCAACGCCAATGTGGCGCTGCTTCAGCCCGCAGAGGAGAGCACCTTTGATTACTGGCTGCGCCTGTCCACCCTGGAGAAAGGCCAGCCCGTGCTCCTGCCCGTGAAACTGGCAGCGTATCATCGGCAGGCGCTCACGGGCAAAACACTCAACACCAGCACGGTGCTGGCCCGCAAGCCTGATGGCTGGTGGCTGACGCTCTCCTATGACGAGCAGGTGAAGGTAGAGACCCCCAAAGATGCGCCCGTGATCGGCGTAGACGTGGGCATTGCCAACTTCATCACCACCTCAACA
The DNA here is from genome assembly GCA_964522745.1 of uncultured Ktedonobacterales bacterium. GTDB lineage: Bacteria > Chloroflexota > Ktedonobacteria > Ktedonobacterales > DATBGS01 > DATBHW01. The sequence continues at coordinate 1,249 of CAZFWN010000419.1, forward strand.
GGCCAGCTCTACGGCACGTTCAATGGCAAGCTAACAGAGCGCCATAAACGAGATCGGGCGAAGCGCCGCCGCAAAGCGAAGCTGCGCGCCTGCCTGAAAAAGAAGGGCGTCAAGCGCTTGCCCTCCACGCGCAACAAGAAGCTGGCGCGCACTGTGCGACAGGAAATCAACCGTGCCGTCAATGAACTCTACCGCGATCATCCTGACGCCCAATTTGCCTATGAGCAGCTGAACGTGGCAGGGATGAAATTCAAGGCGCGTCGGATGAATGCCTATCTCTACGCGTCCAACCTGGCCCACATTCCCGCACAACTCGCCTGGGGCGCGGCCAAACGCGGCATCCGTGCCCGCAAGGTCAAGAGCGCCTATAGTTCCCAGGAATGCCATCGCTGCCATCACGTGTCCCGTGAGAACCGCCCAAACCAGCAAACGTTTTGCTGTGTGGTCTGCGGGCACACCAACCATGCCGACAGAAATGCGGCAGAAAACCTGGCAAGCCGTCTCAATGATCAGGAGCTTGCCGCCTGCGCAGACCGCAAGGCCATCAAAGCCCTGCTGGCAAGACGCCACCAGGACTGGCAAAACATTCAAAGGTTGGCCGTAGTCCAACCTGCCGCCGAGTTGTCTCGTCAACCGGCGTAGCTCTAACGGGTGAAATATCTGATGATATTTTGCTCAACTATGGTCAACATGTAGCATCGCCAGATCTCATCGTAACACCAGGAGCAGGTTCCGGGCGAGTCTCCCTCAACTGGGCAAGTGAAACGGGACAGTCGTCACAATGATCTTGGGCAGTGGTCGGAGCGCACGCCGCAGTCGGGAGGCGGTCTGATTGTGGAGGAGGCGCTGCCACCAGTGCCGGGTGACGATCTCTGGCAGGATTACTGTCATCGTCAGGTCGGGGCGCTGCCGCTGTACCTCCTCAATGTACCTGACCAGGGGGGCCACAATCGCCCGGTAGGGGGAAAGTACGACCTCCAGCGGTAGATGATCACCCCAGAGGCGCCAGTAGTCGCGAAAGCGCTCGGCCTCCTCTGCGGTGGGCGCGAGATGCAGCGCGAGCACCGGCTGTTGGAGCGCAGCGGCGTAGGCCAGGGCGCGCAGGCTGGCGCGGTCTAGCGAGGCGACTGGCACAATCGTCAGGGGATGGATCTCTGCGGGACTTTCCTCGGCCTCATTCTCAGCCTGGTTCTCAGCGCGGGCCTCGGTTGCGTGCCCCTGCGCTCCCGTAGCTCCCGGTGCGCTCCCCGCTCCGACGTGCGGCGCGAGCCGGTGCTCTGGTACCTCACTCGTCTCGGGGCGTAGCGCAAGCGCCTGCGCGACCCGGTCGTAGTGGTGCCGGATGTGCTCTGCGGCCAGGATGAAGAGCACAATCGTGAGCAGGGCGACCCAGGCACCGGCGGTGAACTTGGTGATCCCGGCGGTCAGGAAGACGATCGCCGAGAG
>CAZFWN010000420.1:0-2693 GCA_964522745.1 uncultured Ktedonobacterales bacterium
TGCCGCCGGCCCGCGCCGCGTCCCCTCCGGGCGGGTTACTCATGAGAGACCACGCCCAGTCAAGGCCGTGCAGGCTGGGGAGGCGGTGAGAAGGGAAGGGCCTGCACGCTCGTCTTGGCCTTGACGGGCGTGGTAGACTCGGTCTGTCCGCCCGGAGGCGCGCCTTAGCCCGCCCCTGAGTGCGCGGTGTGGAGTTCCCCCACGTCAGGCGCCTGGCCTTGCTCCGTTTGCAAGAGCCGCTGACGGAAGCGGTACGACTCGCCAAGGAATTCCAGAATGTGCGCCCGATGCGTCAGCCGGTCCAGCAGGGCCGCCGTCATCCGTTCGTCTCCAAAAATACTCGACCAATCTCCAAATCGCAGATTGGTAGTGACAATCACTGAGACCCGCTCGTAGAGTTCGCTGCAAAGTTGGAAGAGCAGTTGGGCACCTTCCCGGCTGAAGGGAATGAAGCCGACCTCATCCAGCACTACCAAGTCCAGCTTGCTCATCTGCCCCAGCACCTTGGAGAGCCGCAACTCCTTTTGAGCAGCCAAGAGATCATTGGCCAGGTTGGCGGTGACAAAGAAGCGTACCCGCTTGCCTTGACGACAAGCAGCAAGCGCCAACCCCGTCGCCACATGCGTTTTTCCAAGTCCGGGGTTGCCCACCAGGATAATAGACTCGTGCTTGATCAGATACCCCCCTTGTGCCAGTTCGAGTACCTTCGCTTTGTTGACTCCTTGCACCACACTAAAATCGAAGCTAGAAAGGTCTTTCTGTACCGGGAATTTGGCCGCTGCAATGGCGCGCTCCACGCGGTTGGCGTCGCGCTGGGCCTCCTCCGCCTCACAGAGGGCGAGCAGATAGCGTTCATAGGGGAGGTTGGTTCGCGCCGCATCCTGAGCAAAGACGGCGTAATTGTGCAAGAAGGCGGAGAGGTGCAGGTGGCGCAAATGCAATTCCAGCAGACTTTGGGCAGTCATGGCCGACTCCCTCTAGGGTAAGCTCTGGAGTAAGCGTTCGTATTTCCGCAAGTCAATCGGTTGATTCCCCACATCGTGCAACTGGGGACAGTCCATCAGTTCCTGACTGGTCGGGATGTTCTCCGGAGTGATCAGTTGATGCAGGCAATGCCACACCCCATCGAAATGCCCACAACCATAGGAGAGCGCTTGCTCAATCGCCCCTTCCACCAGGGCAGGTGAGTAGTTCTGATGGAGTTGCAAAATCCGCACGAATTCTTGCACGCCTCGGCCTTCCGGCCACGTTTCCCGTAAGCTCCGTAGCAAGCGGTGGTAGGGCTCGGGCCAGCCTTCGCGCCAACGGCGCAGCGGTTTCGCATGCTCAAACGCCCCCGGACGCTGTTCCAGCAAGGGTAAGTAATGGAGCGGATCAAAGATATCCTGCTCGCGGTCGTAGCACCGCGGATGCCGCGCTAAGAGGGTCGTTTGGTCATAGAGTTCGAGGTGGAAGGGGTAGGCTTTGAGGACAATCTCCCGGCGCGCCCGGTGGACCGGCACCGAGTAGCGGTTGGTTTCGTAGACTACCTGACTGTAGGGCGTCAGCCGGGCTGAGGTGAGGTCGCAACAATCGTACTCAAAGGGGGGCAGGGTCCGCAAGTATGGGCGTTCCTGTTCCCACGCCTGGCCAAAGGTCAGTTCGCGCCGGTGGAGGCGGCGGTGATCCTCTTGGAGGCATTTCTGCAATAACGTCAGATTCAACTCCTCAAACGAGGAAACCTCGGGCATCGGCACGAAATAGTTGCGGCGGGCAAACCCGACCATCTGCTCGACGCCGCCCTTCTCATGCGGCTGGCCGGGCGTACAGAAATGACTCTCGAATAAGTAATGGGAACGCAGCGAGACAAAGGCGCGTTGTTCGCGTCGGCCTTTGCCTTCGACGGCCAACTTGACGGCCGTAGCGAGATTATCATAGCTGATGCGGTGCGGGACGCCGCCAAAGTGCTTAAACGCCTGGGCATGGCCGTAGAAGAAGCTTTCCTGCTTCTGGCTGGGAAAGGCCATGACGAAGGATCGACCAGAGAAATTGAGCCGCATCACAAACACTTGCACCGTTTGCCGGCGACCGGCGATCACGGCTACCGCCTCCCCCCAGTCACATTGAGCATCCTGCCCAGGTTCAAATTCGAGCGGAATGTAGACGTTGGGCGCCCGATGCTGTTTGCTCCACTGGGCGCGCACTTGCCCAATCCGCGATTCGCAGCCCTGATAGCCCTCCGCGCGGAGGAGTTCATACAGTTTGTGGACGGTGTAGCGTTGTTTGCGTGGGAGATGTTCGTTGAGTTGCAAGAGTTCCTCCACCCGGGCGCGGTAGGGGCCAAAGACGGGGGACTGTCGGGGAAGTTTCGCCGGAACGGGCGGAGCTGCAGCGTCAGTCACCACTTTGCTTACCGTCCTGAAACTATGCCCTGTTTCCCGTGCAATCGCTCGCAGGCTGGTGTATTCGAGGTAATACGCCCGGCGGATGCGCTCCTGTTCATCCAGGGTGAGCATCGGTAGCTCTTTCTAGGAGACAGAATGGTTCAGTGTATGAGGACGCAGTGGAGGGGTGGAGATGTTGCTCGCACTGTATCATTTTTGCGGCAAATGGCTCAAGTGATGACGTTCTTGCGTATCATTTTGAGCTGATCTGCTGCCCTTTTTGCGTATTGTTGAACGTCTGATTTTATCAGTATCTGTTTATTAAAAACA
>CAZFWN010000421.1:0-2676 GCA_964522745.1 uncultured Ktedonobacterales bacterium
GTCTCGGTTGGGCCGATGCTGAGCAAGATGCGCAGCACGACCGCATCGGTGGCTCGCTGTGCCAGCGAGGGGTAGAGGCTGCTGCCCCCTTGCTCGATAAAGCCGAAATGGAAGGCCGCTGTGTTGGCGATGGCCTGGAGGTGGGTCGTAGTAGATGTGGGGGTGCTGCCTGCGGTGTCGGCATTGTTTCTGGGAATCGCGGGGTGCTGCCCTTCAGCCAACGTTGGGATTGCTTGATCGAATGTGTCGTTGAAAGGCGGGTCAGGATTTCCCGTGCTGCTGCGATAGCGGGTCCACCAACTGGTGTCTACGGTGAGCTGCATCAGGTTGGTGAGCCGTTTCGCGTTCTTGACGGCGCCGTCCGCCTGGCTGCTCGGCAAGATGAGAAACTGCTCCAGATTGACTGGAGGAGCGCCGACAGACTTCAGGAAGGCGTTGAGGAACTGCATGTGGGTGAACTCATCATCCGTATTATCGTGGATGTACTGGTTCATATCTCCATCCAGGTTGCGCAGAGCCGCCTGGTAGGCTGGATTCCCGCTCCCCGTTGTGACAACCGGGTCGCCTTCGTCTGGTTCTTTGTCTATGATCCCTCCGAGTTCGTTGTACTGCTGCCACAAATCCGTCTCGACGGTCTCAAGCGCGGCCAGGAACGTGAGAATGGCGATGTCGCCCTTGGTCGGCGAAGACCCGGACCCTTCCAACCCGCGCGCGAGCGCCAGGCCAGGGGTCAGCAGCCCGGCGTTGAGCAAGCCCGCGCCGACGGCCCCGGCGCCGCCTACCGCCAGCCCCTTGCGCAGCAACGAGCGGCGGCTGGTCACCCCTTTCGACTGGTTCATGCTCTTCTTCTCCTGTGACTGATTCGCATGGTGTTCCATCATCTGCTCCTTGTGACTACATCCATTTGCAGGCACATCCCTGCAAAACACCACTGGGGAGCGCTCGCTCCTGCTGTCCTACGTGTGTCCGAAATCCTACGTAAAACATCTCCGTTTGGAGAAACCGGCGTGTCTTATTGCAAAAAGTATGCCTGGTATCAGGGGGGAGAAATACAGAGAAGAAATGTGGCATAGTTTAGTGCAAGAAGAACTGATCATGGAGGAAGTCCCGATGGCAAAAGTGGTTATCACCCAATCCGTCCCGCAAGCGCTGCTCGATCCGTGGCGCGGCGTGCTTGGCTCTGCACATCAGATCGAGGTCAGCGACAGCCTCGACACGGCGGCATTTGCCCGCAGCGCCCAGGACGCGGCGGCGCTGATCAATCTCTGGCACCCTGTGGATGCCGCGCTGCTGCGGTTGGCGCCGCAGGCGCGTTTTATTCAGCAGTTGAGCGTGGGCTACGATCATCTTGATCTGGCCGCGCTTGCGCAGGCCGGCGTGCTGCTGGCAAATACGCCTGGCGGCAACACCAACGGCGTTGCCGAGCATACCATCCTGCTGATGCTCAGCCTGCTCAAGCGCTTCCCGCAGGCCGAGCAGGCTGCCCGCGCCAACTTCTGGGCTACCGGGATGCTTCAGCGCGCTGGCATCGGCGATCTTTCGACGGCCACCATCGGGCTGATCGGCTTTGGAACGATTGGCCGGGCAGTGGCTGAGCGGCTGCGCCCGTTCGGGCCGCGCCTGCTCTATACCGCTCGCCACCAGGCAGACGCGGCTACTGAGGCGCGGCTGGGCGTTCACTATACCGCCTTGCCAGAACTGCTGGCCTCGGCCTCGATCATCAGCCTGCATCTGCCGCTGAGCGAGCAGACACGCCGCCTTCTAGGGGAACGAGAGTTTGCGCAGATGCGCCCAGGCGCGCTGCTGGTGAACACCTCGCGCGGCAGCCTGCTCGATGAGCAGGCATTACGCCAGGCGCTCGCTCAGGGCACGCTGGCCGGGGCTGCGCTGGATGTGCTGGAACACGAGGCGGATGGCGGCAACCCTTTTACCGATCTGCCCCAGGTGATCGTGACGCCGCATATCGCTGGCATCAGCCAGGCATCCGTCGCGCAGATTACAAAGATGGGCATCAGTAATATCGCTCGTTTCTTACGCGGCGAGACGCCAGAATATCTGGTGGCTCTGCCAGCCAGGGAGCCTGGCGAGTGATGCTGTTAGCTTGTGCTAGAAGGGAAGCGCGGCTTTGGCGCTGGCGATTATTACGCTGACTACCGATTTTGGGCAGGCGGATGGCTATGTCGGCACGATGAAGGGCGTGCTGCTGGCGCGGGCGCCGGAGGCGCGGTTGGTAGACCTGAGCCACGAACTTGCCCCGCAGGATATACTGGCGGGCGCGCTGGTCCTCTGGCGCGCCTATCGCTATTTTCCGCCGCAGACGGTGCATCTGGCGGTGGTCGATCCTGGCGTGGGGACCAGCCGGCGCCCCTTGCTGCTGGAGACGGCGCTGGGCCGCTTCGTCGGGCCGGATAATGGGCTGTTTTCGCTGGTGCTGCGCGAGACAGTGGCGCTGGCGGCTGACTGGCACGGCGCGCCGGCGGATGTGCCCGCCGTCTGGCACCCCGCGTTTGAACTGGCCGCCGCGCTGCGCTCGGCCCCGCCGGAACGCCTGCCGCGTGCCTTTGCGCTGACCAATCCCGACTACTGGCTGGCCGGGCCGGGTGTGACCTTCCAGGGGCGCGATCTGTTCGCGCCGGTGGCGGCGCACCTGTCGGCAGGCGCTGCGCCAGAGCAGTT
>CAZFWN010000422.1:0-2656 GCA_964522745.1 uncultured Ktedonobacterales bacterium
CAGCCGAGGCGCCACCCTCATCACCAGAGCGTTCTGATAGCCAATCCTCTTAAAGAGTTGCAGGATAGCGCTGGCTTCCAGCCGGCGCTACAAAGACGGGCCGGCTGGAAGCCAGCGCTACAGGTTTACCGATCTGGTGGAGGGGGCGGGAGCTTGATGTTCAGGCCGCGCATGCCCAGCGTGTGTGCCAGTTCGCCGCCATGATGCAGATCATGCTCCAGCACATGCCACAGCACCCAGGCCCGCGTAATCGGATATTTCGGCCCGATCCAGGGAAGGATGATGGGCGCCGTCACGTCTTCGGGTGTCCAGCGGGCAAGGGCGTTCTGAATCAGGTTCCAGGTTGCTTCCAGGCCGTAGACGTATTCGGCTGCTGTGCGCGCCGGCTGGCCTTGATCGTCCCAGTGGACAATGGCGGCCATCTCCTCGTCGCCCTCTTTGAGGACATCGGCGAACCAACTGGCGCGGGCGGCGATCAGATGGGCGGCGATCTCGCCTGCCGTGCGCAGATCGGGTGCAGCGCGGCTGGCGAACTGGTCTGGCGTCAGGGGGCGCAGGACGACGACGAGTTGTTGCTGGTATTCCTGCCAGCCCTGAAGCATGGCATCGAGCAAGGGTGATGTGGTGGAACGCATACTATTTCTCCTCTCGGCGTGTTCTCTTTCAAGAGTAGCACGCAAAGAGGACAATATTGGTCCCTATTTTGTTCCCTGATCTTTTTGCTCACCGCCCAGTTCTGAGAGCAGATCGGCTACCTTCTTTGCGGCGGGAGGCTGGCTGCGATCCTGTTGATGGCCGCTCGCCGGTGAAGCGCCCGGCGGTGGTTTCGTCGGGGGATGAGGGGGAGTCGTGAATTGCAGTTCGCTCAGCAAGTCTGGCGTGCCCGGCTTCGATGGGGCAGGCGCGGACGCCTTCATCTGAAGATCGCTGAGCAGGCTGGGCGCGCCAGAGGCAGGTGAGGCTGGTGCGCCCGAAGGCTGCGCTGGGGTAAGCTGCGTGAGCATATCGGAGACATGCGAGGATATACGCGCTCGCTCACCCGGCGAGAGCGCCGCCGGAGCCAATCCAGCAGGGGGCTGCACAGGCGTAGGGGGCGCGGGGGCTTGCGCGGCAGGCGCCGGCTGCGTCCGCGCGCCAGGATAGGCGACAAGCTGGCTGACCTGATAAAAGCTTTCCATTGCCTCCCAGAGCAACCCCTCTCCCTCTGTGCAGAGCGCGTCTGCCACCTGCTTTCCGCTGCTGATGCCACCAAGCAGGTTTTGAGCAGACTCCAGATGAAAGTCACCAAGCGCGAGTTGGTGCTTCATCGTTTCCAGATGCGCCGCGATGGATTGAGGGATGGGCAGTTTGGGTGCCTGGATGGCAACATCATACTGCGCGAGCAACCCAGCCGCCCACTCGCGTGTCTCGCGGCCAGCGGCCAGCAGCCCAAGCAGATGAGGGGCCGGCGGGCGGCCCTCATCCTGAACCCGCCGCAGCCGGAGCGGAAGCTTATACGCGGAGACATAACGAGGATCGAGCGCCTTGATGGCCTCTTCCATACATGGCTCGAAGAGTTCACCGAGCGCCTGGGCCTGGTCGTAGGTGGCCCTGGGAATGAAGCCGGTGTTTTTGGGATCGGCCCCTTCCACCAGCTTCTGGACCAACACGATATTCAGGCGGCACGCGCGGGCGAAGGCCAGCGCGTATCCAAGCTTGCTGTGTGCCTCCCAGGGGGCCATGCCCTGGAGGGTGAGCGCAGTCATCTGCTCATCAAGCTGCTGCCAGAGCTGCTCAATCTGAGTGCCCTGGCGCAGATAGCCCTGGATCGCCGCGCTGCTCACCTCGTTATGCAGAAAGCGCATAGTTCCTCATCTCTGCCTGTGGCAGCATCTATTCGATCATGCGCAGCAGGGCATCCGCAATCGTCGAGGGATCCGTCTCTGAGGCAAAGGAGATCACCTTGACATGCTTATTGCGGGCTTCGATTTGCTGATAGGCCCGCAGCGCGCGATCATGCTCGTCACCATAGCCGATGATGGCGAGGGCCAGATACATGCTGCCCCCAACCTTGGAAATGGCCTGGGCAAACTCGTTGGTATCCTCGGCCTCACCATCAGTAATCACCAGAGCCAGCAGGGTGGGCCGCTGTTCGGCAGGCCGCGAGCCAAACTCATCCCGATAGACCTCAAGCAGCTTTTCGAGGCCCGGCATGATATAGGTGCCACCGCCCCAACGAATCTGGCCCCATTTAGCGTGCAGGTTATTGGGATTGAGATCCTCAATATCATGGGCGTCGCCACCGGCGAAGGTGACGGTACGCAGACCGCCGCCCTCCTCTTCGTGGGCAGCCTGGGTATCCTCTTTCGCCAACTCTGTCACCACGATCTGGATGGCCTCCTGAATGGTTTCGCGGCGCTTGGTCTGGCCGCCTGCCTCTGTCGGATAGTTCATCGACCCGGTGGTGTCTAAGAGAAGCATGGGTTCCTTCTCTTCGCCTGGCGCGCCAAACGAGGGAACCGATTGTGAACTGGCTGACATGGATGTGATCTCCTCTGATGCTGGCTACCTGACTGTGTAAATCATCTACAAGAGTGAGGTTTCAAGGTCATCTTTCGGAGTGTGTATGGCCTTGTTCCAGGTTCAATCATATCTGGATATGCCCTGTTTGTCAAAG
>CAZFWN010000423.1:0-2642 GCA_964522745.1 uncultured Ktedonobacterales bacterium
TGACCACGCCGGTCACGCTGCTGCCTGGGCAGCAGCAGGTGGTGAACGTCAATCAGGTGTTAACCAGTAATGGCATCAACAACAGCGCGACTGTCACCGCGGACGCGGCTATCCTGGCCGAGCGCGTGATCAGCTTTGACTACGCTGGCGCCATTCCGGGGGCAACCGATGTGCTGGGCGCCAGCGCGCCCTCCTCCCTCTTCTACTTTGCCGAGGGGTATGTGGCGCCCAACTTCGCCGAGTATCTGACCATTGAGAACCCAAACACCCAGGCGGCCTATGTGACCGTGACTTTCTTGCCCTCCGATGGCAGCGCGCCGACGGTCAAGACCTATCTCATCGCGGCCAGCAGTCGGTTTACCGTGCTGACCAACGGGGTGATGCCCAATCTGTCGTCGTTCTCGCTGGTGGTGGAGTCCAGTCAGCCCATCGTGGCCGAGCGCCCGATGTATTTCAACTACTATGGGGATACCGGCGGCACTGATGTTATCGGCTATCAGCCATAGCTGCATCGTCTTGTGAACAGCAGGCACAGAAACGAGGGTTTTTCATGAGTTCACTGGAACGCCGCCTGGTGTTCTTGAGCGTGTCTCTGCTCTTTCTGGCCTTCATGGTCTGGGGCGCTGGCGGGGAACGCTTCTCAAGCGTAACCGCTCAGGCGGCATCAGGCATTCAGAATGCGTCCAACCTGACGTACTATGGCGCTGATATTAGCACCAATGGGGGGATGGCAGTGGCAACTGGCGTCCAACCCGCAAACAATCGCCCCAGCAATGGTCCCTGGCCTCAATACGCTAAAAACTATTGCTTCCTGGCAGCGGTACAGGCCGTTTCAAACTATCAGTATTGGAAGCAAGGGTACGCCATCGAGTTTCCTCATCAAAACAACCAGGGACCAGCCGACGACAATCCCAATCACGCTACATCGGGGGCAAATGGCACCCCCTGGCAGATTCTCTATGATATGCAAAACGATATGGTCCCCCCTGGGGGTCCAGTTCCGCCGCCGACAGGTTTCACCCTGGCTAATATTGCCAGGGACTTTGGCGGTGATCCCCGCGCTCAAGCTTACGCTGCCTGGTATGAAGCGCCCGCTCAACATTACTACCATCAGTACATCTACCACACCGGGGTCGCTGTCGGAACCTATGGATTAGCCAAAGGAGTTGCTTTCTCCCACTGGGACGGCACCTCCCCGGAGATAGCCATTGTCAATCACGCCCTGCATTCTGTCGTGATAGCCGGAGTATGGGCCTCCAGCAACCCGGCTACCACGAGCAGCGCGACCATTGATAGCTTTGCGGTCTACAACCCCTGGGATCAAAACTGGGGCGCCTATCTCAATGGGGCGTATTACGCGCGGGTTTCCTACAGCGATTGGACAACGAATATCTGGTGGTGGGGGCAAACGTACAACGCCAACAACGGGAACGATCCCGATCCGGTCATTGGCATCTACCAGGCAGGGCCGGGCACCAGCAACCCAAATGGGCATCACTGGATCGGCAACTATGTGAGCATCCAGCGCGATGAGGACGCGACGGATAACGCCAATTATTCTCTCGATGAGAATGGCAATGTGATGCAGGGACCATAACACGGCCACAGCGGCACCGAGGAAAACATGCTGAGTTCCAGCAAGAAAGGCAGGGCAGCAGCAATGGCACGCTCCACTCACACCAGGCACAGGCGTCGAACTCAGCCTGTTCGGACGTTCTGGCGCGCCCTACGCCTGACCGCGATCCTCACTTGCCTCTGCCTGGCGGTGCTAGCCCTTGGCTTTGCCATTGCGGAAAGCGGCCAAGTGCATTTGGGTCAGCACGCGCAAACCACTGGCACCTGTCATCCAACCCTCATTCAGACCGGCAAACAGGCCCAGCCGGAAAAATGGTACTCGATCAACTCCGGGTCCGCCGCAGATATTGTAAGCGCGGCGCAATGTACTGATATGTACCAGAGCGCCCTACAAGGCACTGATATTATCGCCGCTGCCTTGCAAAAGGGGGCGCTGGGCACTCCCATGCCGGTCAAACCCTATCGCAGCGATGCCGGCCTGATCGAGTTCTGGGTTGTTCCGGTGGTCAACGCGAACGGCTACCCGCTTGCCTTGCTCACGTTTTCCTACGATCCTCAGTCCCGCCTGATCCATGAAGGGGAGTTTGACGCCGTAACAGGTGATATGTTTTACGTGAATCACCCATTTCCGGCGGTCACGGCCACGATGGCCGTTGCGGCGGTCAGCGCCGAGCAGCATGTCGCTGGGGTCCGGGGACGAACGCCTGAACTCATCTATTTCCCTGGCGATCTGGTGGGATTGGAGACCGGCAAAAACAATTGGCGCGCGGGGGGCACTACCGTAATCGATCCCATCTGGCGCTTGCCCGGAGCGGACGGCCACTGGCACTACGTCGATCACGATGGACATGCCCATATGAGTACGGAAATCCCAGTCGATCCTGACTACGCTCCCATGCCTTCAACAACGGATATTCAATAGTAGTGTTTGCTTGTGTGAAGGGGAGATGGGCCAGAGTCTTGCCAGAGCGGCAACCCTATGCTTCTCGTAACAGGGCGATAAAGAGGGCAAAAAAAATAGGGTGACCGATGGGGCTTGAACCCACAACCACTGGAGCCACAATCCA
>CAZFWN010000424.1:0-2640 GCA_964522745.1 uncultured Ktedonobacterales bacterium
CATCTGACCTTCGCCATCGAGCCTCCTCAGCCGCCTGAGGTGATCGAGGCGGATCACGGCCACGAGTGAGCGCTGCCGCGAGGCGTTTACCGCTGCTGGTGAACGCCTCCCTTCACTCCCACCTGCTCGCTCGACGCCGATCGCTGATCGCTGCCCGTGAGAGTAGGCAGCACCACGAGCCTGCCTCTCTCCCCCTCGGCTTATAACCAGCCCTTCTGCTCGGCGAGGCGCGCGGCTTCCATCCGATTGCGGACGCCCAATTTCTGAATGGCGATAGAGAGGTGATTGCGCACCGTGCCTTCGGAGAGCGCGAGCTGGGCCGCTATATTGACTAGGCTGGCACCGGAAAGCGCGACTGCGAGCACCTCCCGTTCCCGGCTGGTGAGCGGGTTGTGGCCTTCCGCCAGGGCCGCTAATGCCAGTTCGGGGTCCACGACCCGGTCCCCGTCCATGACCCGCCGGATCGCCACCGCCAGTTCGCTGGCTGGCGCCTCCTTGAGCAGGAACCCAACCGCGCCGCTTTCCATTGCCCGGCGCAGATAGCCGCTGCGTCCAAAAGTGGTCAAGATCACAATCCGGCAGGCAGACAGGCGCTCGTGAAGCGCTTTGGCCGCGCTCAGCCCATCCCCACCGGGCATCTCAATGTCCAGCAGGGCGACATCGGGCTGGGTTTCGAGGGCAGTGGGGACGACGGCATCGCCTCGGGCGACTTCTGCCACGACCTCCAGATCGCCCTCCAGGCGCAAGAGGGCGGCGAGTGCTCCTCGCACCATCCCCTGATCTTCGGCCAGCAACACGCGAATCATGGCGTGGCCCCTTCCTCAGCGGTCTGGTCCGTCTTGACCAGGGCAGCACCGTTCCCATGCTGTTCTGATGAGGGTACGGGCAACTCAACGAGGAGGCGGAAACCAGCTACGCCATCCGCCAGGATGGGTCCAGCCTCGAAATGTCCACCTTGGGCCGCCACACGCTCCGCAATCCCCTCCAGCCCGCTCCCGGAAGGAGGAGTGGTCAGCCGTTCCGGCCCCTGCAGAACGGGTTTCCGCTCGTCATTCGTCACCTCGATGCACACCTGTCCAGACACGTGTGTCACCCGGATGCGGCAGCGCCGAGCGCGGCTGTGCCGGACCACATTGGTCACGCCTTCTCGCACCACCCAGGCCAGGACGGTGTCGATGGCTGGTGGCAGCCTCCCAACCGTCAGCTCCAGGTGGTGGTCGATGCCTGCCGCTTCGAGTAACTCTTGCGCGCCCTCCAATTCGCTCTGGAGGGTCGTCTGCCGATAGCCCGCCACCGCCTCGCGCACCTCCCGCAAGGTCTGGCGCGCCACGACCTCGACCTCGTGGATTTCCTGCACCGCTCGCCCCGGCTCGTGTTCTACGAGGCGCCGCGCCAGCTCGCTTTTGAGGGCGATCATCGACAGGGTGTGCCCGAGCAGATCATGCAGGTCGCGGGCCACCCGCAGCCGCTCCTCGGCCACCGCCAGGCGGGCGAGTTCGCGTCGCGCGGTATAGAGTTCGCGGATGGCGCGGCCCATCCGGGCCAGGCCCATCATGTCCAGGCCGAGTCCGCGGACCAGCAGCAGCAGGGCAATGGTGAGCGGCCAGTCCACCCGCAGAGTGCCGCCCTGCACGAGCAGACTGATGAGGACGGGCATAAGCATAAGGAAGCTGACGACGACGAAGGCTTGAATCAATGGGAAGATCACCCCGGCACAGGCACCGAGGCCGATGAAGAGCCAGAGAAAGGTGAGACTGTAGGTCGCGCTGAGGACCACGACCAGCCCCACCAGGACCACGAAGAGGGCTACCTGCATCTGGGACCGGGCGCGGCTCTGCACCGCGCGACTCACTGGATGGGGCCACATCAGCCAGGTATAGCTCGTCGCGAAGACCACCAGCGCGCCCAGTCCGCTGACCAGATGCGCCAGCGACCCCGGCACACGCACCAACGAGACGAGCGGGAACAACAAACACACCAGCCAGAAGTGCTGGTAGAGCCGCCAGAGCTGGAAGGCGATCCCGCTGGAGGCGATGACCCCATCGGGGACGTGTCTCCCACTTGGGCAGACGGCTGTTCCCCTGCGACCTGCTTCTGGCCGTTCTGGTGCTGGTGCGTTCTCCTTCATTGCAGCACTGCCTTTCTAAACAGCCGCCCGCTCCGCGACGCCTCATTCTACCACGGTCCTCCTGGCATCACCCCAGGCAGGGACGTGAAGCCCTTCGCCGCTCTCTCCCTATGGGGTGAACATGACCAGGCCCTGTGACCCATCGAGGGTGATCAGTTGACCGGTGCGGATGTGTGTTGTCGCTCCAGCGACCCCTACCACCGCCGGAAGGCCGTACTCGCGAGCCACAATGGCTCCATGTGCCATCGCGCCCCCCACTTCCATCACCAGTCCTGCTGCCTGGAGGAAGAGGGGCGTCCAACCGGGGTCCGTCGAAGGTGCCACCAGGATTTCGCCAGGGAAGAGGCGGGCATGGTGCGGATCAAGAATCACCCGCGCCGGAGCGGTCACGCGCCCTGCGGAGGCAGGCGTTCCCTGGAGCGTCCTTTCGGACTGAACAGTGTTTGGCGTTTGCTCTGGCTGATCGGTGGGTGCAGTGCCGTCGGAGAGGAGCACCAGTGGCACTTGCCGAC
>CAZFWN010000425.1:0-2622 GCA_964522745.1 uncultured Ktedonobacterales bacterium
TCAGGGGAGTGAGTATTGACTACGATCCTGACATCCTTACTCTCACCTTTCGTGGTCACATCATGGTTCTTGCAGCAGCGCCGAATCCTGTTCATCCTGGTACAAAGCCGCGCACCTGGCGCCACTGCGCCGATAGGCGCGAGGGGTGAGGCCGAGGTGCTGTCTGAGTACCTGGGTCAGGTGGCTCTGATGCGCAAAACCGCACACGTGCGCAACGTGAGCGAGAGGCATATCCGTCTCCTGGAGCAGCCGCTGAGCGCGCTCGATCCGCTGGCGCAGCACCACCTGATGCAGACTGGCTCCCGTTGCCCTACGAAACAAACGAGCAAAGTGATAGGAGCTGAAGCCGGCCTGCTGCGCCAACGTGTCCAACGAGAGATCTTCGCTCAGATGCGCCTGGATGAACCCCAGCACATGCTTGACCTGGCGCTCGGTCAGCCCTTGTGGAGAAGGCGGAGATTTCCTGAGAACCACGCTGTTGGAGGCATACTGCCGCACCAGGTGGAGGGCGAGCAGTTGGGCAGATGTTTGCGCGTACAGTTTCCCTGCCGGCCCTGGCTGCTCCAATTCCTGCCACAGCGCCAGCGCGATCTGGGCCAGCAGTGGGTCTCGAAAGCCAACGCGCCCTACCAACTTCAGACTCGCCAGATCGATGCCCACCACCTCCTCGGCTACACGATTCACCAGCGTCCGGCTCAGATGGACATCCAGCGTCTGAGTTGGGGCGGTGGAGAGGCTCCACCAGCGGACTTCATAGGGAGAGCCTTGGCCCCAGTTCAAGACCAGCTCTCCAGGATGGATGTCCTCCCCTTTCCAGGATTCATGCCCCCGCCGCCGCTCGACGTGTAGAGTTCCACCAGTATAAAGCATTAGCGCAATATCACCATTAGGGGAAACTATCCAGCCTTCCATCTCTTTCGGCTCGTCGAACGCCTGGACGACCAGCCCTTCCCAGCCCACTTGTGTGCTGGAGAGAGAGAGTCGCGGTGAGGCAAGCTCATTGAGAGGCATCTCCATCGAGCGACCTTGCGCTTCAAGCAATGACTTCTTCATGGGCAGAGTTCACTTTCCTGATCGAGAGACACGGGGACAGCACCAGCGGAGCAAGACTCCTTTTCTCTTATCCTACAAAGATATACGCCAGTTTTGTGAGGGCTATCAGGAGCAAGCGATGTAGCCCCAACTGCGCAGCTTTTTGACAAGATACGCAGAAATCTGCAAGATCGCCGCGTGCCTTCCATCCTATACTCCAGACACACCCTTGATTGGGGATACCACTCAAGTGCTCCTCGCGTGGGAAGCCAGAGTGGTCAACGGCAGACGAGCAGATTGGTATCAATGCCACACGAGGAAAGAGGCATGGGTGAAAAGACCTGGCTCGATGAACACCAACTCATTCAGGGAATGCGCGCGCGCGACCCCATCAGCCTGGAGGCGATTGTATATCAATATTCGCGCGACCTGTTCTATTTCACGCGCATGATGCTGGCCGGAGCCGGATCGGTGCAAGATGCTGAGGAGTGTCTCAATGACCTCTTTCTGATCGCCTGGCAGGAGTTTGAGCGTTTTGATCCGGCGCGGAGTTCGCTGCGTACCTGGCTGACCATGCGCGCCAAGTATATCGCGCTGGATCGTCGGAGGCAGTTACTTCGCTGCCCCGTCGAATCCCTGATAGAACCCCTTGCTTATGAACCATTTGCGTATGAAGACTATTTTCCGGCCAGGGATCAGCAGCCACTAGAACGGCTCAAGCAGCACCAGGAAGCGCGCACCCAAACGACGGCTGCTGGTGTGGATGTCTTGCTGGAGCAACGAGAGCGGCTCGAAGAGGTGCGCCGCGCCCTGGAACAGCTCCCAGCATTTGACCGCTATCTGATCTCTCTTCGCTATTTCCACTTCGCCAGTATGAAGGAGATCGCGGCGCGTACCGGCCTGACCAAACACGCGGTAGAAGCCCGACTCTGGCGAGCGCGGAAGGTCTTGCGTCAGGCGCTTGAGGAGCCAGCGGATGATCTCCTCGTTCAATGCGGCTAAACGGCTCTTTCGCGCTGGCGGAAGGGCACCTTTCCCGGAAAGGGGGTAGCACCGAGAGTCGAGCAAACCTGACAACACATCTTTTACGTCCATCTGTCTGGCAGAACGCACTGTTTCCTATCTATCCAGGAGGTTCCATTTGAAGAAGGGACGACTGGTCTTCGTTTCCACCTTCCTCATGGTGGTGGCCGCGCTCGTCGCGGCCTGCGGCACTCCATCAAATCCGCCGCCCACCCCCAACAACTCCACGTACAAGTACGTGACGCCGACCCATAAGGGCGGCACGCTGCTGATTTCTGATTGGCAGTTCCCTGATAGCACCAACCCCTTGTTCGCCACGACGGTCGTAGACGTGACGGTGGACTCCGGCCTCTGGGGCGCCCCCATCACCGTCACCTCGGACGCCAAGGTGGTGGCCGATGAGTTGACCGAGATTCCCAGCCAGGCCAACGGCGATGTCAGCAAAGATGGCCTGACGGTGACGATGAAGCTGCGCCATGACCTCAAGTGGTCCGATGGCCAGGCCATCACCTCGGCAGACTTCCTCTATATGCTCAAGACCGTCAACGACCCGGCCACCGGCGCGGC
>CAZFWN010000426.1:0-2617 GCA_964522745.1 uncultured Ktedonobacterales bacterium
GTGCCCCTGGGAGGAGTAGATCGTTGCCAGGGTGTTCAGGACCGCCACTTTACGGAGGGGATTTGGCCCCACCTGCTGCTCATAGATGGAGAGCGCCCGCTCGGCGAGGGGGAGCGCCTCCCGGTACCGCCCCTGATCGCGCAAGATGAGCGCTAGGTTGTGCAGTCCACGGGCGACGTAGGGGTGGTCCGGTCCCAGCGCCTGCTGGAAGAGCGGCAGCGCCTCGTCGTACTGTCCCTGGTCGCGGGAGAGGTGCGCCAGGGCGTACAGACTTTCGGCCAGGTCGGGATGCTGCGACCCCAACTGCTGCTCCCAAATAGCTCGCGCTCGCTCTGCGAGGGGCAGCGCCTCCCGGTAGCGCCCCAGATCGCGGTAGCTGTTCGCTTGGCTAAACAGGCAGTACGCTACCTGGGGGTGATCCGGTCCCAACTGCCGCTCAAAGATGGACAGCGCCCGCTGAGTCAGGGGCAGCTGCTCCGCATACTTCCCCTGGCCCCAGTAGGATGACGCCAGGTTGAGCAGGCTTTCCGCCACATCGAGGTGGTCCGGTCCCAGCGCCCGCTCGTGAATGGCCAGCGCCCGCTCCAAGAGCGGCTGGACCTCGCTTACCTGCCCCTGCGTGCGGAAGAGGATCTGCCCCAGTATGTTCAGGCTGCGGGCGACCTCGGGATGGTCGGGGCCTAGCGCCTGCTCCCGAATGGCCAGCGCCCGCTCGGCGAGGGGCAGAGCCTCCGCGTACTGCCCCTGGGCACCGTAGATCTGCGCCAGGGTGTCCAGGCTTTCGGCCACGTCGGGATGGTCGGGGCCTAGCGCCTGCTCCCGAATGCTGAGCGCCCGCTGCACGAGCGGCAGGGCCTGGCCATAGGCCGCGCGCTCGTGGATAGAGCGGCCGGTCTGGTTGAGCAGTGTGGCGACTTCGGGAAAGGTGAAGCCCCAGGTGTCGATGTGGCCCGCGCAGACCAGCGCGTGCGGCAGGTAGCGCTCCCCCTGCTGCCAGTTGGTCGCTAGCCCCTTGGGAATTGCCTGGCTGACCAACGCGCTCCCCTCCGGCGCTAGTTTAGCCCAGGCAGAATGCACGGCAAAGTAGAGTGGACGATCAATGCCGAGCGCGAACAGGTGCTGCGGCTCTGGGAGGCGACGCAAAGCGACATCGAGGCAGGCAGCACGTACCGGAACGGACTGCCTAGCCCAACCGCTCAGGTCCTTATGCGCACCCTCTGCAACGAGAGCTGAGGCTGCCTGCGGATCAATGGCCAGCACCACCACCGCCGCCAGATAGGACGCCCCATTCGCCAGGCGCACGGTGTGTCTTTCTTCTGCAATCTCAATCGCCGTCACCCTGGCATGTGTTACCAGTTCTGCCTCTGCCCCTTGTGCTGCCTGCCGCAAGCCATCTACCAGCGTCTGCCAGCCACCATCCAGGTAGCGCACCTGAGCAAAGAGGAGTGGAAGAATCATACCAGCCGAGACCAGTGCGGGTGCATGGCTATAGGTGGTCAGACGTGCCAGAGCCAGCACAAACTGGCGAGCGTGCGGATGCGGCAACTCCTGGTCCAGCCAATCGCGCAAACTCACGTTCTGGAGCTGCTCCTGAGGTCTGTCCTTTACGGAGCTATAGAAACGGGCCAAGGCTGCGGTGGCCTCGGGATTCCACGATAGCATCCCAGGCAACGAGGTCGCATGCGTGGGCCACGCGTACAGCTTTCCGCCATCAAGCACCAGAAATTTGTCAAAGGCTGGCGGGGCGCCACGATAGCGCACTCCCAGTTCACGCAAGAGCTTTTCGCCCGCTCCGCCCAGATAGAAGGCATGCGCCCCCAGATTGAAGGTGAATGCACCATGCTGCTTCGACCTGGCATCCCCCCCAGGGACGCTCGCCTTCTCAAAAACGGTCACGGCGTACCCTGCACGTGCCAGGATCGCTGCGGCAGAGAGCCCCGACAAGCCACCCCCAACAATCATCACCGGCGGGTGAGCACGCGTGTCCATCATCTTGTATCCACCTCCTTTGTCACAGGAAGGTATGGGGAGTGATCCCATTCAAGATCCGTACACGAGACGGAATAGGCTTGGTGTTTGTGACACCCTTGCTCTCTTAGCTCCGCCGACAGGACCTTTGGCAAAGGACGAGGTGCCCATCTGGAGTGGGACGCTGCTTCACTGCGCGGATTCACAAGCAAGCGCGGTTGTCCCGTGCTTGAAGGGCAAGGCGATGGATTGCCAGAGGTCCTGACTGGCTGTTCAAGGGCTTCAAGCGCTCTTGCTGCTGCTCGTCGTACATCCTCTATGATTGCCGCCAAGCAGATCCTCAACAACCGCAGCAGCCGCTATTGGGAGAATCCGGTGCGCTACTGTGCCAACGAACTGGCCGCGCTTGAAGCGACCCTCCAGCCAGCACAGACGATGTCGCTGCCCTTGGTTGGGGAGTCGCTCGCAGAGCCAGAATCAACCGCCGAAAGCCAGGATGAGCTGAGCGCCAGAGCAGTCCCTGGCAGCCTCTAGGGCGAAATCTCTCCGGTTTTGTTCGCCGAGAATTCGGTAAACCAGAGATTGCCATCGGGGCCGCTGGTGATCCAAAGCGGAGGGCCGAACGCCGTGGGGATGGGGAACTCGGTGA
>CAZFWN010000427.1:0-2583 GCA_964522745.1 uncultured Ktedonobacterales bacterium
TGTAACTCTCTTCCTGAAGCACAAAGCGGATGCCAGCGAGTTTCGCCTTGTATTCCAGCATCCCAATGAAGCGGGCATGGGGAAGCTGGACAAAGTGCTGATTGTTGACCCGCCCTAACTCCACTTCCTGCTTCCAGCCGGGGTTTTTGCCGACAATCAGCGTCCCGATGCCTTCTGCGACCAACAGCGCGATAATCGCACGGCTGGCGGTGTGCAGATAGTGGTTGATGCGTCGCGTGCGTTTCGCGGTGAAGCGCTCCATCCGGGCGGTTGTCCCCTCCTGCCCCGTAACTATTCAGGAGGGGATTGCACAGGCCGTTAGAATAGGGGCATGAGAGGGCAAGAACGCATCGTCCACCTGGAGGCCGAAAACGCCGCGTTGCGGGCAGAAGTGAAGGCTCTGCGCAAACAGTTGGCGCGGATCCTGGCTCTGCAGCCCGCACGGAAACGTCTCCTCACGAAAGATAGTCATAACAGCAGTAAGCCACCTTCCACCGATGGCCCGACCCGCAAGACGCGCAGCCAGCGTATCCCCAGCGGGCGGAGGATAGGAGGCCAGCGGGGTCATCCCGGCTCGACCTTGCCGTTGGTGGAGCAGCCGGACGAGGTGTTCCAGCATCGTCCCCACCGCTGCGCTGGCTGCCAGCATCCGCTAGAGGGGGTGGCGGGCGAGGTGATCGAACGGCGCCAAGTGCAGGATCTGCCCCCGTGGAAGTTAGTGATCAGTGAACATAAGGTGGAGCAAGTGCGGTGCCCAGCGTGAAAGCCGGGTGAGCTGTGGAACGTTCCCAGCTGAAGTGAGTGCCCCAGCGCAGTATGGGGTTCACGTGCGGGCGCTGGCGGTGTACCTGCATCAGGCCCAATTTGTGCCTGCCGAGCGCACCTGTGAGGCGCTCGCCGAGGTGTGTGGATGCGAACTCTCGGCAGGTACACTGGCCCGCTGGATACAACAAGCTGCAAGCGTTTTGAAGCCAACCGTGATTCAGATTGCCGAGGGGATCCTCGCCAGTCCCTTACAGCACGGGGATGAAACTGGCGTGCGGGTGAAGGGGAAGCTCCACTGGTTGCATGTGAATAGCACACGCTGGCTGACGCACCTGGCCTGGCATCGCAAGCGCGGGCACGAAGCGCTGGAGGCGATTGGCATCTGGCCACGCTTTACGGGGCGAGCCATGCGCGACCGCTGGGCCAGCTATGACCACTACCGCTGTGCTCATAGCGTCTGCGGAGCCCACTTGCTACGAGATCTGACCTCTGTGCAAGAACAACAGCAGGAATGGGCGGGCGACCTCAAAGAGGTGCTGCTGGGCAGGTATGCGGCAGCTCGCGAGTGGCGGGAGCGGGGTGCAGCGCGGCTGCCTGCACAGGAGCGGGATGAATGGGTGGGCCAGTATTTCGATGTGCTGGCCCGTGGGTTTGCCGCTCAGCCGCCACCAACCGAGGCGCCCCGTCAGCGGCAGGGACGAGGCAAACAAAGTGCCGCCAAGAACCTGCTCGATGACTTGGTGCGTCGTGCCGAGCAGGTCCTCGCGTTTCTGGACGATCTGACCATCCCCTTTACCAACAATCAAGCGGAACGCGATCTCCGGATGGTCAAAGTGCAACAGAAGATTTCGGGCACCGTACGCCGCGAGCTGGGACTGACGGCCTTTTGTTGCCTTCGCAGCTATCTCTCCACCATGCGCAAGCAGGGGCATACCATGCTGGCTGCCTTGGTCGCCGTCTTTCGTGGACGTCCTCTCCCCATTGCGAGGGGCACCTGAATAGTTACCCGACCGGGAAGGCCCAACGCTGACCGCCTGGCTCCTGGCGCATCCCGGCGTTGAAATCGTCAGCCGGGACCGCAGTACGACCTACGCGGAGGCCATCCGCTTGGGCGCTCCCCACGCGCTGCAAGTAGCCGACAGGTGGCACGTATTGGTGCGCCGCATAGGCGCGTGTTCGATCCCTTTTAGAGAAAGGAAAGGTTGAGAGCGACTGACCTTTGGGACGGTGACTAACCTGGCGGGAAACCTTAAGGGGACAATAGCATGTCACAAAGCCGGGCTTGCCTGAAGGCGTTTAGGGCAAGGCCCGATTGTCCCGCGCGTCAGGGTGAAGCTGGATTGCCGAACCTAGCCGACCAGCGGCGAAAGCCACGCCCGTCGTTGTAGATAGCGCCTGTTGCGACGTTCCCAGAATACACACCAGTTCGATAGGGGTGTGAAATACACTGGGGTTTCCGAGACCAGTGGAACGCTCTCTCCGGGAAGCGATGGGAAATGATCCCATTCAAGGAGGCGAAAGGGCACCTAAAACGCGCTAGATACGTCGAATACGTGAGAATGCGGGATACTCCTCCCTGTGCGAGCAGAAGGAGTACAGAGCCATCGTAGTACTCGCGGGAGTCACGCCCCGCCTTGGAGCGCCGGAAAGCGGCGTACAGGGGAAAGGGTGGCAGGGAGTAGAGAAGCGGAGGGGATGTTGGCGCGTGATGCGCTGATGAACAATCCTCAGAGGCTTCTGGAAACTGGAAAGCCGGATGCATCGAAAGGGTGCGCCCTGTCATGCACTGAGTGAATTGCCACCAGAGGTGGCCGGAGT
>CAZFWN010000428.1:0-2571 GCA_964522745.1 uncultured Ktedonobacterales bacterium
AGGCTGCAAGGCTTTGACAAACTCGGTATCGTGGCTGACGATAATCAGCGTGCCCCTATAGTGTGCCAGCGCCTCGCAGACCCGGTCACGCGAGATTGGGTCCAGGTTATTGGTTGGCTCATCTAATAACAATGTGTTGTAGCCGCCAAGCATTAACCGTGCCAATGCCAGCCGTGTCTTCTCACCGCCAGAAAGCGACCCAACCTTCTGGAACGCCTGCGCGCCGGAGAAGAGAAAGCGCCCCAGCAGCGTGCGCAGATGTCCGTCGCTGGGCGGCTCGCCTGTTCGGTGGGGCATATCGCCTGCCGCCAGCCGCAGCTCTTCCAGCAGCATGAGACCGGGATGCAGCGTTTCGTGTTCCTGCGCGTAATAGCCCAGGTCTACCTGATGGCCGGCCTCCACTTTTCCCAGGCTCGGCGGCGTCAAACCTGCCAGTACGCGCAGCAGTGTCGTCTTGCCGGCGCCGTTGCGGCCTATCACCACCAATCGCTGTCCGCGTTCGATCTGAAAGGTCAGGTTGTTCAGCACCGGCGGGCCGCCGTAGCTCTTGCTCAGCCGCTCCACGCGCAAGACCAGATGCCCACTCTGCCGGGCGATAGGCAGGTCCAGCGTCAGGGCACGCTCTTTCCTGGGCAAGAGAGCCGGATCAGGCATGTCCTCGCGTATGCGCTCCACCAGATGATCGAGTACCTTGGCGCGGCGGGCCATCTTGGCCGTCTTGCCACGCATCCAGTCGGCCTGCTCTTCGAGGCGAGTGATCTTTGCCCGCTGACGCCCGGCCTCGGCAGCGGCGTGCTGCTC
Source organism: uncultured Ktedonobacterales bacterium (assembly GCA_964522745.1). Lineage (GTDB taxonomy): Bacteria > Chloroflexota > Ktedonobacteria > Ktedonobacterales > DATBGS01 > DATBHW01. The sequence continues at coordinate 802 of CAZFWN010000428.1, forward strand.
CGCCTGGCTGCGCTGGCGCAGATAGGATGAATAATTGCCGGTATAGGCCATCAACGTCTGCGTCAGCGCGTCCAGGTGCAGGATGCGCGTGATCGCCCGGTCTAGCAGCGCCAGATCATGCGAGACCAGCACCACCGTGCCCTCGAAGCGCGCCAGATAGTCCATCAGCCAGCGCGTTGCCGGGCCATCCAGATGGTTGGTCGGCTCATCCAGCAACAGCAATTCAGGGGCCGAAAAGAGGACACGCGCCAGCGCCAGCCGCGTCTTCTGCCCACCGGAGAGCGCCACCACCGGGCGCTCTAGCTCCACATCGCCCAGGCCCAGGCCAACCAGGAGTTCAGCCATCTCATGCTCAGCGCTGTAGCCCCCGGCCAGCGCAAAGCGCTCCTCCAGGTCGCCATAGCGCGCCAACAGCGCCTCATATGTGGTCTCCTGTGCCTCGCCAGTGTTGCGCTCACGGATGCCTTCGCTCAGCCTGGCACCCCTGGTATCTGCCGTTGCCAGCGCCGGTGACGTGGCGCGCTCTAAATCAGCTTCGATGGCGCGCAGTTCAGCGCCTATCGCTGCCAGATTGCGTCCGGCCAGAAGCGCGTCGCGCACCGTGACTGGCGAGTTTGTGTCACCTCCGGCCAGCAGCGCGTCCGCCAGCCGCTCCTGGCCCAGATAACCCACTTGCTCAGGGCACAGAATCTTGCCAGCATCAGGCGGAAGATCGCCGCGCAGGGCGCGCAGCAGCGTCGTCTTGCCCGCGCCGTTGACGCCCACCAGCCCCACTTTCTCGCCCCGGCTGATAAGAAAACTCGCATCTTCCAGCAGCGTCTTGCTGCCACGACTTAGCGTTAAACCTTTGACTTCCAGCATAGCGCTCTATCCTCTTCCTTGCCCCGCAAGCCAACAACACGGCATATGGGGCGCTGTCCCTCTCCAGCCAGCAAAAAGCCGCAAGCAGAGGAGTCTACCTGCGGCTTGAAGCGTATGCTGATCCAGGATACTCGATAAGAGGAAGTAAGCGGAGGCCACTCGCTGGCCTTTTGAAGATCACAACCATGCTCTGGTCGATGATCTCCCTGCTTCTCTCGACGGGCGCTGTCTCCACGCTTGCCTAAAAATGGGCAGACTCCTCCCGTAAATTACGGGCGAGTTGCAAGCATTCTTACCGGCAGCGGAGACATAAACTCGTGAAAATCCTCTCAGAGAAGCCTTCTGGGCGTATTTCTACAGAACAGCCCAGCGATGTGCCGGGCACATCTGCTGATGATTATACCTGGCTCCTCACAAAAAAGCAAGAGCCTCTCAACCAATCGAAATCATCAGGCACCTGCCTGCTGGGGTGACGGCCAATAGCTATCAGTGGTTACACTTCTGCCCGTCGAGGCATCCCAGATATGGACAGTACCATTCGCATTGGCCGAGGCGATGTCTGTGCCATCGGGTGACCACGCCACAGCCCAGACCCGATCGGAGAGTGGGCTAAGGGTCAAGAACTGCGCTCCACTATCAGCGCTCCATACCTGGAGGGTTCCATCATAGCTCCCAGAAACCAGACGCTTTCCATCAGGCGACCACGCTACTGACGTCGCCTCACGAGTATGGCCGCTATAGGTCACGAGCGTTGCGGCTGTGCTGGCATCCCAGACTTGCACGGTCTTATCATTGCTGGCCGAGGCTATCCGTTTGCCATCCGGCGACCAGGCAAGATGTTGTATTGCATCATTATGCCCATGATAGATGATCCGCGTGACGCCTGTTGCCGCATCCCAAACGCGCACG
>CAZFWN010000429.1:0-2567 GCA_964522745.1 uncultured Ktedonobacterales bacterium
TGTGAACGCCGATCGAAAACCGTGGCGCTCTGCCGGTCGAAAACCGTGGCGCCAGTAGACAGATGTCACCTCGGATTCGGCCCGGCGTCTACTCTCCGGGACGACCCGTGTTCACCAGGGTTTGTTCAGGCCCCCTCGACGACTCCGACTCGGGCTTGTTCACCTCCCGAGGTCGGCGGCCACGACGGGCGTCTTTCAGGCGATAGCTCTCGCCGCCGGTCTCCACGATATGGCATCGATGGGTCAGGCGGTCCAGGGTCGCCCCCGTCAGCCTCTCGTTGTCCAGCACCTCCGTCCATTGCTCGAACGGCAGGTTCGTCGTCACGATGAGGCTCATGCTCTCATAAGCACGGCTCATCACGTCGAACAACAGCTCGGCGCCCGCCTTGCCCATCGGGACGTAGCCCAGCTCGTCGAGGACCAGCAGGTCGAGCTTCGAGAGCTGGCCTCGGATCCGCGACAGCTGCCGCTCCTCCCGCGCCTCCAGGAGTTGCGTCACCAGGTCCGTCACCCGGTAGAATCGCACGCGCTTCCCCCGCGAGCAAGCCTCCGCGGCCAGCGACGTGGCGATGTGCGTCTTCCCCGTCCCCGAAGTCCCGATCAAGAGTACATTCTCTCTCCTGCTAACATAGTCGCATCTCATCAGATCCAGGACAAGCAATCGGTTGATCGTCGGCTGCGCCGTGAAGTCGAACTCCGAGATCAGCTTGATCGCCGGCAACGCGGCGGCCTTGAGCCGCCGGGCCGCCGCCTTCCGCTCCCGCTCGATCAGTTCCAGCTCGCAGAGCTTCAGCAAGAAGCCCAGGTGGTCCACCCCCTCGGTCAGGCACTCCCGGGCCAGTTTCGCGCACTCGGCCTGGATCGTCGGCAGCCGTAATGCCTTGAGATGCTCCTTGAGCCGGATCAGATCGACCTCCCGGTTCCGGGTCATGGCTGGACCTCCCCGCCGGTCAGGAGGGCACCGTACCCCTTCAGGTCGGGGCGCCCCACCCGGATCGCCTTGAGATGCGGTCGGCCCTCCAGGCTCAGGGGGGTCGCGGGGTCCTCGCGGCCGCGCTCGAGCAAGACGCGGATGTCCGCGGCCTTGATCGTCGGCAGGGGCAGCGCGGCCCGGACCGCCGCCGTCAGTTCCTCGCTCGAGAAGTCCTCATGCAACAGGAGCACGCGGATGAACTCGGCCGTGCCGCCCTCCGGGTCCGCCTCCTCCAGCCGCGCCCGGAGCAGCGGGAAGCAATCGGGCAAGTTCATCCCCTTCAGGGGGCGGGCATAGTCCAGCGCCCCGGGCTTGTGCTCCAGGAGCCGCAGGTAATGGACCCAATCGAACACCGTCTGATGCCGGCCCCAGTCGCGACGATGCTCGGCGATCACCCGGCCGTCGCATTCGACGCGGATCATCTCGATCCCGGCCCGGAGCGTGACCCGCTGATGCGCGTAGCGGACGGGGACCGAGTAACTGTTGGTGTCGAACCGCACCAGCGACAGCGAGTTGACCCGACTCGGGACGACCCGCGACGGATCGAACGGGGTCGATGGCAGGGGGAGGAACGCCGGGAGCTGGCCCGTGAGCCGCTCGGCGTTGGTGGCGGTCTGGCCCGAGGCGCAGCGGGCCAGGTCCTCGCGACATCTTCGTGTCAAGATGTCATTGAGTGAAGGGAAGTCCTCGGCGACCGGGACGGGGACGAGGAAGTTCCGCCGGGCATAGCCGACGAGGTTCTCGACGTGCCCCTTCTCGTTGGGGCGACGGACCAGGCAGAAGTGGGAATCGAAGAGATAATAACTCTTCAAGCGTTCAAACGCTTCGGTCAGGGCGCCCCCCCGCCGCCGGATGATCCGGAGGACGGCGATCCGGCTGTTGTCGTAGCTGATCCGGCGGGGGAGGCCGCCGAAGAACGCGAAGGCGCGGACGTGCCCCTCCAGGAAGGACTCGGTGCATTCGCGCGGGAACAGGCAGCAGAACACGGCGCCGGAGACGGGCAAGGTCATGACGAAGAGGGCCGCCGTGACCGGCCGGCCGGCGAGGACCAGTTCGGCCTGGCCGAAGTCGGCCTGGGCCTCCTCGGGGCCATGTTCGATCGGGAAGAAGACCTCGGCGTGGCGCCGCCGCCAGGCGCGGACGGCGTCGCGGACGACGCTCGGGCCGCCCCGGTAGCCGAATTCGCCGCGGAGCCGATGGTAGATTCGAGCGGCGGTGTGGCGCTGCTTGGGGGGCGCCGAGCGGTCGGCCTCGAGGATCTGATGGATCGTATCCAGGAAGGGGCCGAGCTTGGGTTTGACGCGGGAGCCGGCCTCGCGGTAGCCGGGCGGCTGGTCGCAGGCCAGGATCTTCTCGAGGGTGGACCAATGGAGGTCGTAGTCCCGGCAGGCCGCGCGTTTGGAGAGTCCCTCGATCAGCACGCGCCGCCGGATTTCAGCCCAGTCGTGCATGTTGTTGTACACCGCTCGACCTCGTAACACCGGTGGACAGAGGCGGACGATTTCGTCCACCTTGTACAGGATGTCACGAGTGGATCCATGAGCGCTGCGGTTTTCGACCGGCAGAGCGCCACGGTTTTCGATCGGCGTTTACA
>CAZFWN010000430.1:0-2551 GCA_964522745.1 uncultured Ktedonobacterales bacterium
ACCCAGGCGCTGGTGCAGGGCGGGTCGCAATGGCTGATCTTAAGTGTGGTCGCGTTTCTGCCTGCGCTGTGGACGACCATCCTGCTGCTGCACATTGGGCGGCCCTATCTCATGCGCATCTTACGCAAAAGTGGCTTGCGCTTCGGCGCCGACGTCTGGTGGATGTCCTACGTCCTGATGCGCGATGCCTTTCTGCTGGCGACCTTCGTGCTCAGCTTTGTCTTCTTCATGCCAAACCTGGTCGCCAATCAACCTCTGCCGTTGACTGGCTCGCTCGCCACGCTCTTTCTGCTCCTCGCCTTGATCGTCAAGCTTATGCGCAAGGTGGATGATGACCTGGGCGCTTATCGGCTCTCCACGATCTTGCTGGTCATCGGCGCGACGTTCTACTATGTGCCATTGGTCCTCTCGGTGGAGGCCAACAGCCTGCCAACGACCTTTGCCTCGTCCGGCTATGGCACGTTTGTCAGCTTCTTCCAGACCAGTCAGAATCTCGCCTGGGCCTGGCCGCTGACCTACCTGTCGATGGCTGGCGTGCTGCTGGTGGGGGCCTTCGTTTTCTTCTGGGCCATCACCACCGCTAACCGCAAGGCACGCGAAGTGCTGGCAAAGCAGACGCCGACCGCCACCGCTGCCACCGTAGCAGGTGATTGAGCGCAGAACAATCACGAAAGGCTCTTTTTGACACAGATGTGCCCAGAGGATGTTCTGGGCACATCTGTGTGCTGGCTATCACCTGGCATCTGTTACCTTCGAGTAACTCGCCATCATCACTGTGGCTACCATCAGGCTCTACGCTCTGTTATAGAGAAGAGAAGGAAGCAAGGCCACTACTCTGGGGAGTAGAGCGTACCTTGCCAGGAGCAAAAGGAGCAACGTGATGATTTCGCAGACCCCATCCACCAATCAGATTCCGTTCAAAACAGCAGGCGGGCTTCCACCCTATGGTCGCATTCTGGTGCCGCTGGATGGCTCGAAGCTCGCTGAGGAGGCGTTGCCAACCGCGCTTGCCTTCGTCCAGCGCGCTGGGGCGAATGGCAAGCTCATCCTATTGCGGGTCAGTAAGGTGGAATACCTGGCATACTCGCGCGGTGGACCTTTTGAGGTGCCCACCGGCGTGCATGAGGAAATCGATGCCTACCTGACCAGGATAGAGCAAGAGGCCAAAGCGCAAGGTGTCCCAATTGAGGCCGTGCGCACGGAAGGTGATCCAGCCATTGCCATAGTGGATATGGCCCACGCTCACCACGCCGATCTGATTGTGATGGTCACCCATGCGCGTGAAGGGATGAGCCGACTCGTACATGGCAGCGTGGCTGATCGCGTGCTGCAAGGTGCCCCAGTGCCGGTGCTGCTGCTCAAGCAGGGCGAAAAGCCGACCAGTGTCTTCACCCGCGAGGCACATCCGCATCTGCTCGTGCCGCTGGATGGTTCAGAATTGGCCGAGTCCGTGCTGTTGCGAGCGATCTCGCTGGCCAACCAGCTGGGCGCCTCAGTCACCCTGCTGCGTTCCCTGGATCTGCCAGATCTGAGTGTGGGCGCGCTGGGTCGTGCCGCCGCAGCGAATGACGCGATCAGGGCCATCGTGCCGACAGAGCGGCAGAGAGCCACTCAGTATCTGGAAACCGTGCAGCAGCGCTTCCAGGCGCAAGGGATTCCCACCGCCATCGCGGTGACCGAAGGTGGAGCGGCGCTGGATATTGCTGAGCAAGCCAATGTGCGGAAGGAGGCAGGCCAGGCAGTCATGATTGTGATGGCAACGCATGGCCACAGTGGTGTGGGCCGCTGGCTCTATGGCAGTGTCGCAGGTGCTGTTTTGCATCTGGCAGATACTCCCTTGCTGGTCATTCGCCCCCGCTAACGTGCTGCGCTCCAAGCTGAACTGGCGAACGGGATCGTCGTTCGCCAGTTCAGCGTTCTTCTTCTCTTTCGTCGAACCTACGCTTGCAGCACCCTGATCGGGTCGAATGGAATTGTACCGAGCATCGTCAGTGCAGTCTAACAATAGCTCAATCAACTTGCAGCACCCTGATCGGGTCGAATGGAATCGCACCCTAATCATCACCAACGACTTCGACAGGAGATTCAGGAAGCCCTCAATGTCATTGAGCAATGGAACAGTGTGAACGGCTTCATCTTCTCTGCCCGTGGAGGAGAGCTGCTGTCGAATCGGCCAGAGGACCAGGAGGTCGCCGTCTTATCCCTCCATTTGATCCAGGTCAGCCTTGCCCTCGTCAATACGTTGATGCTCCAAGAGGTCTTGGCTGAGGAACACTGGAACGCTGCCATGAAGCCTGAAGACTGGCGCGGATTAACGCCCTTGTTCTACCAGCATGTCAATCCCTATGGGCGCTTCACGTTGGATCTCACCCATCGCATCCCGTTGTCACTCACCAACATCGCTTAAAGTGATCGCCTGTCAATAAACTGTGCCGCACTTATCTACTTTGCGGCTACAGGACATCTTCCTTAACGCAGGGCCCTCAAGGACAATGAGTGGGCCAAGCTGTATGAGCGGTTGGTTCCAAAGAAGTGCGCCTATGACGAACGC
>CAZFWN010000431.1:0-2546 GCA_964522745.1 uncultured Ktedonobacterales bacterium
AGACGCCGGGCCTGTATGACCGCCTCAGCGCCTGGGACAACCTGCTGTTTTTTGCGGAGCTGTATGATCTCCCAGCCGAGCGAGCCGCCTCCCAGGTCGAACGCTATCTGCGCCTGCTCGACCTGTGGGAGCGGCGCGGCGACAAGGTGGGCGGCTTCTCGAAAGGCATGCGGCAGAAGCTGGCGATTGCCCGTGCCTTGCTGCACGAACCCAAGGTGATCTTCCTCGATGAGCCCACGGCTGGCCTTGATCCGGAAGCCGCGCGGGTGGTGCGCGACTTCATCAAGGAACTGCGAGCCGAGGGACGGACCATCTTTCTCACGACGCATAATCTGCCCGAGGCCGATGAACTCTGCGATTCGATCGGGGTGTTTCGCTCGCGGCTCCTGCACCTGGGCACTCCAGCGCAGTTACGCGCGGGCCTGTTTGGAACAGGGACCCAGGTGCGCGTCGTTGGAGACGCGGCGCGCTGGCTTGAGACCGTTCGCGCGCTGCCCTTTGTCCAGGAGGCGACGGCCTCCGAGAGTACCCTCTCGGTCAGTCTCGCGCATCCCGATGAGCAGAATCCTGAGCTGGTGCGCTCTCTCGTGGCGGCAGGCGCAGCCATCCGCGCGGTGGAACCGACCTCCCATTCCCTCGAAGAGGTCTACCTGGAACTGGTGGAGAGTGCGCCTGAAGCGGCGGCTGTCCGCCACTGAGCATGAAGAAGGAGTGTGATCTCATATGCGCAAAGTGTTTGTGATCCTGCGGAAAGAGTTCCGCGAGATTCTCCAGCAACGGATTCTCCTGTTCAGCATTCTCCTGCCGCCGCTGCTGTTTGTCGTGCTTCCCCTCTTGTACCTGCAACTGGGCGGCAATGGGTCAAAAGTGAGTTCGCTGCACGTGCCCTCCCTCCAGGGGTTGACCCTCCACGAGGTCACGCAAGGACTGATTGGCACAATATTCTCGAATATCTTTATCCTGCTGTCGATGATCGTGCCCAGCACGATTGCGGCCTACAGTATCATTGGCGAGAAGAACAGCCACACGCTCGAACCACTGTTGGCAACGCCCGTGCGCCGGTGGCAACTGCTGGCGGGCAAAATGCTGGCGGCGCTCTTGCCCGCAGTGCTGGTCACCTGCGTGAGTGGCGGCCTGTTCATCGCGGAATTAGCGATTGTAACCGATGCCAATGTCGTCTCCCACGTGGTCACCGGGGGCTGGCTCATCCTCTTCCTTGCTGGCACGCCGCTCTTAGGGCTGATCGCGGTGGCTATCATGACGGCTATTTCGTCGCGGGTCAACGATACCCGCACGGCGCAACAACTTTCGGTCTGGGCGGTGGTGCCCATTGCGGGGATCATCCTGGGCGAACTCTTTGGCCAGTTTGAGCTCACCGTGCTCGTGGCGGTCATTGCCAGTCTGATCCTGATCCCGCTGGCGATCCTCTTGACCTGGGGTGCCGCCCAACTGTTTCAGCGCGAAAGCATTCTCACCCGCTGGAAGTAGCAGCCTGTGACCTGGCCTCTGTGGCCCGTTCGCGGGCCACAGAGGCCGTATCGCCCTTGATACCAAGTCTTGTTGTTGGGACTCGGAACGTTCGCCCTTGGTGTCTATCTGGCCCGTCAGCGGCAAAATTGATCGTCGCCAGACAGAGGTATGACCGGGATGCCTGTTTTGTACCTATCCCCGGCTGCCACTGAGACTGAGAAGGAGTTGGAGATGCTTATCCTGAAGCGACCCGGCACACGAGGAGGTTTTGTGGCCGCCCTGGCACTCGTCGCCTTGCTCGCAGCGTGCGGCGGCGCGCCGTCAGTACAAGGCACCCCTACGCCGATGGCCTGCAACACGCCGACCGCAGCCGGTGCTACGTCTGTCCCACCCGGCGCCCCCGTGGAGGATATCTGCTACGCGACGGAGTGGCCTGCCCCGAATGGGGACCTGTACAACACGCGGGTCGCGCACTCGACCATTGCTTCGACGAACGTGTCGAAGCTGGAGATTGCCTGGACGGTCCCCCTGCAAGGCAAGGGTGCTGATGGTGCAGACGTTGCCAATCCGGTGCTTGCCAACGGCATCGCCTATCTTCAAGATGGGGCCTCGAATGTCATCGCTGTGCAGACTGCGACTGGCCGGGTCCTCTGGACACACGACTACAACTCTCCTGAGATTTCTGGGCCAAACGGCGTGACCATCGCCAATGGCAGAATCTACGGCGTCACCGCGAGTGGGGTGTTCGCCCTGGATGCGCAAACAGGCCAGCAAGTATGGTATGATACGCAGCTCGCGGCAGGCCAGGTCCACTTCGACATCGCCCCACAGGTAGCCAACGGCAAGGTCTTCGTCGCGTCGGCGATCACCGTTGGTGGCGGCATCATCTATGTCCTCGACGCCGACACCGGCACCACGCTCTGGAGCTTCCAGACGGTGATAGACAGGGTGGGCCAGCAGCTCAAGGCGACCGCAGGGGGTGCCTGGGATGCCATGCTGATCGGCCCGGATAACTCCGTCTACGCGGGCATCGGCAATCCCTATCTCTCGCTCCAGGAGGCGCAGGCGACCCCCAG
>CAZFWN010000432.1:0-2545 GCA_964522745.1 uncultured Ktedonobacterales bacterium
GAGTTGGAAACGCGCTTCGACATCGAGGTGCTAGAGGAGGTCAAGAGCGCCCTGGCCCGCTGCTGGGCCTGATCGCCCGCCCCTGTCGGCAAGGATGCCGGCGCTACAAGCCTCCCTACCAATCAGTTTAGCTCTGTCCCTAAAGCATTAATCCTTACAGTCAGCAGAAAGGTTCCGTTCTTGATGATACAGACCCCTGGTTGGACCCCCTCATAGCGCACCACATAGAGCGGTGGGGCCGCGTAGGGCAAGTTTGAGACACTTCCAATCGTCCCAGGAGGCGTACACGAAACCTGGAGGTTTTGTTTCGGATACTGCTGCTGATTCAAAAAAATCTCGAACCGACTGGTGACGACATACGTCACGGTTCTCCCGCTATCCTGTGCGGTGAAGTCATACTGTGGCGTCAATGCGGACGTTGGCGTGACCGAGGGAGAGGTAACCGACGTCTGTGGTGCTGTTGTGCCTGGTGGGCTGCCAGGATGGGAACAACTCAGCAGAAAGAGGCAAGCCAGTCCCAGGAGCACCCATCCTGGAACCATACTTCGCGCGCCTGATTGCCATAATCTGCTGGCAGCTTGAAATGATGAGTGATTGTCCTGCATCTGGTACATTCCTTTCCAGTGGTCTTGCCTGCCTTAAAAGTTGATGAGCTTTCTCTCATCAGTATGGACAACAGCTCATCATTTTACTGTGAACCAGCGCACAAATAGCCTGTGATCTGGTTCACAGTAAAATGATGAATGCTGTTTGGAGCGTCAGGCTATGATCTCGCCCCTGCCAGCATCCGTGCCGGCGTCCGGCGGTACAAGTCCTCACCCCTGCTTGTCGCAAGAATGCCCAGAATGCCTAGAATGCCTACTCGGACCACCAGGACAGATCCGATAGGTCTCTCTGCTATGCTCGCGCTCCTTCGATGCTTACCGCTGATAGCAAGCGCTCAATGCTTTGCTGCAAGCGGCCTGGGTGTGGTCCAACCACACGCCCGACTGGCTCCCCGCCTGTGAAGAGGACGAGTGTTGGGATGCCCTGGATACCGTAGCGGGCAGGCACGAGTACGTTTTCGTCGGTATCCAGCTTCGCAAATGTCAGCTTGCCCTGGTAGCTTCTGCTGAGTTGTGCAAAGTGCGGGGCCAGCACCCGGCAGGGAGGGCACCAATCTGCCGTGAATTCGACAATCACTGGGAGCGTGGAGTGTAGCACGCGCTGTTCAAAGTCCTGGTCACTCACGAGCAACAGGTTCGGATGAGTTTCTGCCATAGCTTGTTTTCCATTCCTCTCGACAAACCTTTTCTAAGGGACTGGCCGATGACGTTGCTATCGGTTATAATCGAGTGTACACGTTCAAGTCCACTTGAAGTCAAGAGGAATAAGGCGGAAGAAGATGAAGGAATTGACCATCAGCGAGGTCGCCAAACAAGCGGGTATTCGCACGTCGGCCATTCGGTACTATGAGAGCGTGGGACTCCTGCCGCTGCCCCAGCGCGTCAGCGGCCAACGACGCTATCAGGCGGATATTCTGCGCAGATTGGGCTTTATTCAAGCCGCCCAGGCGGTCGGCTTTAGCGTGGCTGACATACAGACGTTGCTCCAGGAACTGGACGAGGATGCACCGCTCTCCGCGCGTTGGCAACGCCTGGCAAAGCGGAAGCTAGCCGAGGTGGACACGTTGATTCACCGGGCGCAGCACATGAGGCAGATGCTCGAGCAGGGCTTGCAATGTGGCTGCCCCGACCTGGAACAATGTATTGATTGCATGCTCAAGGTCCACGATCAAGGCCAGCGCCACGCCACAGAAGCAGTGCCGCCACCCTCAGAGCAAGAGAAAACCTTTGCTCCACACCTTCATAAATATGGCTCCTCCCCCTGTAATGAGTTATAGATAGCACAGAACTGCTCTGCTGTCTATACAGATGCTCACGCACCCCGATCACGCTGGGAGACAGCCGCTCGTAGCGCCGGCATCCTTGCCGGCGCTACAAGACTCCAGCTACGATGTTGCTGTTGTGGTCTCGCTGCTCAACGCGATGGTCTCATCCCCGCTGTGCAGCGTGGCATCCCAGGTGATCTTGATGGCATCCTTGACGCTCTGGTGCGCCGGGCAGCCTTCGGGATGCACCGCCAGGGCGCGCTCGGCGGCCTCGCGCGATTCGGGTGGGATGGTGAGATCATAATACACGGCGATGGATTCAATGCGGATGGTCTTGCCAATGCCGACGATGCGCCCATCGACGGTGGCTGTGTAGGTCTGGCGATCAAAGCGAATCTTGCGCCCTGCCAGGGCGCCGGCAAGCGTGCCGTACATTCAGCCAGCGACGGCGGCGACGATCTGGTCCAGCGTGGAGGCGACGGCTGGCCCCTCCTTGGCGCCATAATACTCGCGCAAGGCGCCCTGCACGCCATAAATCACCGGCTGGACCACGTCGCCCAGATAGGCGTAGCGGTAGCCCTCGTGGTAGACCAGGCGGGCATGTGAGATGTACTCAAACGGTTCTGCCATGAGTGGGTCTCCTTCTTTTTGCTAGAATATGCCGGGTGGCTATTC
>CAZFWN010000433.1:0-2542 GCA_964522745.1 uncultured Ktedonobacterales bacterium
GCGTGCGTCTTGCCGAACTCCTGGCCGCGCTCTCCCTGGCGACCGACCTGGGGACCGGCCAACCGATAGGCCATACCCTGCGCACCTGCCTCCTGGCGCTGCATCTCGGCCAGACCCTCGATCTCAGCGAGCGCGAACTCTCCGATGTGTATTATGTCGCCCTGCTGCGGGGCATCGGCTGCACGGCCGACGCCCACGAAGAGGCCGCCAGTTTCGGCAATGACATCGCCGCGACCATGCATCTGGCCGTCGTCGATATGGCGCAGCCAAGAGAAATGCTCCGCTTTCTTTTCCGCCATGTGGGCGAGGGCCAGCCCCTGCCGCAGCGTGCACGGATGATCCTGGCCGCGCTGGCAGCAGGGCCTTCCGGGGCCCAAGAGGCGATCACCGCTCACTGTGAAGCATCGCGCCTGCTGGCCGCCCAGTTTGAGATGAGCGAAAGCGTCTCCCTCGGACTCAGCCAGGTCTTCGAGCGCTGGGATGGACGCGGCTGGCCCGGCCAGCTCAAAGGCACCCAGAGCCAGCTTTCAGCCAGAATTGTCCAGCTGGCGCGTGATGCCGAAGTCTTCTATCGACTCGGAGGCCCTGAGGCGGCCAGAGCGGTGGCCCGGCAGCGGAAAGCCGCCAAATATGACCCTGCTCTCGCCGAACAGTTTTGCGCCGAAGCGCCGCGCCTGCTGGCGACGCTGGAGCAACCTTCCGCCTGGGAAGCCGTCCTCGCCGCCGAGCCTGGTCCACAGCGGCGGCTGACAGAAGACCAGCTTGAGCGGGCCACCCAGGCGATGGCCGACTTTGTGGACCTCAAATCGCCGTATCTCTCCGGGCACTCGCGCGGCGTGGCCGCGCTGGCGGAGGCCGCCGCGCGCCATCTCGGCTGCTCTGAAGCGGAAGCCATTGCCATCCGTCAAGCCGGCTATCTCCACGATCTGGGACGGGTGGGCATTTCCAGCGGCATCTGGGACAAAGCACGACCGCTCACCGACGAGGAATGGGAACAGGTGCGCCTGCACCCCTATTATACCGAGCGGGTCCTGGCTCGCCCTGCGGCGCTGGCGCGGCTGGGCGCGCTGGCGGCCTGCCACCATGAGCGGCTCGATGCCTCGGGCTATCATCGCCACATCCCAGCAAGCCTCCTCTCCACTGGGGGACGCATCCTGGCGGCCGCCGATGTCTATCACGCGCTGCTGGAACGACGACCATACCGCCCGGCCTCCCCTCCCGATGCTGCCGCCGCCACCCTGCGCCAGGAGGTTCAGTCCGGGAGATTGGATGGGGACGCCGTGCAGGCGGTCCTGGCGGTCGCCGGCCATCCAGCACGCGCCACCCGGCGTGCCTGGCCTGCCGGGCTGAGCGAGCGTGAGGTCGAGGTGCTGCGGCTGATCGCCTGTGGCCTCTCCAAACGCGAGATTGGCAAGCGGCTCATTATCACGGAGAAAACAGCAGGCCACCACATCCAGCATATCTATAACAAGATTGGGGTGTCCACGCGGGCATCAGCCACCCTCTTTGCCATGCAGCACCACCTGCTCGACGACCTGACGCCCTTTGCAGAATAGGGCGTTCGCCCGATGCTATCGCTCCTTCTGGCAGGTATCCTTGCTCCATCGGTTGATGTTGGACCCAATGATCTGTTAGAAGGAGCATCCCCATGCACATTACGCATCATGCTACCGACGAACAACCTGGATGGACCAGCCATACGAACAAGCAACGGCTCCCGGTCGTGCTGGTTCCTGGTGGGGTGAATCCTGCGGCCCTCTCCTACGGACCACTGCTTGCGTCCATCAAGGAGGAGGCCGAGGTCCTGCTCAAGGATCTGGAAGTATACGCTGCCGAGACGCCGCCGCCCACCTATACGCTGGAGACCGAGGTCGAAGGTCTCAGGCAGGCCGCCGAAGCAGCCAACTTCACCAGCTTTCATCTGATGGGGTACTCTGGCGGAGGCGCGGTCTCGCTGGCCTTCACCGCGACGTATCCCGCGTCGGTGCGCAGCCTCGCGCTGATCGAGCCGGCCTGGATTGGCGCAGGCCCGACCCCAGAGGAAATCGCCTACTTTGAGGAACATGAGGCCATCATGCAGCTTCCACCAGAGCAGTTGATGCCGGCGTTCCTGCGCGCGAATATGCGCCCTGGCCTGGAACCACCTCCGCCCCCACCCGGACCACCGCCCGCCTGGATGGCGAAGCGCCCGGCAGGGCTTCAGGCCATGATTCGCGCCTTTCAACACGCGCAGATCGACCGGGCGCGCTTCCGCGACTTCCGGCGGCCCGTCTATCTAGCCGTGGGCAGCCTGAGCCATCCCATCGAAGCGCACAAGGCCAGCATTTTAAGCAGCTTGTTCCCTGACATCCAAGTTGAAGTGTACGGAGGGCGACATCACTTTGACCCACCCCAACGGGCCGAGCCAGCACAGTTCGCGCAGGCGCTAGGCAAACTTTGGCGGCGTAGTATGGAAGCCGCCAACAGCACTAGATAAGTCAGGAGGAAACAGAATGGAAACGGTGACAACGCACGATGGAATAGCACTTGCTTACACGCGCAG
>CAZFWN010000434.1:0-2521 GCA_964522745.1 uncultured Ktedonobacterales bacterium
TCGCCAAACGACCCGCGAAGCTCGCGCTCACGCGGCAGCAGATGTTTGCGCTGGCTGGCTATCGCACGCCGACGATCCAGCGCGTGCGCCTGGGCGCGGAGCGCGATGGAACACTGACAGCCATCGCACACGATGTCGTCGAGCAGACGTCCACAACCTACGAGATGGCCGAGCAAACCGCTGTCCCAACGCGGATGATGTACGCGGCTCCCAACCGCCGCACCACCCACCGGCTGGCGCGATTGGACCTTTCAGCAAATTTGTGGATGCGCGCGCCGGGCGAGTGTCCAGGGATGTTCGCGCTGGAGTCAGCGATGGACGAGTTGGCGTTGGCCGGTGGCCTCGATCCTATCGAACTGCGCATCAAGAACGAGCCTCAGGTCGATCCTGAGACTGGCCATCCCTTCAGCAGTCGCGGCCTGGTGGCGTGCCTGCGCGAAGGGGCACAGCGCTTCGGCTGGCAGCCGCGCGACCCGCAGCCGCGTAAGCGACGCGACGGCCCCTGGCTCATCGGGACGGGCGTGGCGGCTTCGACCTATCCGACCTACCAGTTTCCGGCGGAGGCTCTGGTGCGCGTTGACCGGGCGGGACGCTACCGGGTCAGTATTGCGGCTTCAGACATCGGAACCGGCGCCTGGACGACGCTCACCCAGATCGCGGCGGACGCCCTGGAGGTGCCGCCTGAGCGCGTACAGATGGAGATTGGCGACAGCGCCCTGCCAAAGGCGTTCCTGGCCGGAGGCTCATCAGGGACCGGCTCGTGGGGGTGGGCGATTGTCGAGGCGGCGCGCAAGCTGCGCGCCCGGCTGCGCGACGAGTTTGGCGGCGTTGTGCCCGCCGAGGGGCTGGAGGCAACCGGCGAATTCGACACGAACCCTGAGGCGCAGCGGTTCTCCATGCACGCCTTTGGCGCGCAGTTCGCGGAGGCTCGCGTCAACGAGGATACCGGCGAGATCCGCGTGCCGAGACTGCTGGGCGTCTTCGCCGCCGGCCATATCATCAACCCGAAGACGGCCCGTTCGCAGTTTTTGGGCGGCATGACGATGGGACTTTCGATGGCGCTGCATGAGGAGAGCGTGCTTGACCCGCACTTTGGTGACTTTGTGAACCATGACTTTGCCGAGTATCACATCGCCACCAACGCTGATGTCGGCACGATTGACGTGACCTGGATCGACGAGGATGATCCGCACGTCAACCCGATGGGATCGAAGGGCATTGGCGAGATAGGGATCGTCGGCACCGCCGCCGCGATTGCCAACGCGGTCTATCACGCGACTGGCATTCGTGTCCGTGACCTTCCCATCACGCTCGACAAGCTTTTGCCATAAACCAACAAAGCCGTGCCGCTCCGGGCGTCGATACAGGTCATATATCGACAGCCTGAGCGGCACGCATCGTATCCCAGTGTCCCAGTGTGTCGGTTTCTGGCTCTCGTATCTCTGCCTCATCAGACTATGCCTCAATCTGATGAGGGACAGTGTGCTCTCTCCAAAGACTACATTGCGATGAGGCCCTTGATCATGCTGCTATTACCGTCGCTCCAGTGTGGAAACACGACGGGAGCCGTTTCGAGCGTGGCACGATGGGTGATCCAGGGGGCAAGCGTGAACGCGCCAGCTTCGAGCGCGCTGATAATGTGATCAAAATCAGCAGCAAGGGCATTCCGGCTGCTGAGCAAGGTCACTTCGCGGCTGTGAAAGAGCGGGTCATGGAAGGTGATGTCACCCTGGAACAACCCAACAAAGATGACCCGTCCACCATACCCAACATACGTGAAGGCCGCTTGCATCGATTGGGCATTCCCAGTGGCATCAAAGACCACCGTAGGCAAATCATCACCTACGAGCTGCCCAACGGCGTTGACCACTGATCCGGTCCCATCGATGCAGGTGACAGCAGGCCACATCTGCTGGCAGAAGGCGAGCCGCTGCTCGCTGATGTCTACCACCATCACCTGGGCGCCAGCCAGCAGCGCAAATTGTGTGACGGCCAGGCCAATTGGCCCGACTCCTACCACAAGCACTCGCTCGCCTTCAGTAATGTGTGCGACCGAGACGGCGTGCGCCCCGATGGCGAGTGGCTCGACCAGGGCCAACTGCTCAAAGGTGAGCGTTCTGGCAGGATGTAAATAGGCTGCCGGCAACACGGCAAACTCGCGCAATCCGCCATCGATGTGGACCCCAAAGACTTGCAAATACATGCAGCAATTCGGCTTGCCCCGCAGGCAGGCTGGACAGGAACCGCAATTGAGATAGGGGCGTACCGCGCACTGTTCACCCTTCACGAGATGGTGTACCTCGGTCCCAACGGCTATGATTTCCACGCCGAGTTCATGTCCAAGAATGCGCGGATAGGTAAAGAACGGCTGATTCCCATGAAAGGCGTGGTAGTCAGTTCCACAGATGCCCACCTGTCTGATGCGAATCAGTGCTTCTGCTGGTCCAGGCTCCGAGGGATCAGGGAGAGAGAGCGGTCGCAGGGCGCCAGGAGCATCAAGACTGAGCGCGCGCATCTCGTG
>CAZFWN010000435.1:0-2502 GCA_964522745.1 uncultured Ktedonobacterales bacterium
AAACGGCCAGCAGACAAGCCTTTGGATGCTCCTCTGTGACCGCCTATTCCTAGCACGATAAGCATACCACAGAACTCCAACGGTTTGTCAAGGCAAAGACAAACGGAGGCGTGCTATGCTTTCCAAACAAGCCACGATTGATGAGCAGGATCCTCATACCCTCATTATTGAAGACCCCACCCTGTATCATAGGTTCGTGCAACTCCCCAAGCTCGTTTTGTACGCGCGCAACCTCTCACGAGATGCAAAGCTTCTCTATGCGGTTCTGTTAGGCTACGCCTGGCAGGAGAAGCGGTGTTTCCCTGGTTATGGGCGTTTGTGCGATGATATGGATGCCAGCGAGAACATGGTGCGAAAATATATGCGTGAGCTTGAAGCCGTGCATCTTTTGTCGCAGCGTCGGCGAGGCCAGGGCAGAACCAACATGTACCTCCTGCACGATCTCAGAACCGCAAAAATTGCGGTTCAAGAACATCACAAAATTGCGGTTGTAGAACCTCAAGAATCTAAGGACAACGAAGAAGCAGTTCAAAAACACACAGAAAAAGAACAATCAGGTGTTCGAGATTCGAGAGGTTCACGCATGCCAAACAAAAAGCCGGTAAACGAGCATCTTTTCACGCATTCCTCTGTTTTTTCGACAGCAAAAGATAGTGTATTGAGATCTTTGGCCGGACAAAAGACGCAAGAGTTTACACCAATTCAGCAGAACCCCGCCCCACCTCAGAGTAATGGGAAGAACGGAACAACCAAAAATCATCGGAAAAAGGGAACTGCCCAAGCTCATCAATTAGCTGGCAAGCGTGATACAGTGCCTGACTGACTGACTGACTGGTTATGTGGGTGATTTTTCTAGGGAGTTTCACGACGAGGAGGCGACCCCTTCCAATATCACCAGAGCTGCGCATTTGTTTGAGCGGGCAGATATAGATGCTGATGCGTTTATTGAGCAGATGTATGAAGCCCGCAAGATCACCAAAGGGCGAGCGAACATCCAGAAATACACAAAGAAGGGGAAGAATCCAGCGTGGCCTGATGGGTTCCCCAACCGCATGCCGTATTTCTTCAGCGTGCTTGAGGATAGACTAGGATTGAAAGATGCCCAGGTGAAGACCAGCCATGGGTAAGCAACAGGTGAATAGGCAGAGGCGCCACGACACAACTGGCGCCAGACTCTTTATGCGTATCATGAAGCGGGACATGCTGTTGTGGGTCATGTGATCGGTCGCTGTATCTCCAAAGTCTCTCTTATTGCTGATACAAGTAGAGCGTATAAAGGGTATTGTGAATTCAGTTCCTATGCCGAGGATGTCCATAATCTGCATCAGTGGAGGACAGGAAACCCGAATCCAGAGCGGATTACTATTATGTATGCAGGAACAGTGGCTATGAAGATCATCTGCCAGCAACGAGGATAGCAGTATGAGCGCTGGCGAGGATGCGACAAGGGAGATTTCGACAATATCTCCCTCTGGTCTCTTGAGATAACTTCGGACGAAGAAGAGCAACAAGCAATACAACGAGGCTGCCGGAGGCATGCCCTGGATATTCTTGAGGTCTATTGGGGTGCAGTGAAAGCACTGGCTGCTGTCTTAGAAAAAAGAGGGCAAATGGGGGGAGGGGAAGCCCATCGGATTATTCAGCAAGCGATTGATCCCACCTATTCCGATTGGCGCATGGAGACAGGGACAGTTATGGAGGATTTTGCCACCAGCGAAGTAGGCATAGACGCGGAATAACACCAGTTACCCCTGCATATATATAACAAAAGCAGCAACTGCCCAGGACTCATCCTCTGCCACAACCACCCGAGCGGAGACCCGACGCCCTCTCCTGAAGATGCACCTCAATTGATTCGCTACTTGATCGGGATCAGCCCCAGCGGCTTTTTCCTCAATCCATGCTTGCTTGCTTTGGCCCAAGGCGCGGCCTGACAGGGAGCGGTGTGGAATCCACGTTTCCGAATTGTGTAAACCGTCTACCATCAAAGCATTGGTCAGCAGATCGCCTCCATCAGCAAACGATCAACCACGAAAAGGCCCTATTCAACGGCGGGATCTCCTGGGAGGACTTCTCCACGACTCGTATAACGACGCGGCGTAATGGCTTGTAGCACCTGGGATGGGGTTTTCGTCCATTATGGGACGTCGACGCCTTTATCGAACAGGTGTATGCAGTCCGGCGAATCACCCAAGGGCGCGCCACCATTCAGAAGCGAGTAGATGTCGGCAAGAATCCTGCTTGGCCGGATGGATTTCCCAACCGCATGCCCAACTTTTTCAGCGTGCTAGCCAATCTCTTCGGTCAAAGGGTGCGTCAGGAAGAACCATCGATGCCTGTGGACTTTTGACTCGATGACCTTATCGGCGCAAGATCAGGAGTGCAGGACATTGGATGGGATTTTCGCACCATACGAGCCAATACATTCTTATGGTCAACGAGATACGGGGCCGGTTGATTGGCGAACCACAAGGCTGGTGGGAACAACCAGAGAAGTTGGCT